>JBPOIF010000041.1:0-24434 GCA_052034745.1 Candidatus Nomurabacteria bacterium | reverse complement strand
ATGATGTCAGTCACCGTCCTTGGACTTGGCATTCTCCTCGCCCTTCTCGCAGGACGTTTTCCACAGAAGACTATTGCTCAGAACTCTTAATCGACGTACAATGATAGCAATAGTTCCTTCCGGCTTATGAAAATGTCAGTGCTCATAAGCCACCCCTCTCCTCTTGGAGAATTTTGCTCTCACGAACGTTCATTCACAACAAATAAAACAAAAAACAACTCAACTTCTTATATAAAACCCTCCATTTTTTCTCGGAGGGTTTTTCTTTTATTCCAAAATTATTTTTTCAACCAATGCATCAAGCGGTGCTCCTGTCTGCCATGCTCGTTTTTGCGCACCAAGCATCGCTTTATACAATTGTTCATACTGGTTTCCTTTTGCACCATTTACTGCGAGTGTTCTGAGTTTCCAAAAAAGTATGCCGAGGAGTGCTTCGATCGGTTGTGTTTCGAGTGCTGTCCTGTACGCAATCCAACGAGCTTTTTTATCTTTTGCAGTGATACATGCGGTGACTGCAAATATATCTCCCTCTTTTTTTGGTGCTGGCTGTTTCTCTCCCAGGTGCACCACTGCACCGCTTTTTGTAAGTGTTGTTGCAAGTTGTTTAGGAAGTGCCAACTCTTCAAAAATAAATACCGTAGGACTCATCACAAACTTTTTTATCATCCCCTCATCGAAATCTCCTCGGTCAAGAAAAAATTTTCCATGAACAAGAGATACCCCTTGTGAAAAAAGTGATGGGTACAAAAACTGCTCGAGGTCCTGCAGTGTCATCATCGAGTCGTCGAGAACGATACGTTCTGTATGTTCATGCGCTGAAACAACTTCAAGGATTTTTGTTCCGCGAGATGTTTTGTTGTCAGTTGCAATAACGTAGAGCATTAGAGTCGAGGTGTTTGAGCTTTGTACTTTGCATAGTGTTCACCAAATGATTGATGGTTGATGGCTTCGTATTTTTTGAAAAAAATATTTGAGATAAGAAAACCAAGAAGCGTCGTTCCAAAAAACACAAACGAACCAGCGACCATCGTATACCCTGCAACGAGGATGAGTACTCCGAGATGCGTCGGGTTACGAACGAAACGATATGGTCCGTGCATATAAAACGTCGCTGAGTGTTTATGCTGCTCGCAGTGCCAGCTCGTATACTGAGCCCATAGGATAATCATCGGCCCAAGTCCAAAAAAGATGATAGCGATTGTGTGTGCATATGGCACGTCAAACGGTACCGCAATAAACGCATCGACAAGAAGCCCTACAATACTCGCTACAAAGTGAGCGAGGTAGGACTTTGCTAAAACGTGGTTGAGTGTGTTTTGTTCAGTCATAGGAATATCGGTATTGTATCACTTTAACTGGTCGAGGCTCACCCCTGTCGCAGTCGATATCGCAAGCGGCACCGGTGGTGTATCAATCGCAAGAGGTGAACGCTCATACACCGAAAGCATTGCATGCTCAATCACTGCTTTTGCTTCTTCGAGAACACTCTCCTCGACCTCATAGACAAGCTCATCGTGGATCTGCAAAAGGAGGTGTACTTTCCCCGAAAGGCCCGCCCTGGCAAGATCGCCTTCTGCAAGGAGCATCGCTATCTTGAGGATGTCGGCCTCCGTCCCCTGAATAGGCGCATTTGATGCCATGCGTTCTGCAAACGCTCGCAAAAATGGCGCTGCTGCATTGATTTGCGGCAGATACCGACGTCGACCAAAAAGTGTCTGTGTATATCCTTTTGTTCGGGCTTCTTGTTTGGTCGCTTCGATATACGCTTCGACCCCAGGGAATGTCTCAAAATAGTTCGTATAGAACTTCTGCGCTTCCTCCCTGTTTGTTCCAAGGTTTTTTGCAAGCGCAGTCACCCCCATCCCAAACAAAATCCCAAAGTTGATAACCTTTGCTATTCGGCGCATATCAGAGGTAACCTCTGCAAGTGAGACGTTGAACATCTTTGAAGCAACTGAGGAGTGGATATCCTCCCCTCTTTTAAATGTCTCAATAAGCCGCTCGTCCTTTGAAAGGATAGCGAGTACTCGCAATTCGATCTGTGAATAGTCACACCCGATAAATACGTGCCCTGGTGTTGCAACAAATCCTTTTCGTATAGATTTGCCAGCCTCCCCTTTGTTTGGGATGTTTTGAAGGTTTGGATTTGCAGATGAGAATCTCCCTGTTGTGGTCCCATTCTGGAAAAACTCAGCATGGACTCGTCCGTCCTCTCCCTGATGTTCAAGAAGAGCTTCCACATAGGTGGTGAGGAGTTTTTGTGTTTCTCGATGTTCCAAAATGAGTGAAACAACAGGATGGGCATCTCGCAACAACTCGAGCGTCTCTGCGTTGGTCGTAAAGGCTCCACTTGCCTTGCGCTTTCCTTTTGTCTTGAGCCCGAGTGTCACAAAGAGAAGCTCAGAGAGTTGTTTTGGCGAGTTGAGATTGATTGAAGTACCAGTACACTTTTCTACTTCAGAAGCAATACGTTCAAGTTCGGTGTGCATTTCTTTTTGCAATCGAAGAAAATGCTCCCTGTCGATCAAAATACCTCGTGTATGCATCTGTGAGACAAGCGGAATGAGCGGTTTTTCTATCTTTTCAAAGACGCCATCAAGTGAGTGCTTTTTGAGATCTTCGATGATGCTTGCATGCGCCTCAATGAGAGTTTTTTTCTTTGTCCGTACAAGAATAGTATCAAGTGCCGGCATAGTATCTTCGGAGTACAACACCCAAAGCGCGATTGATGCTTCCTGAAGGAGGTCCTTATCAACAACACTGTCGTCGACTGAACTTTCAATAGCAAAAAGCTTTTTTACTCTCGGAACAAGCGAACGAAATTCATACAGCGAAAGCATCTCGACAAGCGCGTCAGTGTTGAGCTGCTGCCGGTGATTGTCTTTTGGGATCTCGTAGTGTATCGGTGCGTCAGTACGAATCGTTGCGAGTGTTTTTGAGAAAAAAGCATCGTCCTTATGCTCTTTGAGGATCTCCACCATACGAGGAGAGAGTCCCGCCTTCTTTTTCATATCGACACTTCCTTTTTGAAGCGCTTCATAAAGTCCTTCGATAGAACCAAACGCCTGGATAATGGTCGTTGCTGTTTTTTCTCCAACACCAGGAACTCCGATGATATTGTCCGAAGGATCTCCTCGAAGCCCTTTGAAGTCGACCAATTGTTTTGGGGCAAATCCATACCGTTCTTGTACTGCCGACTCATCATAGAGCGCTGTGTCAGTGACCCCTTTTTTAAGAGTAAACACTTTGACCTTTTTCCCAATAACGAGCTGAAGTGTGTCCATATCACCAGAAGCGATGACGATCGTGAGATCCTTTTCATTTTTGTTTTGTGCAACGAGGGTGCCGATTACATCATCAGCCTCAAACCCTTCTGCATCCAAACAAGGCACACCAAATGCAGCAAAAATATCCCGCGAACGTTCAATCTGAGCTTTTAGTTCATCATCTGTTTTTACGCGAGTTGCTTTATACCCATCATAGGCGTGATGACGAAACGTTGGCTTCGGGAGGTCATACGCCGCGACAATATACTCCGGTCGAAACTCTTCGATGATTCGAATGAGCATGGCGGAGAGCCCATAAAGCGCACCGGTGGGCAATCCTTCACTATTGGTAAAACTAGGAAGTGCATGATATGCGCGGTGAATGATCGCATGAGCGTCGATAATCACCAGAGTCTTTTGTGTTTCTTTTTTAGACATGGCTTATGACTCGATACTCTCCGTCATGCACAATCTCGTACCGGCGAGTGTCTTTTGGAAGTGCTGATTCGATACGTTCAGACCACTCCACAACAACGAGCGTCTGCGGCTCTGTGACAAGACTATCCCAACCAAGAGGGCCGAGCTCTTCGAATGTATCGATT
Source organism: Candidatus Nomurabacteria bacterium (assembly GCA_052034745.1). Taxonomy (GTDB): domain Bacteria; phylum Patescibacteriota; class Minisyncoccia; order Phycocordibacterales; family UBA9973; genus UBA4124. The sequence continues at coordinate 20,566 of JBPOIF010000041.1, read as the reverse complement.
CGATACGCATCTATGTGTACGAGCGAACGAAAGCCGTGTGTGTTTGCTTCATATCGTTTTGCGATAACAAATGTTGGGCTCAGCACCCCTCTCGTCACACCGAGCAAGCGAGCAAGTTCTTGGGTCAGCGTTGTCTTGCCTGCGCCAAGGTCACCAGTGAGTCCTACGACGGTTGCTCGATCGGGGTATGCAACCACTTCATCAAGGATCGCCTGCGCTACCCGAGAGGTCTCTTCTTGTTTGTATCGAGTATCCATAGGTCGATTCTAGCACGCCCCCAGACGCAATACACCCGGCACGATGTGCCGGGTGTATTGGTGTGCGTTTACTGTTTTATTTACGCAACAGGGTGCTCTTTCTTCTTGTAGATCTGTCGTCCGAGCACAATAAGCGCAAGGATAACGAGGATAAGAAGAAGCCATTCAAGGAGTGTGTCGGGGAGGAATGATCCGAACCCAAAAGCACTTGCACCGAGAACGTTTGGACAGTCTTCAGATACAGTGATGAGAGAATATGCGATTGCATTTTCCTGAGCACGAGTACTGGTGTTCGTGTAGACCACTTGCGCAGTCATCACGGTAAGGTTGCCACGAATAGCACTGTCGTTTACTTTCCCACGAAGGAGAACGGTTCCTGTTTCGCCTGGAGCAATATCTCCGAGGTCAACAGTAATCATTCGATCGATGACATCATAGTCTCCGCGTGAGCTTGAGATAAATGTCATTTCCTTTTGGTGGTTGATTTGAAGTACTGCATCATCAAGACGCTGTCCTGAGATGTTGCGGTACGTTACAGTGTAATCGATTGCTCCAGAGACACACATACGATCGTATGCACTATCAACACGGAGTTCGAGGAGAGACGGCGCGCTCTTGGCTACAACAGTGTCTCGAACTACTTGTGTTCGAACAATCGTTGTTGGTGGAGTAACGATACCAGTGCGAGTTTGGAAACGAACGATTTCACCATAGGCGGTGCCATTGTCGTTCTCTACCACTGCTCGGTAGAAGTACACTGTTCCCGGAACAAGTCCTGAGACAGGTGCTGCATAGTTGTATGATCCATTTGAAGAAAATGTCTCACTTGCAGTTCTGTATCCGAGAGAGTTTGAAGGACCCCACTCAAACCACGCACGTGTCGTATCAGAAGAAGTGTTTGTGACTGCGATACCGTTAAGAGTTGCAGTTGAAGCACTCGTGACTACACCAATGGTTGTCACTGCTTGTGGTCGACTGTTGTTTGAATCATCATCGACAGAGATAGTAACGGTGCGAGTTTTTTCACCACCATTATCACATGAAGCGGTAAGGGTGTATCGGGTAGTACTTCCTGGACGAACGGTTACTGAACCGTCATCGCTTCGATTTGAATACCCAGGAGTAATGTCGACATCATCAGCACCGGTGGTTGTCCAACGGAGAACCGTCGAGTCACCATCATCGATAGAATAGTCGTCAGCTTTGAAAGAGTCGATTGAACAACTGCTGTCATTGTTGTCTTCGTCAACAACAATACGAACAGTATCGGTATCTGCGAGGTCACCATCTTCATCATAGACAGAGAGGGTGTAGGTCGTAGTACTATTAGGCTCGACGATTTCATCACCATCGAGATCAACAGTTCCTACTCCCTGGTTAATCTTTGCATTGTCACACCCTGTGGTGTCCCATGAAAGCTCAACCTCGTCTCCTTCGTCGATAGAATAATCATCGGCGTCGAAGCTATTGATACGACAAGAAGAACCTCCTCCGTCTCCATTCCCATCTCCTACACGGAAACGTGCAACGATAGAACCTTGTGTTGACCACCCCGGTGCGATGTTGCCAATCTCAAATCCATAGTTACTAAAAAGTGCACTTTCATTTGAGATTGTTCGTCCAGAAAGTGTCTGGTTTGGAAACCATCGGACACTTCCAGAAATAAAGGTAAGCGGTGCTGATTCAGAAAGATGCACTGAAGCACTTCCGACATCATCAGGCCACCCATAGACAAGCACCCCTCCTTCAAAGGTATGCGTGGTGCTCTCACTTGAATTGCGAGGATTCATTCCAAGCGCAACGGTGTTTGCAACGGTATTGCTTGTGTTGTGGTAATACACCATCACTGAGATGATGTCTCCGGGCTCAGCGTCTACTGAAGTACGCCAACAACCAACACCCCCTCCTGCACTACATGGATTTTGGGTGTCGTTTGCAACCATAACAGTCCCGAGGTCTCGAGCGTCATTGTTGAACTGATTTCCCGCCTGCACAAAAGTAGGAGTTGCAAACACTCCAAGTGCGAGGACGAGAAACGAAATAAAGATTTTTTTCATACGAATTTTTTTGTTTAACTAAATCGACTTTTCAGAGCTTAAACGTTTTGTTTCAGCTCTAAAAAATCAAGGGGTGGTGGTATACACCACCCCTAGAAAGAACAATGCGCAAAAGGGTTAACTAACGGTACAGGAAACCAGGACCAAAGTTATTATTGTAACCATAACCGGAACCGGCACCAGGAATCAATTGGCTGGAAGATGCTATTCCGGAGGAGAAACGATCTCCTGATGCAGGGTGAATAGGTCCACCACTGTAATCAGTGTAGCCACCACCTCCGCCGTTGTTCCACTGGAAACCAGGACCAAAATTTTGAAACCCGCCATTGCAGATTTGGCAAAATCCAATCTGATTTCCGTGGGCACAATATTGACCCTGTGCGTACTGATTTCGGCCAGAGAAAATGTTGATTACTCCGTCGGCAATACGATTACCGAAACCGAACCCAATACCTTGACCGAGGCCGTTTCCAAGAGAGTTCCAAAAACCGTTTTTCGGTTGTTGAACCACAACTTGTTGTGCGGGCACTGAAGCCTGCATCATCATAGGCTGTCCAGACATGACCCATCCGGTTTGCATTTGCGGCTGCATTTGCATAGCAGGTTGTGTCCTGAGTTCTACTACTTCCTTAAATACAGAGAAGTCCTGGTACAACGCTAAGCTTCTTTTATCGAAGCCAGCATCGAAACCTTTTACCCACTCACCGCAACAATTGTTGCTGTTAGAGGCGGTCCCTATGTTAAAGGTGTTTCCTGGAGTTGTTACCGATGCGGGAGGAGTCGTCACCAGATCTCTCTGAACGTCAGGATCCGGGGCATCTGCAACATCTTTTGCTGGTTGAAGCAGCGCATTGATACAACCATTGGTACCAATCTTCGCGACGTTAACTTTCCCATTTGGGGTGTTAATTGCGATACAAAGGGTTCCGGGCTTTAATTTCCCTGCTTGAACCGGGTTGTTTGCAGAATCCAGTGCAAAATTAATTTCTGTTCCCTTTGCAGGGTTTACAAAAAATTCTGTCTGGGTATTCACAAAATTGAAACCCTGCTCTCCCCATACTGCTTTGTAGGTCGCAGCGGTGGTACGAACATCTGCACCGGGAATGTCTTTTCCATTCATGGCTGCTTTGAGCCAACTGGCCGCTTTTTCAGCAGTCACTGTCTTGTTTGTTACATCAGCAGGCACCGAAGCCCATTTCACAAACTGGTTTTTTACATCTTGCGCATTTACTGCCACCATCGCTATGACGGCGAGCAGTGTGTTAAAGAACTTTCTCATTTTTATTATTGTTTTTAAGGTTTTGAGAATTTATTGACTTTCTGTGTATATATTAGCATATTTAAAGACTTTTGTCAAATACCCTCCCCGGGTCTTTCCGGCCTCTCCCAGGTACCCCAAAAACACCAAAAAGTCCTTTCTGTGGTTCGATAAATCAGCAATTGGGGTATACTAAGATACATAATGGTTACCTTTGACGAAGACGCACAGCAAAAACGCATCAAGAACCTCCGCTCTGCTGAAGAAGAAGAGCTCGTCGAACTCCTCGCGCGTACCAATTACAATATCCCCTATGTAAACCTCGCGGGACAAGCTGTCGACAACGATGCGATTCGCCTCCTCGAAGAAAAAGATGCTCGTGCTTATGAAGTAGGCCCGTACAAGCTCGTCGGGAAAAAAGTGGCAGTCGCAGTACGCTCTCCTATTGCACCTGGAGCACTCAAGGCAAAAGAAGTACTCGAAACAAAAGGTTTTGAAGTGACCCTCACTATGGCAAGTCGTGCAAGTATCGAAAAAGTATGGTCTCGGTACGCAGACCTCTCATTTGCAACACAGAGTCGCGCAGGAAGTCTCGATGTTTCTGCGGCAGTACTCGCCGACCTCGCAAAAACAGTCACTTCTATCGAGGAAGCAAAGACTCGTATCACCGAAGCAACACACGAACAAGACGGTGCAGGACAACGCGTCTCGCGCATGCTTGAAATCATCCTTGGGGCAGGTATTGGTATCGGTGCTTCTGATGTTCATATCGAACCGATGGAAAAAGATGTCGAGCTTCGTTTCCGTCTCGACGGAGTACTCCATGTCATCACCACGTTTGACAAAGATACCTACCACCGACTCAACTCTCGTATCAAACTCCTCTCAGGACTCAAACTCACTATCAGCCAAAACCCACAAGATGGTCGCTTTAGCGCATTTCTCGATGACGGCGCCTCTGGTGTCGAGATCAATTTTCGTACCTCTCTTATCCCTGGAGCCTATGGCGAAAGTGTTGTTATGCGTATCTTGAATCCAAAAAGCATCCGCGTCACACTCGATGCGCTTGGTATCTCTACGCCGATGTACGAAATATTTATGCGCGAGATCAAAAAACCAAACGGTATGGTGCTCCTCACCGGTCCGACAGGTTCAGGAAAAACAACCACACTCTACGCCTTCCTCCAAAAAATATACTCTCCTGAAATCAAAGTCATCACCATCGAAGACCCGATCGAATACCACCTCGCGGGTATTACACAAACACAAACCGATCATAAAAAGGGGTACAACTTCCTCGAAGGACTTCGCAGTGCGCTTCGACAAGACCCTGACGTCATCATGGTGGGAGAAATCCGTGATCCAGAAACTGCAAAGATCGCCGTTGAATCTGCGCTCACCGGACACATGGTCTTTTCGACACTGCACACGAACAATGCCTCTGGTGTCATCCCCCGTCTCATCGACCTTGATGTAAACCCAAAGATTCTCGTCTCGGCGCTATCACTGTCTATCGCGCAACGTCTCTGTCGCACCATCTGTAGTGAGTGTAAGTATGAACGAGATATCACCCCTGAAGAAAAGAAACATATAGAAACTATTTGGGACAATGCGGTGGCACACGGAAAAAACATGGAACAATTTGGAGTGAAACGTGACATCACAAAACTCTGGAGTGGAAAAGGTTGCGCACACTGCAACAATACCGGCTATAAAGGACGTATTGGTATCTTTGAATGTATCCAAATGGACGCCGCTATCGAAGAAGTCATCATGAAAGAACCTACTGAGCGTGAGATCAAGGCGCTCGCTGATAAACAAGGCACCCTTGATATGCGTGAAGATGGGCTCATAAAGATCCTCCAGGGAGTCACCGACTTTTCTGAAGTTGGTTCTGTTGTTGATTTGGAATAAGAAAAACCCTCTACTACGGAAGGTTAAAACTATCAGTTTTCAAGATCTAAAACCAGGTTTCCATTAAAAGAACCGCGGCAGCAGAACTTCCAATAAGAAGAACGATTATGAGAAGCACTGATAACTTCTCGATTCGGGTTCTTTGCACGGTAAATATTTCGTACAAATCTAATTGTGGACCAATTCTCTCTTTCATTTTGTCAAACTGTTTATTTATTTTTTTCTTACCACAGTAAAACAAACAGAGGAGAGGAGGATTGTCACTATTGCAACATACGTTACCATAAAAACAAGTTTTTAATTGGTTAAAGAATTTGTTATCAAAAAAGCACTAATCTCTAAACAGTCCTTATAGATATAAAAAATATAAGTAAAGAATAGTTGTAGGATAGCCCCAGTCGAAACCAGAACGTCCTCCAGCCTAAACCTAGAACCGCGTGGGCTGACTGCTTAGAGATTAGTGCCTTCTTGTCGATGTAGTAGAATGAGAGTGTTGTTCTCGTCTCACCTGTTCTTAGAGACAGTATAGCATATATAAAAATTATGTCAAGCAATCCTCCTACCCCCAAACAAAACCCTCAAGATGAGCAATTTTCGGACAACGTACTACGACCCGAACGATTCGCTGATTATATCGGGCAAGACAACATCAAAAAAAATCTTTCCATCTTGATTGGGGCGGCAAAAGCACGTGGTCACAGCCCAGAACATGTCCTTTTTTACGGTCCACCAGGGCTCGGCAAGACAACACTTGCACATGTGATCGCAAAAGAAACCGGCGCAGCACTTCGTATCACCTCTGGACCATCGATTGAACGTGTCGGGGATCTCGCAGCAGTGCTCACCAACCTCCAACCTGGCGACATGCTCTTCATCGACGAGATTCATCGTCTCAATAAAAACATTGAGGAGATTCTTTATCCTGTAATGGAAACTGGGAAACTCGATATTATGATAGGAAAAGGTCCTTCTGCTCGCACTATCCAACTCGAACTTCCTCCATTCACACTCCTTGGTGCAACAACTCGTTTTGGAATGATCTCTGCACCGCTTCGTTCACGTTTTTCTGGTGGAGCATTTCGCCTTGATTTTTATGATGACAAAGAAATCGCTTCGATCATCAAACGCTCTGCTGCACTCCTTTCCATCCCTGTCTCTGACGACCATATCGAAGCGATCGCTTCTCGAAGCCGCAAGACTCCTCGTATTGCAAATTATCTTCTCCGAAGAGTACGAGACTATGCGCAGATGCACAACCGAGACATCGACCACGACGCCCTCACTGAGGCATTTGCACTTCTCGGTCTTGATGAGCTTGGTCTATCAAAAAACGACCAGGCGATTCTACAGGCTATTCGTGACAAATTTAGCGGTGGTCCAGTAGGAATCAAGAACCTCGCCGCAGCAACAGGAGAAGATGAAGGCACCATCGAAGAAACTGTCGAACCCTATCTTATTCAACGAGGACTCATTGAGCGTACCCCTCGAGGACGCATCCTTTCAGAGAAAGGGAAACAATATTTAGAACAATGAAAATCCTCTCTATCGATCCTGGATACGACAGGTGTGGTGTCGCTCTCCTTACAGACACCCCTACAATAACAGTGGTCTCTTCGAGCTGCATCGTCACCAGCAAATCAGACGAACACTCTCGTCGCCTTCGTACAATTTATGAGGAACTAAAAGAGCAAATCGAAACCTCCAAACCTGACGCCATAGCGCTTGAAACACTCTTTTTCTCGGTAAACAAAAAGACAGCTCTCAAGGTGGCAGAAGCCCGTGGAGCGCTCCTCCTTTTGGTAGGACTCTGTGAGATACCACTCATTGAAGTCTCTCCTCAGGAAGTAAAACTCTCGATGACTGGCGTCGGTAATGCAACAAAACAACAAGTGGAAAAGATGGTTCGCCTCACACTCCACCTCGGAAAAGAATCGAGACTTGATGACGAAATCGACGCAATCGCCCTCGGTGTCACCGCCCTCCAAAAAGCAAAACTTGAATCTCTCAAAAAAGGACTTGCCAAGAAAAAATAGTTTATGCTACAACTATTGGCATACAAGCTAACATCCGCTTTCGCGGAATAAATAGATTACGTACACATATGGGCAGTGAAGACGATCAATTTATAGATTCAAACGAAGAGTTTGATGTAAAAAAAGATAGTGTTGCAACAGAAGAAACTGAGGAGACAGAAAGTGATGACGTTGGTCTTGGAGATGTTGAAGACCCTTACGATGCAGACAAGGGTGACGATGACGATCCTTACACGGAGATATACTCTCTCCTTGATCCATACGGAATAAAAGAAACATTCTAAATAAATAAAACCCCTTCTGGGGTTTTATTTATTTAACACTGGTGCATTTTTCACAACGACACCCTTTTGGTTTGATATAGTCCTTCCAAAATACTCTTCCATAATCATAGTGGAGTTCTTCTCCTGCTTTAATATTTTTGATAGCAGTAATTGTAATCTGTTTCTTGCGTTCATTCGTATCACTTTCACAATTGGGACGACAGGAGTGGTTAATGTATCGCGCAAGATTTGTGCGAGACTTGCCATCGATTGTCCACTTACTATTTATTTCAAAAAGGTACTGCCCCCCTCTCCTGTCTGCCTCATCAGCAGAGATGAGCTCTCCAATATATTCAATAATGAATGTTCCTTTTTTGATGGGGACAGTCGTGAAAAGCCCAAAGCCGTTGATTCCTCGTTTCACTTTGAGATTACTTTTTGGAAGTGGTTCTTTTTTCATAAAAAACGTAGTGGATTATATCACAGAGACTCTTGTTGCCATGATGCGTAGATCCCTGTCGAAAGGACCCGCTGAGAATCTTTTTGCCGAACCCCAACATCCCCGTAACTGACCACCCCTCCCACAAGAGCGTCTGAGAGAACTTCCCCAAAAGAGCGCGCAGAATACCCTGCCGCGTACCCATTGAGAATAACGAGTTTTGCCTGAGCAGACAGAAGTTTTGGAACAAGCGAGATAAGCTCTCCAAGTTTTTCTTCTATTTTCCAAATTTCTCCCTTAGGACCACGCCCAAAGGCAGGAGGGTCCATAACAATAACCTCAAACACTTCCCCCCTCTGTACGAGCCGTTTTGCGTATTTGAGAGCATCTTCACAAACCATACGTATTGCCTGTTGTGGCAACTTTGAAAGAAGTATGTTTTCCTTTACAGTTCCAATAGTTTGCTTTGAGGCATCCACATGAGTGACAACAGCTCCGTGAGATGCAGCAACAAGAGAGGCGGCTCCTGTGTATCCAAAAAGATTTAATACTCGCGCGCCTTTGTTTGTACGACACACTTGTGAAAGGGTGTTCCACTGGTCTTCATGCTCTGGAAATATCCCTATATGCTTAAACTTACCCAAAGCAAGAGCCATTGTGACATCCCTGTATGAGATAGCCCAGTTGGGTATAAACCCTTTCTCTATCTTCCATTTTTCACCAGAAGAAGCCCATGCGAAATGAGCCTGTGCTCCTGTCCAAAGAAGAGGGTTTGTTTTTTGCCACAACGCTTGTGGATCTGGCCGATCGAGAAGTACTTCCCCAAAACGTTCAAGCTTCCTCCCTTCACCACTATCAAGGAGTGTGTATGCTTCCCACCCATTTGTAATGACATCACTTCGTTTCATGAATGATAGTGTCTATCGCTGATTGAATATCTGTAAAGGCAAATTCAAACCCTTTATCAACGAGTCTCTGTGGGGTGACCTGTTGACTGATTGTGATCTCACTGACAAGTTCCCCAAAAAGCATTTTTTGAAAAGGAAGTACTCCAAAAATAAAAGATTTTGTTGAGCGAGCAAGGGCTTTAAACAACTCACTACTTTTTGTTACTGTTGGAGATGATGCATTTACCACACCTTGAAGGGTTGTTGTTTCAAGTGCAAATATATACACACGAACAATATCGTTGATATGAATCCATGGAATAAAAAAGTCTTTTTTTGAAAGAAATCCCAATACATGGAACCGTGCCATTTTAATAAACGACGAAAGAAATCCACCCTTTCCAAGAACTGTCCCTGTTCGAACAATAACAGTGCGACAACCAAAATCTTCTGCTTTGAGCGCTTCCCTCTCCCACTGTGAAGAAACATCCGCGAGAAAGGTTCCTCCTTGTGGTGCGCGCTCATCAACAGCATTCTCCGTCTGCCCATAGAAACCAACAGCTGAAGCGTTGATAAATATCTGAGGACGATTTACTGTTTTTTCCAAACTTTCGATAATGTGTCTGGTGGATATCACCCGACTATCGCGTATCTGTTTTTTAACTGCTGCAGTCCATTTTGTAGCAATCGGTCTCCCTGCGAGATTGATCACTGCGTCAGTTCTCTCGAGTACATTAAATGGGGGTGGGGTTATCTCAAGGTCACAAGGAATAAAAAATAGTTGCTGGTGGGTAAAAGACGGTCCAACACGGTCAATAACAACAACGGTGTACCCTTTTGACAACAAGGCTTTCACGAGTGCTGTACCGACAAAACCACTTCCTCCTGCAACAACAATAGTCATAATCGCATAGTACCACAAGAAGAAGTTGACTCATCTGGTAGACAACAAAAAACCTTTTTCGTCACCCCTTGTCATTAAGGCATGTTCTGTTAGGATGCGGGTATGGAGCAAGTAGGAGACATTGCAAAAACAGTACTTATTTCCCTTTGGAATTTCGGTCTTTTTATCGTTGTCTCTCTTGTCTTTCTCCCCTCTTTTCTCATCGTGACCTATCTACAAGATTATTGGTCAAAAAAGCTGAGTGAACTGTTTGGGGTCTAAATGATTTTTATAAATCTACTTTTTCCTATTTTGTACGTTCCAGTACTAGGGACCTTTTTTACAGAGTCCAGGGTTATTTTTTCTTTTGTATCAAGGTTTGTTATAGCGCCAGCCTCAACAAGTCTCCGAACTTCTGATTTAGAATTTACTATTCCATAGTGATCAAGGAGTGCTTCTAGCGACATCGTCGTTGCGCCTTTTCTTAAAGAAACCGTTTCAATATCGTCCGGTATCTCTTTTTTTTGAAAAGTGTTTATAAATTTTTCTTGAGCAAAAGACGCTTTTTTTTCTCCGTGTACGCTTTTTGTAATTTCGAATGCGAGTTTCATTTTTGCATCTCTTGGATTAGTACCAAGAATAATAGCGACTTCTTTTTGTTCGAGGTCTGTACAAAGCTCAAAACCAACAGACATCATCGAGTCTGCCCAACTCATAACCTTTCCATATATATCCTCTGGTTGGTCGGCAAGAGCAATCATATTCCCTTCTGATTTACTCATTTTTTTACCGTTTGCGTCTGCGAGGAGTTTCATTGTAATGACAAATTTCTCCTTATTTTTCAACTGTTTTAAGAGTGTTCGTCCAGCAAGCATATTAAAAAGTTGATCGTTTCCCCCAACCTCTCCGTCAACATCCATAGCGACACTGTCATACCCTTGCATGAGAGGATATAAAAACTCATGTATATACACGGGCTTCCCTTCTTCGTGTCTTTTCACAAACATGTCTCTTTTTTGCATTTGATCTACTGTCATCTGTGATGCAAGAAAAAGAACATCTGCAAATTTCATTTTTCCGAGCCAGTCGTTGTTGAATTTTACCAGTGCTTTATTTTTACCTGAAAATGAAATAAAAGAACTTGCCTGTTTTTTATAAAGCTTCAAGTTTGTTTTTATCTCTTTTTCACTTAATAACTTTCTTACAATCGATTTGTCGGTTGGGTCGCCTGCTCGTGCAGTAAAATCCCCTATCAAAAAGACTATCTGGTGACCAAGATCTTGAAATTGTCTTAATTTTCTCAGTGTTATTGCGTGTCCAATATGAAGCGTTGGTGCTGTTGGGTCAAAACCACAATATATAGTGAGCTTTTTTTGGGAAAGAAGCTCTTTTCTAAGAAAATCAGCATTTGGGATTATTGTCTCAACCCCTTTTGTAATCAATTGTGTTATTTGTTCGTCTCTATCCATATATATGGCCTATTGTACCATTTTGGGTGTTTTTGGGTTGTTTTTTATTGGTTTCTTATTATGATGAACATATGAAAAGAAAAAAGATTACTCCTTGGAAAAAAGCTGTTTTAGCGCTTATTGCTTTTTTGTTTCTGTTTGGTGGCGCCCTTCTCGTATGGGCAAGCTTCATAAAACTTCCTGATATCTCTACTTTTGAAGCAAGAAAAATAGCAAATTCCTCAAAAATAACCGACAGAACCGGTGAAATAGTACTTTATGATATACACCAATCAGTAAGAAGGACTGAGATCCCTCTTGAAACAATGGGTCAAAATATCAAGAATGCAGTTATTGCAATAGAAGATTCTCATTTCTATACCCATAAAGGTATCCGCCCAACATCAATTGTTCGAGCAGTTTTTGCAAACATCACGAGTGGAAGTTTTTCTCAAGGAGGTTCTACTATCACACAACAAATAATCAAAAACACTCTTTTAAATACAAAAAAGACTGTTTCAAGAAAATTTAAAGAATGGGTACTTGCGATTAAGCTTGAACGTCACTTTACCAAAGACCAAATACTTCAAATCTACCTTAATGATGCCCCTTTTGGGAGTACTATTTATGGGGTTGAAGAAGCATCACTTGCTTTCTTTAAAAAACAATCAAAAGATCTCACTATTGCGGAATCTGCCTACCTTGCAGCAATGATCCCCGCCCCAACCTACTATTCACCTTTTGGAAAACATCGTGCTGCGCTTGATGAAAGAAAAAATCTTGTCTTGAGAAAGATGGAATCGTATGGATTTATAACAACAGAACAAAAAGAACTCGCACAATCAGAGGTCATCACCTTTAATGTTGATGCAAGTAATAGTATCAAAGCGCCACACTTTGTTTTCTATGTTCTTGATTATCTTGAACAAAAATACGGGAAAGAGGTTATGGAATCTGAAGGTTTTACTATTAAAACAACTCTTGATTATGAACTGCAAAAGAAAGCTGAAGCCGCTCTAAAGGAATATGCGACAACAAACAAATCTCGCTACAATGCATCAAACAGTGCTCTTGTCGCAATCAACCCAAGCACAGGTGAACTTTTATCTCTTGTTGGTTCTAAGGATTATTTTGACAAAGAAATTGACGGTGCGTTCAATGTCGCTACTTCTCCAAGACAACCAGGATCTTCTTTTAAACCTTTTGTTTATGCAACAGCATTTGCTGAAGGGTACACACCAGAGACAGTTCTTTTTGATGTTCCAACAGAATTTTCAACGGCCTGCCCCGCTCTGGTTACACCAGCTCTTGATGATAATAAAAATGAAGATTGTTACCACCCAAGTAATTTTGATGGAAAATTTAAAGGACCGCTCACACTGAGGAGTGCTGTTGCAGAATCAAGAAACATCCCTTCTGTAAAACTCCTCTATCTTATCGGTATTGATGATGCTCTTGCGACAGGAAAAAGTCTTGGTCTCTCTCTTGGAGAAAAAGATCAGTACGGTCTCTCTCTTGTCCTTGGTGGTGGGGAGGTGACCCTTCTCGAAATGGTGGGTGCTTATGGTGTGTTTGCAAACAATGGCATGAGAAACCCGACAATAAGTATTCTTGAGATTACTGATAGAAAGGGAAATATTGTAGAAAAACAAGAAGCAGCACCTATGGAGGTCTTCGATAAAAATGCCGCTCGTATGATAAATGATGTCTTGAGTGATCCTATAGCACGAGCACCTACTTTTGGAAGTTCTATTACTATCCCTGGTGTTGCAGTGAAAACAGGTACAACAAACGATGATCGAGATGCTTGGATTGTTGGATATACTCCTACACTCGCCGCTGGTGTTTGGTCTGGTAATAACAGAAATGAACCTATGAGAAGTGGTGGTGCGGCCGTTTCTGGTCCTATATGGAAGAAATTTATGACTGATGCGCTTCTTGATACAGAAGTTCCTCCTTTTGAAAAACCAGAACCAGACCCTGAATATGATTCTTTAAAACCTATTCTTCGTGGAAATTGGATGGGAAACAAAACAATCCTTATCGATAAAATCACAGGGCTCAGAGCAACTCAAAATACACCAAAAGAGTCGTCAAAGGAAAAAGTGGTTACAGATGTTCACGATATCTTATATTGGGTGGATAAGGAAAATCCTCGAGGACCCGTTCCTCAAAACCCAGAAAAAGATCCGCAGTTTAACCTTTGGGAAAAATCAGTACTTTTCTGGTGGGAACAAAACAAACAGAACTACGGAATAACAACAGATCAAGATATTCCCCTCGAATACGATTCTCTTCACACAGGTGAAACAAAAGAAATAACTTTTCTAGGGCTTCCTGAGAGTGTTTCTATAACAAGTAACAAAACGGTTTCTCTCGCGTTTGGAGATTCTGTTTCAATAACAAGTGCCGATATTTTTATTGACGACAACTATCTCACCACGCTCTCTTCGCCGTTTCGTTTTGTGCTTTCTATTAAAGAATATGGGTATGGTCCAGGAAAACATGTCATCAAGGCTGTTGCCACTGATGCACTGTTTAATAAACACACTGGCACAAAATCTGTTACTTTTACCGAATAGAATATATCGGGATTTTATTTTCCTGAAACTTAAGGAGTATAAGGTCTTTTTTTGAAAAGATTACCATCTTTACTGTTGGGGGAACTTGGAGTACAACAGTGTTTTTTATAATCTTCAACATTCCTACAGTGACCACTACCTTAGCACTTTCATTAATAATAGTAACAATATCGTCTACCTTGTTTTGTTCTTTATTGAGTCGTTCTTTTATTTGAGAAAGAATAGAGAAAAACTGATTCATAAAGGTTATCTATTTGTTGGAACGAGAAGATATGTAAATGAATTATCTTGTACACTTTTTACAACAATCGGCTTGTTTTGTTTTGTGAACGACAAAGAGATACTATCCCCATTGATAGATTGAAACACATCAAGAAAATACTTCAAATTAAACGTGACTTCGATAGGCTCCCCTTCTATAACAGCATCAACAACTGTTTCAATTGATCCTACGTCGTTATTTTTTGAATTAATCGTTATTTTTTTATTTTTTGTTTCAGCAAGAAAAATAACTTGAAAAAATTTATCAGAAAAAATAGTTGAAAGTCTCAGTGTTGAGAGAAGCTCTTGTTTCATCACTACAACGCGTGTTTGCTCCTCTTTAGGGAGTATGAGCCTATAATCAGGAAAAGCCCCGTCAATAAGCCTTGTAGTGAAGTACAGACCCCCTCCAGTAATGGAGAGTTGATTCTTATTAAACACGACCGATACTTTATCAGACAAAGTATCGACAACACGCAATAGGTCAGAGATATTCTTATATGGGATGAGTATTTTTGAAATATCTGGAATACCTTCTATTTTAATTTTCTTCTCACTTAAACGAAAAGAGTCTGTTGCAACAAAATAAAGTGTTTCATTTTCTGCATACATAAAAATACTTGCTATTTCTGGCTTAATCTCAGTAGTTGCTGCTGAGAAAAAAACAGACCGTATTCCCTCTGATAAAGTTTCCGCTTTTATCAAAAAAGCTTCTCCTTCAACAAGAGGAAGTGTAGGGAAGTCTTCCTGTTCAAGGCATTTAATTACTGATTTTACTTTTTTTGTTTGTACAAGAAGGTTCTCTCCTGAAAGTGAAAATGTTACCTTGTCGTTATTGTCCAAATTATTACAAACACTAGTAATAATATCCCCTTTTATAAGAACAGATCCTTCTTTTTCTACCTCTGCTGGTATAGTGATTTCAACACCCACATTAAGATTTGTTGCGCGTATTTTAATCACCCCTTGTGCTGCTGTAATAAGAAGCGCGTGGAGTATAGGAAGTGTGAGATTCTTTCCTGTCATCTTCTCTGCAAGAGAGAGTGCGTTTTTGATTTTTTCTACTGCACAAGTGGTGTTCATATCTTTTTGTTATTTTCTTTTAATAAATATAGTTATAGTAATAGCGTGTGGATTGTGGAAAAGTGAATTTAATTGTTTATTTTCAATAGTGGATAAGGAATCACTTTGTGGATTTGTTTTACCAAAAAAACAAAGTAATTGATAGGGTTGTTTTTGATGTTGAAAAGTCATATAAATATTCACTCTTTTTCCACACTATTTAAACAGTATTCTAATATCTTCCAATTCTTTCATAAGGTTCGGGTCTATTGTGAGTTCATGTTTTACTTTTTCATAAGAGTGAATCACTGTTGTATGATCTTTTCCACCAAGTTTTGCGCCTATTGCAGGGTAGGATTCATTAAAATCTTCTCGAAGAACAAACATAATAATCTGTCGAGCGCGAACAATCTCTTTTCTCCTTGTTTTTTCATAGATAACTCGCTCATCAAGGTTGTAGTAGTTTGATACAGATTTAACAACAGTATCGATAGACACTAATCTTTTTGGTCGAATACTATTTTTAATTAAACCTTTCACCTCAGTAAGAGAGACTGGTTTTTGTTTTATCTCATTATGTATTGTGATGATATTGAGAGCCCCTTCGAGTTCACGGATACTTCCTGTGACAGAAATTGCAACATAAGAAAGAATATCGTCTGCAATAGGGAATTCTGAACGCTGGTTTTTTGCTTTAATAATAGCCAACCGTGCTTCCATATCAGGTTCTTGGATATCAATAGTCATTCCAGCGTTGAAACGTGTTTTAAGACGATCTTCAAGCCCTATAATATGGTTCGGGTGTTTATCAGAAGAAAAGATTATATTTTTTCCTTGTTCATAAAGAGTGTTAAATAAATGAAAGAGCTCATTTTGAGTACTTTCTTTTGTTGAAACAAATTGAATATCATCAATAACAAGAACATCATATTTACGGTATTTATCACGAAAGGATTGTTGCCGATTGTTTTGTACTGAAGAAACAAAATCAATAGAGAACTTTTCAAGTGTTGTATATAAGACTTTCTTTTCAGGGAAAAGTTTTTTTATCTCATTTCCTATTGCTTGTATGAGGTGTGTCTTCCCAAGACCACTCCCCCCATAAATAAAAAGAGGGTTATAGGCTTGCTGGGGTCTTTTTACGATTGCTTGAGCAGCGGCATATGCGAGCTCGTTAAATGATCCAACAACAAAACGATCAAAGGTGTAGCGAGGATTGAGATTGTCATCTCTATTGATGTAAATATCTGAAAGAGGAAGTTGAGGGGTTGTTTGTTCTTGGTTTTGATTTTTTTTCTCTTGTGGATTTGGAGTAAAACGTGAAATACAGAACTCAACAGCACGAATGTAGTCTGCCCTATCAACAATAGCCTTCAATATCATTTTTTGATACTTTGTCAGCATCCACTCTTTTACAAATTCATTAGGAACACCAATAAAGACAACACCGTCTTCTATTTTTTGAATATGAGTATTTTTAAACCACGTAGAAAAGTTTGCTTTTGTTACTTGGGACTCTATATCACCCAAGCAGTGCTGCCAGAGGAAAGTGGTTTCATCCATGGTATGTATCATACAGATTTTATTTGATTCATGGAAAGTGTGTATAACCTGTGAATAGTGTTGATTATAGTTCAAAATACCCTTTCAGGGTAAGGTTATTTACATATAAGACAATATTAGTTTATCTGTGTAAATAGTCTTTTGGAAAGAAAGCAAGGATAAGACAGTAGGAAGAAGATTGTTGCCAGAATGAAGGGTTTGGTGTATAGTTTCAAAACTATGTCAGTGACCTATCAACCAAAAAAGAAGAAACGAGCCAAAACACACGGATTTCTTGTCCGAAATAAGACAAAAAACGGTAAAAAGGTTATTTCTGCTCGCAGAAAGAAAGGAAGAGTAAAACTCGCCGTTTAACTATAGATGATTAAAAAAGGTGTTATTTTAGATAGGTATTCTTTTGATACCCTTATAAAAGGGCGTTATACAACGGTATATAATCGTTGCGGAACAATAAAATATATACCAGGAAGCGGTAAGATAGCGACAGTAATAAGCTCAAAACAAGAAAAAAGGGCCGTTTATAGAAATAAGGCAAAACGTCGAGTAAAAAATCTGTTTTTACAGAGTAAAAAAGACGTTGATTGTATCTTTTACCCAGCAAAAACCCTGTTTTCTTTCCAATATGTTGAATTTAAAGAAATCTTTAGTGATCTTCTTAAAAAAATTAAGTAACACCCCAAAACTGCTCGTTATCGCTTTGGTTTTGATATATCAAAGGATATTATCCCCTTCTTTAGGGATATTACGATTTCTCCCTTTCTATCCAAAAAATACGTGTATTTTCTACCCAACATGTTCCGATTATTGTATTCAAAGCTTTAAAAAATACCCATTTCATAAGGCTTTTCTAAAAAGTATCGCAAGAATACGTCGGTGTCACCCAGGAAATACCCCTGCAGTTGATTTACCATAAGATCCCCATAAAGGGTGTGCTACAATAGGCAAATGAAATTTCTTTGGGATACTTTTATCTATGAACCTATTTACAATAGTCTTGTTTTTATTGCACAGCATATAACCGCCAAGGATGTCGGAATCGCGGTTATCCTCCTTACTGTTGTAATACGACTCATACTCTCCCCCCTCAGTAAGCGCAGTATCCGTAGTCAATACAAAATGAGAGAACTCGAGCCAAAGATTGCAGAAATAAAATCCCGCGGGCTTTCGAAAGAAGAAGAATCAAGAGAAACTTTTGCACTTTATAAACAAGAAGGGATAAACCCTTTTTCTGGTTGTTTATATATGCTTATCCAGCTTCCTATACTCTTTGCACTTTATTACGTGTTTATGAGGGGGATATTACAACCGACACACCTTTATTCATTCCTTAGTACTGATGCGTTGAGTAATCTGTTTTTAGGAATGTTTGATATCACAAAACCATTCCTCCCACTTGCTATCCTCGCAGGTATTACACAGGCTGCCCAAGCATTTCTCGCGCCAAAGCCACCCACCCCTTCTGGAGACGGTAAAAACTTCCAGGCACAACTGACAAAAAGCCTTTCACTCCAGACACGATATGTTCTCCCTATTATTATCGTCTTTATTGCGAGCTCTCTCGCTGCGGCAGTCTCTCTCTACTGGACAGTAGCCAACCTCTTTTCTATCGGGCAAGAAATCTATTTTCGAAGGGCGCTCCGTAAGTAATTATCGGTAGTTAAAACGCCATAGTATCCCCGTTTTTTTGTCCATAAAGTACAGCATCCCGTTTGTCTCGTCTACGGTCAGGTTTGTTGCATCAAATGAAAAAGGAGGAGTATCAAGTAGGGTTTCATAAGATCCACTTTTTGTATAAATCTTTATAAAGCTATCATTAAAAGAGATGGTTCCTGCATACCACTCGTCGGGATAGAGAGCATTTTCTAGGGTTGTTGATTTTGCACAAATAAGGTCCTCGTTTTCGAGCCAAACACACTTTTCAGGGATAACTGGGACAAAACTAGGAATAACTGACCCATCTTTTGTTGAGTAAATATTGGTTGTAAAGCCGTTTTTTGTACTTTTACTAAACAGAACAAGGTTCCCTTGAGGACTTATTGTTACTGTTAATCCAGAGGTATTGCCAAGTATTTTCTTCAAAACAACACTTTTTTCATTAAGAAGATAAAGAAATCCATCTACTAATCCACTCGCTTTTGTTTGAAGATATGTTTGTTTGTTTGTTACTAAAGGGAGCCAGCTTTCAAAGTCGTGCTGAAGCAAAATCTTTTGTTTTTTATAGTCGAATCCACTATTTTTAAGTACGACACCGTTTTCTGTTTTTTGGATAAATGTGATTTGTTCTTGGTTTGGATTTGTTGTTATTGCGGTTATATTGTCGGGGAGGTATATACCAGGAATTTGTGTTCTTGTTCCATCAGGATTTGTTTCGGGAATCGGAAAGCTATAGGTCGCAACTGTTTTGCCGTCATCCCTCAAAAAACGAACGATCGCATTTGAGCCGTTTTTTGAGAAGAGTGCTTCATAGATATTTGGGATAAATATGTTACTTATCTGTAAGGCGGTTTCCCCTCCTATTGTTTCATAGACATATCCATTTGCACGGGAAACAAAACGCGTTACAACATCGACTATTGTTGTCTTTGTCGGATTGTTCATACTGTCGAGGTTTGTTATTGTCTTTGTGTTTTTAAATACGGTATATCCAGCAACAGGAAAGAGACTCATAGGAGTGAACGGAGATGTTGGAGAAAGTTGTGGAAGCACAAGAGCCTCGTCAAGAAGAGAGGTATCGTTTGTTGTTGTGTTTTCAGGAGTGATTGACCGTGAAAAGAAATCTTTGAACCCCCCGGCACCTTTTTCATTTAAGGTGTTATTTTTTCGTCCAAAGATTAAAAAAATACCGCCGATAATGACAATAAGGAAAAGAGTGACATAAAGAAAACGCTTCATTTATTTATTGTACTATAATTAAAGCCTATTTACCCAACGTATTTTTGTTTTGTAATATTCTAGACTAAAAGGTCCTGTCACTGAGTTGCCGGGCTGTCTCCCTGATCCACCATGAGAGTCGATAACTTGGCCATTTCCAACATAAAGAAGGACATGACCCGAACACTTATTATTTTTACAAGAGACCCTATCAGTATCTTTCCACCCCACAAGGTCACCGATTTTGAGTTCCTTACCGTTTATTACCCCTTTATTGTTTTCAACTTTAATATTTTTTTCTGTAACAGGTTCACTTTTACTAAATAATTGTGTTGTTACTGCATATGCGGGAGGGTTTATTCCAGCACACTTAAGTACTGTTGTTACATAAGAACTACAGTCAAGAAAGAAGTGTCCCGTGCTTGTGTTTGTCCCTCGAGGTCCTTTGGGAGGTTTTTCGAGTTGCGCATAGGTTACCTTTCCAATAAAACTTTTTGCTATTGTTGCGATATCTCCAGCACCCACGCCTTTTGCTGGACAAATAACCCCTTGTGGAAAATTCGCCTTTTGAAAGTCATACCCTGTTACTCCGTTTCCTGGTTTTCCTGAAGAGAGATACTGTTGATACCCCGCTGTTCCAGCTTCGAGGTCACCTTCGATATCTTCAACCGTAAAACTAACAGTTCTCAATCCCACCTTATTCTCCACCAACAACGGATTGATAGTGTTGAGGATGAGCCACGCAGAGAGCGCAAGAGCAAGTCCTGCAAATGCTTGTCCAAGCTTGC
>JBPOIF010000017.1:0-11251 GCA_052034745.1 Candidatus Nomurabacteria bacterium | reverse complement strand
GGCACCGCCTCAGTTGTTTTCTCTGCTGAGAAAACATACTTCCGGCGTTCTCGTCCTTACGCATGACAAGCAGTTGTCATGCTGTCGGGCAGAAAATCCGCACAGAAGTGCGGATTTTCTAGTGCTGCCCGACAAGGACTCGAACCTCAATACCATGGACCAAAACCATGTGTCCTACCATTAGACGATCGGGCAATTATTAAATTATATACTTTGACCTCCTGCCCTGCATGCGCAGGCATGGCAGGCAGGCGATCGGGCAATATATCTCTATTTTTCGTGCACTATTTTATAACACAAAACCCTACTTTTCGGAAGCTTCAACGCCAAGCATGTCGATAAAGGCAAGTTCGAGCGGAAGGGTCGGCACCGCTGCATAAGCGATACGCTCAATCGCGGTAATGAGTGCGACAACACCACGAGAACTGATGACCTCCACCCCTTCTACCGCCCCACGTCGTACGATCTCGATGTATTCTTCTCCATGCTCTTCTCCTATCTTGTCACGAAGTGTTGGTGCATAGCGATACATAAGAGACAGACGCATCGTATCAAGGAGAAGCTGTGCAAGGAGCATCATATCGGTATGGTGCGCCTCTGCGTGACTGAGTGTGGCGTATGCCTGTGCAATGTCTTTGTCGATGAGTGCACTATAGAGATCTTTGATGAGCGAAAGTGATGGTGCGCCGGTGACCTTTTCGACGAGCTCACGAGTGATCGTGCGTCCGGTCGATGCAGAAGCAACCTTTTGAAGCATCCCAAGCGTATCTCGAAATGACCCATCCCCGAGAAATGCAATGAGCGTCGCACTCTCCGCGTCAATCGAGAGCTTCTCTTCTTTTGCAACTGAATGCACAAGTTCGGTGAGAATCTTTTCGGTTGGTTTACGAAATGAAAATGTCTGGCACCGAGACAGTATCGTCTCTGGTACCTTGTCGAGCTCTGTTGTTGCAAGGACAAAGATCACGTGTGCTGGTGGCTCTTCGAGCGTCTTGAGCAGTGCATTGAACGCGTGGTTTGAGAGCATGTGCACCTCGTCGATGATGTACACCTTGAACGGCGAAGAAAACGGAAGCACGCGCACTCCTGCACGGAGTGTATCGATGTCTTCAACACCTCGATTTGAAGCAGCATCTATCTCAATGATGTCTTCTGGTGCGGTGCCGAGCTCGCGTGCAAAGATACGCGCAAGTGTCGTCTTGCCTGTCCCGCGACTTCCGGTGAAGAGATACGCATGAGAAAAGGTCTTTTGTGCAATAGAGTTTGAAAGCGCAGAGACGATATGCTCCTGCCCGATAACCTCTCCCCATCCCATTGGACGATATTTGCGATAGTAGACAAGCTGTTCTGCCATGAAAGGTATTGTAGCATGAACAAAAAATGAGGCCCCTCCCACAGGAGTGACCTCATAGCCCTTTACTCTTTCTCTTCAAAAAAAAGAGTAAAGTGGTAACTTTTTTTCCCAGCGCCAGACACAACTGTCTCAAACTGAAGCGCAAACTCACCCAACGCAACACGATTGAACTCTCCCACTGCATGCTCCACCTCTCCTCCGTGGATGTGTGTGTTTTTCAGAAAAGTTTCCGCAGACACGGCAAACGGGATGGATACAAACCGAAACCTCTCAAAATCTACCGACCAACGAACCAGAAAAAGTGCGAGACTGGTATCCTCATGTTCATTGTAGGGACGACTTTTAAACAACTTTTCAGTGAGAGGATTTTTCTCTGCGAGTGTATAGAGATGGGCACAGAGCGCTTTCAGAGCATCATTCTTTTTCGATTCTATTGCTGACAAGTAACTCTCATGCAGTTCTTTATCAACAGGAAACTTCGAAAACAAATGAGCAGTGATAGGAGCAAAAGCTGCATTTGAAAAAGAAACAATATCTTTCATTTAATAGAAGTTTTGCAAACTATATCACAAAAAAGGAGGTCGTCAATTGTTTTCGAATTCGCGTACCAACGTTGCTACCTCAGCAGCATTTTTTGTTTCCATGAGACGAATGCGGAGTTCCTTTGCTCCAGGAAACCCCGTGCAGTATGCCTTGTAGTGCTTCTTCATAATTCCAAAACTTTTGATATCCCCAAGCATTGTTTCAAATAGTTGTGTGTGCTCTACGAGCGCATCTAATCGCTCAGAAATAGTGATAGGACGAGTTGTAGATTGTGCGGCACGTCGTCGTGTCTCAAACCATTTTCCAAAAAAAGGCAACGCTCGCAAAAGACGTGCGCGACGTCGTGGGAGTGTTGCAACCGTCCCTCTCGCTTGATCAAAAAACCACGGATTACCAAACATCGCACGCCCTACCATCACACCATCTGCGCCGCTGTCTTGTGCTTTCTTGATGCCGTCAGCGTACGATATGACATCTCCGTTGCCGATAATGACAGTCTGCGGTGCAATCCGATCGCGAAGCGAAACAACTGCTCGTATATGTGACCAATCCGCAGGTGTCTGTGAGAGCTGTTTGCGTGTGCGAGCATGCACCGTAAGTGCGGCGATATCTTGCGCCAACAAAAGTGGTATCCAGTGGTCGATCTGCACACTGTTGTATCCCACCCGCGTCTTTACCGATACAGGAATATCTTTGCCTGCACGTGCGATTCCTCGTTTTACTGCTGCAATAATTTCTACCGCGACCTCTGGCGTACGGATCATCGCTGCGCCCGCACCCTGCTTTTCAATGGTACGATCAGGGCACCCCATGTTGATATCGATACCATCAAAACCAAGCTCAGCACAAAGCTGTGCAGCACCTTCCATTTTCTCCGGATCAGAAGAAAAGAGCTGTGCGACAATCGGACGCTCAGCTTCACTGTAGGCAAGGTCTCGTACGAGCATTTCTCTTCCGGGACTCATGAGTCCGTTCGCCGAGACAAATTCGGTCCACATCACATCAGGCTTTTTATAGCGAGTAAGGAGTACTCGAAATGCTGGGTCGGTGACATCCGCCATTGGCGCAAGACAAAAGAAAGGTTTCTTTGATGATCGAAGTTCGGTCCAAAATGACATGAAGACTATTTAAACTTATACACTACCTTGTTGGCAAATCTCGCATCGAGATATTCGAGCACTTGTCCCGCGTCACGAAATCGCGCCTTGAGCGGTTCTGTCCCAAGCCCGGTCGCCAGATCTTCAAGCACCGCCTCAGTGTTGCGGGTGTGATCAAGTATGAGCGTCGCAGGACGACCTTGGTGGAGAAAAACTACTTCAAGCTGATGCTCTGATTCTTCTTTAAATTCGATAGGTTCGATACCAAGCAACGGAAGCCTCTCGAGGAGCAAAAGCAATGTCTCCATCATCGGCTTTGTGATCGGTTCAAACGGAAGTGATGACTGAGTCCCCACAAAAATCTTTTTATAAGCATCTCCGGAGAAAAACGGCGCGGGAGCAAAGACGATCCCTTCCTTTGTCATAAAATAACACTCGTCATTCGTGACGCACCAGAGATATTCCCCTTCGTATTCTGAGACTTTCACTTCAAGACCTCGCACCCCTTTGCGATCGATGCGCACCGATGACAATCGAGGGAATGCCTGGGCAACAACAGACTCAACACGACGTGTCGGGACGAGAAACATGCTCGTGCGCGGCAATATCGACAGATATGTTCCTTCGAGTCTCTGCCACACGACGGCTGAGATCTCCTCTGGATCGACAACATTTGTTCCAACAACAGAAACCGATGCGACCTGGAGTCCTCGAAGACGAATCAAAAAAACGATACCAACAAGAAAAACAAAAGCACCACACCACCAAAAAAATCGCTTCCAAGGAAATCGCTTGCGACGCTTCTTTTCTACCGGAGCGTGTTGCGTGAGTACCTTTGCATGGTACGTTCGTTCGTACATAGTGTATTAAGAGCGACGAATGACGTCTTTGCCGACATACGGGCGCAATACTTCAGGGACAACAATCGACCCATCTTCTTGCTGAAAATTTTCAACAATATGTTGCAAGATGCGAGGCATAGCGAGCGCGGTATTGTTGAGCGAGTGCGCATAACGGAGTTTGCCTTCAGCATCTTTGTATCTGATGTTGAGTCGTCGTGATTGAAAATCATGAAAGTACGAACACGAGTGCGTCTCACGAAATGTATCCTGCGATGGAACCCATGCTTCGATGTCATACTTTTTGACTTGGCCGAGCCCGAGGTCTCCTCCACAGTTAACGACCACGTGATAATGGAGACCAAGCGCTTGCAAAATCTCTTCTGCGTTTGCAAGGAGCTCTTCGTGGTGCTTCACCGAAGTCTCGTGGTTTGCTTCACAGAGAATCACCTGTTCAAACTTTCGAAACTCATGCACCCGGAAAAGCCCTTTGGTGTCTTTGCTGTGACTACCTGCTTCACGACGAAATGCGGGAGAAAATGCGATTGCTTTCTTTGGGAAGACGCTTGCATCAAGGACGGTATCCGCAAAGTAACTCATCGTTGCAACCTCGGCTGTTCCTGAGAGATAGTCACTATCTTGAGTGCGATAGAGATCATCTTCCCCTTGTGGAAGATAACCTGTTCCAAAGAGTGTCTCGCGACGAACAAGTGAAGGAACAATCATGAACTCATAGTCAGGCTTTTTGGTACGGAAGTGATTGATGACCATTTGATGGAGTGCAAATTCAAGGAGTGCTCCATCACCTTTCAAAAAGTATCCTCGAAATCCTGCGACCTCTGCACCTTTGACAAAGTCCACCATACCGAGTGACTCCATAAGGGCGATATGATCCTTCGGTGTAAATGAAAACGTCGGCTTTTCTCCCCAGACTTTCACTTCAACATTGCCAGCATCGTCATCCCCTTCAGGAACTGAGATATCAGGAATGTTTGGGACCTGCAACATCAAAAGTTGCCAGTCTTTGGTGATTGCCTTTGCTACCTCTTCTGCTTCGCCCACTTTTTCTTTGAGTGGTTTGAGCGCATCAATGAGCGCTTGTCTGTGCGAAGCATCAGTTGCTTTTGGGATCTCATCAGAGAGCTTGTTTTGCTCTGCTCGAAGTGTTTCAAACGCGGTCAGTGCTTCTTTTCGCTTCTCCTCGAGTACAAGGAGCGCATCGACATCAAACGAGACATGCTTTTTGCGAGCAGCCTCTTTGATAAGCTCCGGGTTCTCTCGGATGAACTTTATGTCCAACATATGCAGACACTATATACTATTTTGAGTATCTATTAAAGCCACGGTACACTAGAGATGTTCTATGGAGCACCCTATACAAACGGTTGACCCCCTCAGTATATTTCCCCAATTGGCAGAAACTCCTCGACCACCAAAACAACTTTTCGTTCGAGGATCACTCGATGCGCTTGCTCACAAAAAGATCGTCACCGTCGTTGGTGCACGACGCTGTACTCCCTACGGTGTTGCTGCATGCCGATCACTGATCGAAGGACTCGCGGGATACCCTATCGTGATCGTCTCAGGACTTGCGCTCGGTATCGATTCTGTCGCTCACGAAGCAGCACTCGAAGCAGGGATGACGACCATTGCATTTCCTGGTTCGGGACTTGATTGGAATGTCGTCTACCCTGCAGGGCACAGAGACCTTGCAAAGCGTATCATCGAAGCAGGTGGGGCACTCATCTCTGAATACAAACCCGATCAACGCGCAGCACTCTGGACCTTTCCACAACGCAACCGTATTGTCGCCGGTGTTGCAGACCTCGTCGTTATCATTGAAGCAGAAGAAGCTTCCGGAGCACTCATTACTGCTCGCCTTGGTACTGAGTACAACAAGATCGTCGGGGTTGTTCCAGGGGCAATCAATTCCCCAGCATCAAAAGGAACACATCAATTTTTGAAACTCGGCGCGGTCCCTATCACCGAGAGCGCCGACATCCTTCGAGAGCTCGGACTCGAGTACCCCACCGAAAAACAACCGCGCACACTTGTCCTCAACGAAAAAGAAGAAGCGGTGCTTGCGATACTCACCGGACCAATGCCTCGAGATGAGATTATCGAACGACTTGGTGGTGATGCGGTCGATGTCACGGTGACGCTTTCGACACTTGAAATCAAAGGAGTAATCAGGGAAACACTCGGTCTTGTTGAGCGCATGTTTTGATGCAACTGTTTGCGAAAAGAAAACAAGCGTGGTAATAATGCATTCATTTATGAAACTACTTATTGTCGAGTCACCCTCAAAAGCAAAAACCATCGAAAAATATTTGGATGGTGCGTATACCGTACGCGCCTCTGTCGGACATATCCGCGATCTGCCAAAATCAAACAAAAAAGCGATTGATATCCCTGGAGGTTTTATCCCTCACTACGAGATCTCAAAAGGGAAAGAAAAAGTCGTAAACGAACTCCAGCACCTCGCCGAAAAGGCAAAAGAGATTGTGCTTGCAACAGACCCGGACCGTGAAGGAGAAGCGATCGCATGGCATATCGAATGTCTCTTGCACGCTGACAAAAAAGTCAAAGCACCCATCACTCGTGTCACCTTCAACGAGATCACCAAAGAAGCAGTGACGCATGCGCTCACAACCCCACGCAAAATCGATACCAACTTGCGCAAAGCACAAGAGGCTCGTCGTGTCCTTGATCGACTCGTGGGATATGATCTGTCGGGTATCATCTGGAAAAAAGTTCGCTATGGACTCTCTGCGGGACGTGTCCAATCTCCTGCACTTCGCATTCTTGTTGAACGAGAGCGTGAGATCAAAGCATTTGTCCCTGAAGCATACTGGGTACTTACCGCTGATGTCACTACTGAAAAAAAACAAGCACTCACCCTCACTTGTGTCGAAGAGCCTCGCGACCGTAGCATGGTTGACCATATTCTCTCGGCTGGCCAAACATATCCTTGGCACGTCAAAGAGGTGAAAGAAAGTGAACAGAAGCGATCTCCTCGCCCACCATTTACCACCTCGACACTCCAACAAGCGGCAAGTTCACGCCTAGGATTTTCACCATCACGGACCATGCAGGTCGCACAGAAGCTCTACGAAGCAGGTCATATCTCGTACATGCGTACAGACTCGACAACATTGTCAAAACAATCAATCGATTCGATTGCTTCTCACGTTGAAAAAACATATGGAAAAAAGTTTCTTGAAATTCGCACCTACAAAACAAAAGCAAAAAACGCTCAAGAAGCGCACGAAGCAATCCGCCCTTCTCATATAGAGAAACTCTCTGCCGGCACCACCGATGAGCACAAGAAACTCTATCGTCTCATCTGGGAGAGAACCGTTGCATCTCAAATGGCAGACGCCAAACTCCTCAAGACCCGTGTTGTTGGAAATATCGCAACAGACAAAGAAAGTATCCCTGACTTTACCGTCACCGGAAGCCGAGTGCTCTTTGCCGGATGGCTCGATGTAGACACTGCTGCACGCGGTGAAGACGTCGAACTCCCTGCGCTTGTCGAAGGGGCGCCTCTTACGCTTGCAAACATAAGTGATATCGGCAAAGAAACTGAGCCACCAAACCGCTATTCAGAAGCAGGGCTCGTCAAAGAACTCGAAGCCCGTGGCATCGGACGTCCTTCTACCTACGCATCCATTATCTCGACACTTGAGATACGTGGCTATGTCGAAAAGCTCGGCCGTTCACTCAAGCCTACTGATACCGGAGAAGTCGTCTCGACATTCCTCGAGCAAAACTTCATGGAGTATATCAATGACACCTTTACTGCTGAGATGGAAAACAAGCTCGACGATATCGCCTCTGGTGATCGCGAGTATGAAAAAACGTTGCGAGAATTTTATACCCCGTTTGTCAAAGACCTCAAAGAAAAAGACAAACTCGACAAAGCAACCATCCTCGAAAAAGCTGATCCAAAATTTATCTGTCCAAAATGCGGAAGCGGCATGATCGTCAAACTCGGTCGTGGCGGCAAATTCCTCTCGTGCGATCGCTATCCTGATTGTGAAGGAGCGCTCACCATCGAAGGACTCGAGATCAAAGCTGATGAGCCGATCGGTATGGACCCCGAAACAGGACTTGCTATTTATACAAAAGTCGGACGATTTGGCCCGTATGTCCAGCTCGGTGAAATGCCTGCCAAAGGTGCCAAGAAAAAGCTAGGCGCTAGTAGCCAAAAGCTAGTTGCTAAACCCAAAATGGCATCGATTCCAAAAACAGTCGACCCAACAACAGTCACGCTTGAAATGGCACTCAAGTACCTCTCTATTCCTCGCACACTCGGCACGCACCCAACAACAGGCCTCGACGTGACTGCAAACAACGGACGATTTGGCCCGTATGTTGCCCATGATGGAAACTTCCGTTCGATCAAAGTCCCGCTTGATGTCTACACCATCACACTCGACCAAGCACTCGAACTCCTCGCACAAGAAAAGAAACCTCGCGGATTCCAAAAGAAAAAGAAATAACTCCTCGCGTGACAAGAACCCCTTTCCCCTATAGGATAAAAGGATGGATTTTGAGAGTTTAGTCAATAGCATCACCTACCCCCTCACAGACGCTGACAAAGCATTTCTTGAGCGTGCGTATACTTTTTCAAAAGAGAAACACGAAGGGCAAACTCGAAACTCAGGAGAGCCTTACTTTACCCATGCACTCGCTGTAGCAAAAAATTGTGCATCTCTCGGAGTGGATATTGAAACGATTGTAGGAGCACTGCTCCACGACACCCTCGAAGACACAGAGACGACCGAAGATGAACTTCGAGATGCATTTGGTGAATCAGTACTCTTTCTCGTCAAAGGGGTCACCAAGCTCGGCAAACTCAAATACCGCGGACGAGAGCGACACGTAGAAAGTCTACGAAAATTCTTTGTTGCCATGGCCGAAGACCTCCGCGTCCTCATCATCAAACTCGCCGACCGTCTCCACAATGTGCGAACTCTCGAACACGTCAGACCAGAAAAACAAAAACGCATCGCCCTTGAAACCATCGAGGTACACGCAGCGCTTGCGGGACGTCTCGGTATGGAGCACTTAAAAGGGCTCCTCGAAGATTATTCATTCCCCTACGCATACCCTGCTGAACACAAAAAAACAACAGAAGCGATGGCGGAGATGGTGCCCGAAGTACAAAAAGCCGTCGAACACGCACACTCAGTCCTTGAAAAGACGCTCAACGAATTTAAAGCGCCCCATCTGTCCATCAACTCACGTGTCAAAAAAACATTTAGTACGTACCGCAAACTCGTCAAATACAAATGGAACGTCGAGCAGATCTACGATGTCGTGGCGCTCCGTGTCATCACCGATCAAGTTGGTGACTGTTATCAAGTGCTTGGGCTCGTTCATATGATCTGGAAACCGCTCCCTCGTCGTATCAAAGACTACATCGCACTTCCCAAACCAAACGGCTACCAATCCCTCCACACCTCTGTCGTGACCGAACACGGTGTCGTTGAGATACAGATACGCACTGCGGAGATGCATCGTGAAGCAGAACTCGGTGTCGCTTCACACCTTGGATACAAAGAGACAGAAAACGAACAACAATCATCTCGAAAAGTAGCTGGCAAAAAATTTAACTGGCTCAATGAACTCAAAGACCTCCACACGATTGTCACCGACCCTAACACGTTCCTCAAACAACTTCGCATGGACTTTTTCAAAGACCGCATCTTTGTCTTTAGCCCTCAAGGAGATGTGATCGACCTGCCCGAAGGAGCAAGTGCTATAGACTTTGCCTACGCGATTCACTCAGATATCGGACACACAACGAGCTCAGCACGCGCAAATGGCAAGATGATTTCTCTCGGAGATCCGCTCCACAACGGTGACATCGTCGAGATTGTCACGAGCAAAAATGGCAAACCGACAAGCAAATGGCTCGACTATGCAAAGACAAATGCTGCCAGAAGAAAAATCCGCGCATACCTCAGTGAGCATGGCGGAATCCTCGATCGTTTCTTCCTCAAAGGAAAATAGTTTTTACAGTGAAAAGTTTTTGAGATTGTAGAGATCTTCTTCACTCTCTTGTGAAGCGGCCTCTTTCTCCTCGGGAGCACGATCATCGAGCGCCTCGACTGATTCCTCCTGTGGAGACTCTTCCGCAGGAACTGCAACTGGTATCGCGGCAGCGCGCTGTTTTTCAAACACTGACATGATTGTATCGAGATCATCGTTTGAGAAATAATCGATCGTAATCTTTCCTCCCTGTTCCTTTGGTTCGATATGGACACGGGTGCCGAGCGCTTCTTGAAGCTTCTGTTCTACCTCAAGGAGTTGTCCATCAGGGACAAGCTGGTGTTTGCGCACCTTTTCAACCGCGATGCGACGAGCGATACGTTCTGCTTCACGCACGGTGATCTTGCGAATCGTGATCTCTTTGAAGAGGGTCGCTTGTTCTTCAGGACGACTTGCGAGCATCAAGAGTGGTCGAGTATGTCCTTCGTTGATCTTGCCACCTGAGAGCGCATCGAGCATGTCTTGTGGAAGTGTGAGCAGTCGAAGAGTGTTTGATACGTACTCGCGACTCTTCCCCATCTTTTGACCGATCTGCGTATGCGTAAATTTAAATTCTTCGACAAGTCGAGAAAACGCTCGTGCACGCTCAACAGGGTTGAGGTCTTCGCGCTGGAGGTTCTCGATGATGGCAAGTTCGAGTTTCATCATACTGTCGTCCCCAATGCGAATGATTGCAGGCACCTGGAGGAGCCCTGCGAGTTTTGCGGCACGGAGGCGTCGCTCTCCTGCAATGAGTTCGTACTCGGTGAGCAGTCCTCCCTCAGAGGTCTCTTTTTCAACACGAGAAACCGTCAGTGGCTGGAGGATACCGTACTGACGAATCGACTCCGCAAGGTCTTTGAGTGGCCCTTCTTCAAACTCACGACGAGGTTGAAAAGGATTCGGCAATATCTTGTCGATATCAATAAAGAAAATGGAGTTGCTATACAGATTTGACATGCGCTCAGTGTATCACAGCGTATGTATGAATAAAAAAGCCCGTTCCATGGATATGGAACGGGTCAGTTTCAAGTCAAACAAAATGAATTATCGAGTCCGAGGCTCACGATTGTGACACCTCTTCAGCAACCGGCCCGGCTATTCTTTCTTCGGATTCATCAGGCAGCAGGGACCACCGGCGAAATTGAGCTTAAAAATGATCGAACGGGGATTGGCATTGCCATGGTAGCCCAACGGAGGGCTGGAACATTTTTTCTTCATTGTTGTTTTTTTGATTATCAATTGGAACTTATCGAGCAGATTATAGCACCGTTCAAAAATAAGTCAAGCATCCCCTTTTCCCTTCCATTTACTTCCCCTGGAAACTATGTAAAATAAGCTTCGTATATAGTTGATGCCGCAGTGGCGGAATGGTAGAC
>JBPOIF010000010.1:0-2114 GCA_052034745.1 Candidatus Nomurabacteria bacterium | reverse complement strand
TGACGTCTGCGAGCATCTCTCGAAAATAATTGGTGATCTTGTAGTGCCCTCGATCAGCACTCACCCCTGAAGCGTCGATGTTGAGCTCTCGCGCGATGAACACCGCCCGTGGGAGATGAAACGATTGGCTCACAATCGCAAGCGACTGCACCGCAAACACGTCTCGCGCTCGATAGATACT
Organism: Candidatus Nomurabacteria bacterium; assembly: GCA_052034745.1. GTDB lineage: Bacteria > Patescibacteriota > Minisyncoccia > Phycocordibacterales > UBA9973 > UBA4124. The sequence goes on along the minus strand of JBPOIF010000010.1, from coordinate 1,933 downwards.
CGAATATGTATCAAACCCTGCTCGGTCAAGAACAATCGCGTCCTCAGGAATCCCCGCCTTCAAAAGATAGTTTCTCATCGGTTCAACTTCATCATAATAGGTCGCTGTATTGCCACTGGCGATGATACGCGATACTTTTTGTGCCCGGTACAAGTCAATCGCTTGATCCGCTCGGTCACGAAGCACCGGAGAGAGCCCTCCATCACGAAGCACCCCCGCACCAAGAATAAGCGCGGCGTCTGCAAAAGGAGCAGTCTCGACAGTGGTAAAGATATGCTCTCGTGACGAAGAGACCACGACTGAGATGCTCACCAAACAAAGGAGCAGTACTGCAAGCGGGACCCCTGTCATGACGATCATGTAATGGTTAATTTTCATTTATATGTTTCTACTATCGTATGCCCAGTGAAGAAGTGCTTGCCGTTGTCGTGGGCGGCAAGAGATATCTCCTGGTCGACACGATGCGACAATCTGCCCGATATGTCTGCGCATCGCTATCCATCGTTTGATCTGACGATCATCCTCTTTTGGAATACGGCGACCCATAAAGTACCGACAATACCATTGGAACCATCCGCGAGGGTCGTCTCTATATATCCAGCCTTTTCGTTTCCATTCCGCAAGCGATTGAGATGCGTCGATCTTGAAATAATTGATCGATGCATCGCGAGCACCTCGAGCAAACTTTGCTCTTGTGAACCATTCTTTTGGAAACTCCGCTGTACAATCTCTCATATATACTCCGCCAAAAACACCAAGCGCGAGTAACTGTTTGGGGGTCAGTTGTGGCTTGAATCGAGGATCAAAATCTTTTCCCATCGGAGCAGCAAGTTCATACGAATACCCTTTTTGCATTTTGTCGCGCACCACAACTTTGTTTTTCACTCCCCTAGTATACCAAAAAACTCCAAAGGCTTCTTTGCTCAAAATCCTTGTATTGTTTGACAAAATCCTACTTTGTACTAAAATAACACCTAGATTTTTGAACTTTTTAAAACCCAAAAAATGGTAAAAAAACAGACCAGAAGAACTTTCCTGAGAAAGGAAATCGAAAAACCTGCTGTATCAGAACGTAAAGATTCGGTACCGCTATCCCCCTGCCAAATTGTTTTTAAAGGTATCGGTCGCATACTCGATGCCCTTAAAAACAGTAGCAAATTCCGCCCCGGAATTCGTTTCAATGGCCACCTCGAAAAAGTGGTGGTGCAACAAAAAGACGGGGTGCCTCATGTATCGTTTACAGCAGTAAGCTACATCCCCGTACAACAGGTACTGTCCTCCGGTACACGAAAGGGAAATACTCCTAAAGAAGTGCTCCTTCCCGGAATCGAACTACCAAAGCCTGGTTCTTACAAGGTGATGAACCTCCAGTTTGAACATGACAGAAAAACAGGGACGGTGACTATTCTCGAAATTCCCGAAACAAAATGGCACCCAATCCGGGCCTAAACCAAAGTCAAAACAAATTTAAAAGCAGCGCATCAAGCGCTGCTTCTTTTTTTATTGGACTACAGTATCTCTTTTTTCGAGAAGATACTCGAGCGAATAGTTTCCTGGACCAAGTATCATGACCACGAGCGTTGCAATCGCGAGCCCTACGTCTCGCACTCCGACTGCACTCGATACTCCGATACTCAGTGCGATACCAAAAAGGTGAAGCGACAAGAGGAGTGCGAGTGGTCGTGTAAACACTCCGATAATCAACAAAATCGATGCGAGTACCTCAAACCATCCGTTGAGGAGCACCATGTGGAGGGTCGAGATTGTCCCCTCCTGAAGAAACTCTGGCAGGTACCCTGTCCATGAGAGCGGATCGCGAAGCTGGCTAAATCCAAACCAGAGAAATACAAACGCGAGTCCGATACGAAGCAATGCAAATCCAAATGTGATACGACGTGATTCATTCATAGATGACTACTCGTTACTGAAGAAA
>JBPOIF010000013.1:0-10343 GCA_052034745.1 Candidatus Nomurabacteria bacterium | reverse complement strand
CTCTAATCGCTCTCTTCTTGCTGATTATTTGTGTTCGGCTTGTCTTTTTAAGTTCGACTTCAAGTGGTGCACAAAAATATCCCTTTCTTTCGAAAAGAATATTCGTTGAAAACCAAAACGATATCATTATCAACTTCTCTCCTTTGAGAAATGCGCTTCGCACCTACCACGAAAACAGTGGGCATTCGTTCAGCCTTTATTTTGAGTATCTGCCCTCTGGATCATCTATCGGAATCGATGATAGGACATCCTTTGAAATCGCGAGTTTAGTTAAAACACCACTCGTAATGACTGTCTACAAAGAAATAGAAAAAGGGAATATCAAAGCAACTGACATTCTCACTCTTGATGAGGAAGACATCCAGATAGGAAAAGGTTTTGGCGATACTTGGAAAAATGCAAAAGGAACAAGTTTGACTATCGAAGAAGCGATCAAAAGAACACTGCAGCAGTCCGACAACGCTACTGCAAATATGCTTCTTGACGTTACGACAGAAGAATCTATCAATGAACTATTTGACGATCTCGATATCGAGAGAGACGATGATGGGAAAATTAGAACCGTCTCAACAAAGTCATATTCCTCTATCCTGCGTAGCCTTTATCTTTCTTCCTATCTTACAAATGAATCGTCCAATATGATCCTCAACACTCTCTCAGAGACTGATTTCAAAAATAAGATTGAAGCAGGTGTTCCCAAAAATATAAAAGTTGCACACAAGATAGGTGTATGGGAAACAACCGTCAACGGCAAAGAAGTTGATGTGTATAGTGATTGCGGTATCATCTACGCCCCTGCGCGCCCCTACATACTTTGCATCATGGCAAAAGAAAACGAAATGAAAGCGGCAGAACATATGTCAAAACTATCAAAGATGATATACGATTACATCATGCTCATCAAAAGATAAAATCTTTTATCTTTTTTTCACCACCACACACACCGAAGACCCCCAAGGAAACCTAACTCCTTTTTCAAGCAAAAAAGTTTCTATTTTCAGAACGCTATACAAAAAAGAATTCAAAAAGGTTCCGATCTGAAAATGAGGTACTGATGTTCTTTTGCAACATCTTTCATAGAGACGATACGCCACAACCACAAGAAACATGGTGAAGAAGCAATAGCTTGAAAAAAGTATCTCTCCTCCTGTTTTTTGAACCAGTTGTTCGAGCTGCTTCTTTGTATATCTACGACGGTGTCCAAAGCGATCATCGTGACTACTCCACATCCACTGATACGCAGGAACAGTGATGATACCCACACCCTCAGGTTGCAAAACTCGAAGAAATTCAAAAACACTTTTCTGATCATCGTCAGTATGTTCAAGCACATCGAGCATCAGGACTCCTTCAAATGAAGCGTCTTGGAAGGGAAGATTCTCAGCATTCCCGGCAACAATCTCTTTGTACCCCTTTGTCTCAGCGAGATCTCGAGCGATAGAATTTGGCTCAACCCCTGAAAGCACAACAGAAGAAGGTAGTATTGCGCAGCCCTCCCCTGTACCACAGCCTATATCAAGCACTGTTTGAGATTTCATATACATATCAAAAAGCATTCGCACCAAAAAACGTCGCCCTCGATACCACCAATGGTATGCCTGTAAACTATCCATTATTTTGTATTCTGTCTGAAGCATTAGAAAATAGAAAATCGTATTTTTATAATTTCAAAAAAAGTACGTATACTATCTCGCCAAATACGGACCTTAGAGGTGCTCTTGTGTGCCCACACGATAGGGATCTCAACAAAAGAAATCCCTGCCTGCGTCGCTCGAAACAATACTTCAGCATCATACCCCCATCGAAAGGTTTGTAGGTCTCTAAAAAAGACCTGGACACGTTCTATCAAAAACCCCTTGCACCCGCAAGTGATATCGTTGGTAGGTATACCAAGAAGGACCTTTGTAAAGACAACAAATAAGGCACCCATGGTATGACGAATTAGTCCTTGAGGAGCGACAATATGAGACCCCTTCATCCTTCGATTCCCGATAACAATAACGGCCCCTTGCGAGAGCTGATCAACCACACTCTTTATATATATGAGTGGGACAGAAAGATCGGCATCCAAAACGACGCAAAAATCCCCTTTTGCAGATAAGACCCCTTCTCGAACAGCTGCGCCTTTTCCTCGATTATTTGCAAATGTGACTACCCGAGCATTACCCTGAGAACTTCGTACAAACAAATCAAGCATCTGTTGTGTCGCATCAGTAGAACCGTCATCAACAAAGATGATTTCTTTGAGCTCCCCGTTCACATCTTGAAATAAGGCAATCTCTTGAAATAACGTTGCAAGGTTCTGCGTTTCGTTAAAACAAGGAATGATAAGTGTTGTGCGTTCCATTTTTTAAATTAGCGAATTTTAAATACAGATAAAATAGGCCCCCCTCTCACAACAACTTCATAGACGCTGTGCGAATGTGGAAGAGTCGCATACTGTTGCCATCGATAGTTTGATACCACATAATCCGCACCTTGTATATCTGCAGGAGGAACAAGCAACAGACGACCTGCAGTCTCTGTCTCTAAAATAAACACATTATCCAAAGTCCCTCCAACAACAGCAACAGTGATGTGGTCGCGCTGATCAGTACGAGCAATATACTCGAGCCCTTCTCGAAAAGAAAGCCCCCAATAATCAAGGTCGAACTTTTCGCGAACACGATCGATCCCTCCACCGAGGGCATTGAAATACACCTGTTGATAAGGATGGAGAGAAACCATTGTAATCAATATAGAAACAAGAAACGCTGCCAAAACCCCTCTCGTGCTATAAAAAGCGATTTTTTTATACTTTGAAAAGCGAACGTACGAAAAATCAAAAAGTTTTTTTATACCAACAACAACGAAGTACACAAGTGCAGGGTACACAAAATAAAGATGTCGCCACCCATCGTACAGAACTGATTGAAATACTATCACTGCTATTAAAGGACCAGACAACCAGGCTAAAAAAACAAGATCCATGGGAGATTTTTTATAAGAATTAGCAAATGCCTGTATGTACTTACGAACAATGACAGTAATACCAACGATGGCAGTGCCTAGATAAAAAAGCGGAGTTGTCACCAGTATCCAAACAGGTATGTAATGCCAAGGAAGTTCTGATGCCTTTATAAAGTTCCCGAAGTAAAGCACTGTCATATCGATCTGTCTTGAAAAGTGACTCATATCTTGAAAGGCTTCAACAAAATGAGCACCGGGGGTTTTCCACAAATAAGGCCACAGTAACGTGGTAAAAATTGCAACAGCAATAGTAAAGAGGGCACTGAATGACAAAAATCGTTTAAAAGAAATTTCTTGAAATCGCTTTGTTACAAAATCAAATACCAAAACCATAAAAGTAATTGCAACCATAAATACGCCAGGAATCCGTATTGCAATAATAACCGCAGTAGTAAAGGCATGGAAGAGAAGTCGTCCTTTTGTTGGACGTTCAACGAATCGAGCGAGCGAAAAGGCGGAAATAATAAACGCCACCAATACCGGTATGTCCTTTGAATTGTAAAAAGCGTCAGCAAATATACGAGGGCTCAGCACAAGAACAGCTGAAGCAAGCAGTGCCCATTTCCAAGATCGCAATATCTTCTTGCAGAGCAAAAAGAAGAAAAATACTCCTACAACAAAAAATAAAAAAGTTGCAAGATGCCTCATAAAGAATAAAGCTTGTGGATCTTGTATTGAAAAAATCTGTTGTATCGCCACGAGAGGTATTTCAAAAAGCACTCCGTACAGGCGTTCCGAATACGTATTCAATGAGGAGTTCCCGCGAACGACATACTCCCATGACACCTGTCCATTCATATGAGAGATAGGCTCATCCCAGGAAAGACCGTAACTCCGATAGGTAAAAAACCCTACCGTTAACAACAGAATGAAAAAAATTGAGGCGGTCCATTTTTCTTTTAAAAAATTCATTTTATTTAGGTTGGTATGTTCTCATTCGTTCGCTCATCGTTTCAATGGGGAAACGAGTACGTAAATAGTATTCTTTTGCCTTGTCTTTTTCCCCAAGATAATAATAGTTCGCGGAAATCAAAAGCGAAACATCCTCATGCGAAGCATCCGATCCCATCTGTTCCAAAAGGTACTCAATGCTTTTGTTATATTGTTTCAGTTGAAAAAGTATCGTTGCATAAAGCAATCGCTCCTTGAAACCAATCTCTGCTGGATGAAGCTGCGAGATGGCACCATCGTACCACTCCAGTGCCTCTGTATATTTCTTTTGAACATACAAAATTCTTGGAAAATTTAATATCGCAGCAGTTGAAAACGTAGGGAGCGCAAGCGCATCCCTGAGATACTGTTCTGCCTCTACGAACTTACCTTGTTTGTAAGCAACCGAAGCGGCAATAACATAAAGGTTCGGTTCTTGATTCGTAATCAAAAAACCTTTATTGACCATAGCAACAGCATCATCGTAGCGCCCTTGTTCAAAATAATACTGCCCGAGCGCAGAATATCCTCGAACACTTTTTGGGGAGTCCTCCACCATACTTGAAAATAGAGAAAAACTATTTTGCCACACAAGATTTCGAGGGATAACAATGCTTCCATACCAAACAAGGAGACACACAAATACCCCAAGAGCCAAAGGACGGTTCCATGCAAAGAACTTCACAAACAACCATCCCAACATAATAGCAATACCAATGGACGGAAGGTACATCCATCGCTCCCCCATAATATCTCCCCCAATAAACAAAAATTGTGACACTGGCAAGTAAAGTACCAAAAAAATAATCGCCCCAATACCAAAAGGTTTTCTCATCGTTTTTTTCCAAAAAGATACCCACAGTAACGCAACAAGTATCACCAATCCTCCCATTGCCTGCGGCGAGGCGATAATGCTTTTCACGAGTGTAACTGCTTTGAAGTGGTACGAAGCGGTAAGACCTATTGGAATAATTGTTTTTGATATATAGAGAAACAAAATCTTAAATGAAGTAAAAAATGCAACGAGACGTTCTGGCATTATGAGTACATTTGAAAGAGGGGCAATCTCATCATTTCCAAAAGAGGTTTCTGGTATAGCGATATGGCGCAACACAAGATACAAGCCGAGCGCACCTCCAAACAACAGGGCACCCCAACCGAGCTCTCTCAGACGTGTTCGAATTGGATAAATACCTTTTTGCACCCAATGAATAATAAAAAAGAGTGGCGGTGCCATTACTACAAATTCTTTTGAAAGGATTCCGAAAAGGAACACTCCCGCACTAACCACAAGATACTTTTTTTGTAGCGATTCTTTTTTGAAAGCAACAAGAAATGCCTGCCATGCCAAAAGTGTAAAGACTGTTCCAAGGATCTCATCGCGTGCTTTTATCAAAGCCACCGCTTCGGTGTGAATTGGCAAAAACATAAAAATGAGTGCCGAAAAAATTGAAAGTGCAATATCACCAAAAAGAAGCAGTACTACTCGAAAAAGAAGAGTTGCGGCAAGAGCATTCAAGAAGATATTTACCAAATGGAACCCCACTGGCTCGTCATGTATTGCGCGATTGATCGTAAAAGTTGCCATCGTAAAGGGGCGATACAAACTCGCTGCTTGCTGGTGTGGCAGAACTGGTTCAAGAAAAAGGCGCGGAATGTATCCTATATTTCGAAGTTCAGTCCTTTGAGTAAAGAAAACATCATCCCAAACAAACTCTCCTTTGAGAGTATTGCCGTAAAGGCCAAAACTTATAATAAGGGAGACTACAAAAGCCCATGCTGTTATGTGTTTTTTCATATCGAAGGATCTACAGAAGGGGCGCCAGAAACCTCAGAAGTCTCTGAAGAAGCTGGTGGTTCGGGAGGAGGTATTACCTCTGTTTGAACTTCTTGATCAACAATCGTTTCTTCCGGCAACAGGGTTTCTTCAACAGGTGCCCCTCCTCCATTCTCGAGCGGTTGTTCTTCTTCAATAAGTACCGGTGGTTCTGTTTCTTGATTGCCTGTACTGTTTTGATTTTGTTCAGATGTCACAGTTTCAATATCTGGTGTTGACTCAACAATAAGACCTTCAAATATACTTTCGAACAAATGAGGGTCCTCCACCGCAAGGGCTATCCAAGAAAATGGAATGTCTCGAGCTGCGGGTTTATTCAGAACAATAGTAAAACCTGTTTCATCTTTATCAACAATAACAAACCGTACGTTTTGCTCAAAAAATTCCTCTACAATAGCATAATCGAACAAAACTTCTTCTTGCACAGATTGATCTTCGAGAACCTCAACAACCTCTTGTATTGTTTCAAAAGCAATCTCTGCCGATACGACAGGTTGAAGTGCGTATGTTCGATCAAACTCAACACGGACCCGTCGATCTCCTTCTTTGATGACTGCAAATCCTGCGGTATCTTTGTTAAACAGTGGCGGAATAATAAAGGAAACTGGTCCACCAAACCGAACAGTACTTGCAAACTCGGTGACGTCGCCAAAGAATGAAAGTCCTTGAAATTCTGTATTCCCTTCAAAGGAACTCTGCCCTTCAACAGAGAGAGACTGACTTTCTACGCTACCGATAGACAGCCCTTCGCCCGATGTTCCGAAAAGATTTTCAATAACAGAAAGTCTTCCTTCTATTCCGTTTTGAGCGACGCTCAACTGATCAAGATAGTTCGTTTGTGAACCAAGAGTTTGCCCAAGCGCTTCAAAAGCGGATGCAGTAAGAGCAAGTGCTTGTTGACCCTCTCCTAAGAGAGAGATCTGCTCTACAATCGCTTGCAGTCCTTTGATAGACCCTGCTTCTATTTCAGCAGCAGTGATTTTCCCGAGGAAGGTTGCGTTTCCTTCGGTATCAAACACGGCAACATCTCGCGAATCAGGCGGCCCCCCGACTACTTCTTGGGTGCTCTGAATCTTCAAAGACTCTCCTGCACCAAGACGAACAACCACCCCACGACCATCAGCACTTGCAATACTGTTGGTCTCAAGACCTTCGGTGATAACTCGCGGAGTAATAACCTCAAGCCCTGCGACAAGTCTATCGGTAAACACTTCCGAAAGTGAAAGGTTCGCATTCTCATCATCGAGAGACGTCTTCTTTTCGATCACATACTCAAGGATTTTTTTACTCAATTCAACACTCGGAGCAACACCCCCTTCAACGGTTTCACTTTCTTGTTCTTGAACAAGAGTAGCGATCGGAGTTGGACTTGTTGTATAGGTAGCTTTTACAAACGCAAGAATCGTACCTACATTTGTAGGCTCAAGAGCATTGTGAGCCGTAAGAGCCTGACCGACAATGACACCAGATTTTGTTGCCTTCATTGCAACCCCAGGAACAGAAGATGTCGTCAAGTAATCACCGATTTCAACTGGTCCGTTTTCGGTATTTACTTTCAACGGAACACGCCCAGAAAGCGCGATCGGTATCTGTTTTCCTCCTCCGAGGTTTCTCTCATCCCCAAGGACAATACCTGGCTGTTTTGAAACGATACCCATCGTCCCTTGTTCATAAGGAACGGTTGATTTTTTTACTCCTATAGGAGAATTTTCTGGATCAATGACGACAATATCTCCTGGTTCTAATGTCGGATCTTCTGTGGTATAAAATTCTGCGACGTCGGCACCTTGCACTTTAAATGCCGTCAAGAAACTTCCTCGCTTAATCCAAATTGAAGATGAGTGAGACAAACTTTGTGCCCACTGCAAGACAACAGAACCAGCATTCGCTCCGTTTTCAATAGACCCACCAATATAGTAAGGGTCACTCGCGACAAGAGTTGCGAGGTTTTGGGTAGTTCCACAAGCGATAGAAGAGGCAGACGATGCGAGTTCGGCATCATCATAGTACCACTGACAGTTTGTCGGTGATGCGGGTGCAGCAACAGTAAACTTATGGTCTGGTGATGAACTTTGTGCAGAAAGCATCAAGTTGAAACGAAATACCCAGTTCTCTGATGCAGCGATCGCAAAACTCAAATGGTCATCTGGCTGTACTGTGGTATTACTTGCAATTCCTTCATCAGCGGTTTTCTTTTTGATTACAATACCTCCACCCCCTCCAGCATCAGTACATTCCCAAATATCGTTTGTCTCATCCCACGCAAGTACTTGTGTATCTGCACAACCTTGGATAAGAGATACCCCTGAGGCAAGCGTCTCAAGCCCTGAACCAGATGAGACTGTCGAAGAAAGCCCGTCCCCTGAAACAGTCGCATCCACTGTCAGCGCACCAGAAGAAACGGTGAGTCCGTTCCCCGTAAAATCATTGATACTATCCCCTGCAACATTGAGCGTCGAATCAGCATCAAGAGTAAGTGTGATATCTGACGTGCCCTGTGGAGCAAACGTGATACCTCCTGTATCGTCAAAAAGTGCAAAGTCTGTTGTGCCGTCACGAATAGAAAAATCTCCCGATGAATCAAGGTCGATAGTAAATGCATTTGCACCGAGATTGATATCGGTCGCCTCATCGATCGACATTGAGTTCATGAAGTCGTCAAAGTCGAGCGAGTCTGCAGTGATCCCACCACCGCCGGTCGCATCTGTCGCACAGTCCCACGTATCAGTTGATTCAACCCATTTGAGTATTTCACCATCGGCACACCCCTGGAGAAGACCGACACCATCACTTCGCACCGTCAAACCTGACCCAGACGATGTACCCGTCCCTCCATCAGCCGCAGTGATGAGTGTGAGCGCATCTCCATCGATCATACCCGTTGCGAGTGTAAGCGCTGTGTTTGAAGATCCAGATGTTATCGTTCCGAGAATATCTGCATTTCCACTTCCATCGAGAGTAAAGCTATCTGTAAAAGTATTTGTTGCTTCTATCCCTGTACCACTCGATTTTGCAATAGTAAATGTCGTTGCGGATCCATACGTAAGCTTTGGAATATTACTTGCTTTTTTAGTAAACCCAAGCCTTTGTGCATCATCAAAAGATGCGTATGCATCATCTGCAGTAAGGAACTCCGCTTTCCCTTCTACAAGCAAACCACCTTCACCGGCAACTCCATTATTTGCAACCTGCAATCTAAATCCTGCACCCTGTGAAGCGGTCTCTCCTATCAATACTTCTCCTGCTGTATTAAGTACAAAAGGGATACCTGTGCCATAATTATAGATAAAGAAATCGTCAGCAATTGTTGCATTTGTTGTGTTACCGATTCCTATGCTCCAAGTCTGAGAAACCCCTATTTGTTCTTGAAAAGCGATTTGTGTATACCCAGCAGATTCAGTATTAGACATTAACAAAACTGGATCGAAGCTAGCTCCAGCCCCACTATTAGTAAATAATCCGGCAGTATTTCCTAGCGTACTTGCAGAACCAGAAGCATTTACTGATATACCGTAGTTCTGCCCTGCACCAGTAGCTGTTATCAAAGCTCCGTAGTTCTCAGGGGTTGTACCTGTGTGAGTATTCGAAACAGCTAAACCATATGAAGTCTGACTTGCTGTTCCGTTCACACCTGAAAGTGCAATGTTAAGTCCAGTCTGACCTGATGCTGCAGCTGTACCTGCTGATGTAAGAGAAAGAATAGTTCCAGAAGAAAGGGAGTTTGACGTCAAACTAAGCGCCGTTTGTGTTGTAGCGGTAGCCCAGTCCATTGTTTGCACTGTTGCGCCCATTGCAATAGAGCCGTTTCCTGCTGGGTCCCCAATAGTATCCCAAGTTGTTGAGCCTCCGGCTCCACACGACTGCCACGCAAGGAGTGCCCCGCCACCTGTTTCTGAGGTGAGACAAAACTCATCAGTTGCAGTTCCTTGTGTGGTGAGATCGCCGAGTTCGATACCCGCATCGAGCACGCTGAACTCTGCCGCAGAGATAGTGGTGCCGTTTAGGACAAAAGATGATGATGAACTTCCGGTAATCGTGAGGGTGTCGAGCGCAGAACCAATTGCAACAGTGTCGAGAGTAGTGTTGTCGGTGGCAATGTTGATGGTGTTGCCTGCCGTCCCTGTACCAACAGAGATTGTTTTTGCGTTGTTTCCTGTACCAAGATTCACAGCACCAGTAGTACCAGAGTCGAGTGTAAGGACACCAGTGGTGCCAGTAGTGATAGAGAGGTTTTCTGCAGCTGCAGTCGTGATGTCTCCTGAGGTATTAACCTGGAAGAGGTCGCCAGAGCCGACCGTAAAGAGTGCTGCGGGGGTAGCGTCTCCGATGCCAACAGCCCCCGTCGAATCAATAATCATTCGAGGACTAGTGAGTTCATCGGTAGCTCCCGCTACTTGTGTATAAAATTCAAGGTTGGTAGGGGCATCATTTGTATCAGTCCCCCATGTTCCTGCTGATTGTGCAACGATTTTGGCTCCGTACCGAGCACTTGAGTCGGTACCACGAAATGCGACAGTGCCAAGTACGTTTGCGCTTGTAATAGAGGTATCGTTCGAAAGGATACGGA
>JBPOIF010000028.1:0-17085 GCA_052034745.1 Candidatus Nomurabacteria bacterium | reverse complement strand
ATAAAGTGATATAATGTACATGTAGTTTCTATAACTATTTGGTACGGAATATCTCCGGGCCAACAATCCTAAAATTGGATTTTATGAAGTTCTTTCAACCAAAGGTTACGCTCAACGCTTCGACAATTGTCTCTCTTGATACAGCAAAGCTGATCATCAAGTGGCTTCTTGAAACTGAAAATTTCACTATTCTCAGATTGGAGATTGCCTGCCTCCACAAAGAGGAAGCGAACTCTATGCAACGGATTAAGATACGGACTGCGATTCTATTCAAGGAAAAAGCCTACAATCTGGAAATTATTTTTTTGATAAAGAAAACTGATTCCTGGAAACTTGTCGATAAATCATCCCCTGTCCTGACCATCAACAAAAGCGAGCCTCTGATACTTCTGCAGAGAAACTCAGAAACGGGCTTGTCTTTCTGTAGTACAAATGAGGATGTCCTTAAAAAAATCAGGAAAAAGATTTCCTGAAACGACAACACATCATTTGAAGTCTCCCCCATTCGGGAGACTTTTTTATTGGAAACGAGTGTCGACTACATGAAACAAAGCTGAGAATACGTTGTTTGACAAAAAAGAAATACTCTATAGTATTTCAAAAAAACACACTGTATGGACAAACAAAAATTTGAAGCATTGGAAAATGCTTTGACCTATGCCAAGTGCCCCAAAGATTTCTTTGGCGACCTTTTAGGAACCGACCTTGAAAAAACGCTAAACAAAAAAATTGCTGAACAACGAGACTATCTGAAAAAGGTGAGCAAGGGCAAAAAGGACGCGAACCAGGACTATCGTACAAGGATGATGACCTCGAGACTGGGAGTACTTGCTACCTGGGCCATCGAATCCGTAGTAAATGGAACCTACAACGACAAGCTCCCCTATCGAGTAAAGCTCGAGTTCGCCATCAAAACGTACGAGGACAAAAAGTACTTCCTGATGGAAACAACATCCTTCACAGTATTCTCCGCGGAACTGGTCGCTGTTTTCTTTGAAGGATATCTTCGAAACGATGTCTTTCGTGTTATGCGAGGACAGAAAGAAGTTACAAGTGGCTATATTATCCACTACGGAACACACGCCGGTTGTGAACATTTTCAATTTTCAAATGGTGGGATAGAAGCCAAGATCAAACCAGACAAATACGAGATTGGAGATACCCTGGAGATTGAAACCTGGCGCTACAAGGATGCTGACAAGTTTTTGAAAATGCTTATCAGATTTAACGGCCTTTCAAGAGCTATCGATAGTGTCTTTAAAGACAATAACAACCAGCTCAGTCCCGACAAACTCTTTGGTGCCGCAAAAGAAGGACTCGTCGATGCGCAGAATGAACTGCAAAACAAACAAGTCTTTTTTGTGTAATTGTTTTCCAAAAAAAAAACCAGAAACTGCCAAAAGCAGTTTCTTTTTTTTATTTCCAAAATATTTGCTGGCGGCCTAGGACAAGGCTGGAACCTGTTTATTGACAGAATATGAATAAATTGTAAGATGAACAAAAATCGAAAAAATGATTTATTGTCTTTTATTCTCTGGTATTCCCCTCAATGATGAGATCCGAGATTTGTTGTTTTATACCGCTCAGGAAATGTTTTCTGATAAGGTTGCGTATCAGGAAGTAAAAAACTCTTGGTGCGAAGGCTACCTCAAAACTGACTGGAAAATATCAGGTATGGGTACATCCTACGGCACGATTTTTGAGGCATACCTCGAAACGGACAAAGGAACAACCACCGTAAGCTTCATCACGACGCACAAAAAAATAAAACGCGGTGATGGCGTATGGATTTCTATCCCCGACGAGGAGGAGCCTGGGTTTTCTTTAAATTAAACATTCAAAATGCTGGGACAAGTTATTGTTGCAGCATTTTTTTATTTAAAATGTACAGTTAACCCTCTAGTACGACGCTGAAACCTGTTTATTGACAAAATGTAAATAACTTGTAAGATGAACAAAACTTCATTAATGAAAGAAGACAAAAATAACGCTTTTGGTCTCGCTCTAAAGGAGGTGCGAAAATATAAAAATCTCACTCAGTCAGACTGTTCAGTATTGTTGAAAATATCACAAGCACAATGGAGCTCTTATGAGTTGGGCACGTCCCGTGCAACCCTCGATGTCATTTTAGCAATGAGCGAAGTCTTGGAAGTGGAGCCCTTGGTCTTGATAGGCAAATATCTTGATCATCTTAAATACCCGAAAGACAAGTCCCTCCACCTGTCCATAGAGGACTGGGGAATTATTGCTCAGAACATAAATGATTTTCGAGAAAACAGATTGAAAGGGAAAATAAAAGTTCTGATAGAGCAACGCGCGCAAACCAATGCAAACGTTCTCACTTTGAAGGACTTGAACGAATTTGTGTCCGAGAAAAACATCGCCCCCTCTCGAGTTATCATTCACGGCTTTAACGTAGAGAAGACCTAATTCAACAGCTTCATGGAAACATGAAGCTGTTTTTTAATTTAACAAACTGCCCGTTTGGGGCGATGCGGGAGCCTTTCTAAGCCAAAGAGCTTAGGAACTTCGACTCATCTTTAGAGCTCTTGATGACCACTACTTTCTTGATTGTCCGATAGGGCAATATTTTTTCATACAATTCCTTGATCGGATACTTTCGAGCATATTGTAATTCCTTCCAAGTAAATGGGTATCGTTGCTTATTGTCCCCCGCCATATCAGGTCGCACCTTTCCATAATATTTGAAAAAACGCTTTGTTTGTCTCCATAATATTAGTAGCAAAGGAACATCAAACAAAATAATTGTGTCAGCATTTGCCAATCGCATATCGAGAGTTTTAGATCGAGGCATACTTCCTTCGATAATCCACCGCTCCGATTTCATTACTTCTTCAAGCTGAGAAACAAAAACATCTTGCTTAATACCCCCTTTCTCTTCCCAAAAAATCTTGTCGAGGTGAGTGACAGGGATATGTAACATAGCACCAAGCCTGTTTGCTAGTGTTGTTTTCCCAGATGCAGGAACCCCAAGAATGCTAATTTTATTCATTAAAAGAAGTATAGCTTACTTACTGGCGTCTTTGAGCAAGAGCCGTGGCCGGTCAAGCCCAGCAAGTTTATTTTAAAAGATGGAGCGATTGAGGAGAAGCGAGAATTACTAGGATGCTTTAAAAGCAAAATAATTTTAAGCAACAAGATTATATCTCTACAATAAAGATTAATTATAAAACATTCTCCACTTATTTTTTCTTATTCCGCCAAGTGCCTTTCCTGTGGTTTCTAAGAAGCATTTACGGCAAAGTACACTTTTTACCTTTCTTGATAGATAGAAATCTCTTCCATATTCTTCTAGTGCCTTACCTCTTAAGATATCGCACAGGTCACATTTATGACCATGTTCTTGTATGATTTTCTCTCTTGCTTCTCCAATAATAGATTTATTCCCACATTCTTCACAAAGACCAGTCTTGAAGTGTGGTACATCGGTAGTACCGCAGATTTTGCAAGATTGATAATAAAGACTCCATTCATACCTTCGTACATATTTCTTAGCTTCTTTTACTGGCTTGTTACTACTTATAGCATCATTTCTAATTTTCTTTTCTTCGTTGAGCTGATCTTGAAAATCAATTTTTTTACCAGTAGAAATAGACTCATTAAACGCTATTTGTTTTACAGTGCGAGCGATTATCTGTCGAACCCTTTCTCTTGTTACACCATGTATCTTGCCAATATTGCCCAAAGTTAAGCCTTGTCTATAGGACTCCAATATCTGAAGATTTCTCTCAGAGATATTAACCTGGGTTAGAGTTTTAATTTTATGTTGCTCTATCTTTTCTAGAGACAAAGCAAGTTGATCAATTAGTAACTTCTCAATCTGATCTTTCCTTTCTTTGATTTCTTTCGACTTAAAAATCAAGTCATGAAATTCACCCTCAAAGTCTTTAAAGGAGGTCTTAACTTTTTCCATCTTCCTAAAAGAATGAATGACAGTGGTATGGTCACGATTTCCAATTATTTTTGCAATTACAGGAAAAGATAGATTGCCGTATTCTCTTAAGACATACACCATGATATCCCTCATTCTAACTATTTCCTTTTTTCGACTTTGTCCGATTAAGATATCTTCTTCAATACCAAAGTGGTTAGCAAAAGAAGTTGCTATTTCCTCGTAACCCTTTGAGGGCACATTGCCTGAAACAATGTTATTGATTTCGTCTTTACCTTCATCTTGAGATGGTGATTCTTGAGACCATACTTTTCTTTTACGAGATTCAAGAATGATACTCACAGATAATTCTGAGAGACTGCCAGCAATAATATCTAGTTGTGAGTCCTTAAAACCAAACTCTCTTTTAAGTTCAAGGTTAGTTTTATTGATTAGACCTCTAACTGTCCTTATATTGTTCTGAATTAAAATATTGAATATATCAAGCGGTAATTCCAAAGAATCAATCCTAGTCTTAAGAAAGCTTTCCTTGTCATCATGTATTGTAATATTGCTCGGGAAATTCATTATCAATTATGTGATCCTAAAACTCTTGAAGGAACTTTCAGATGAAACTGCTTGTAACATTTCTGCAAGCCTTACAATTCGTGTCGGAGGGATCAGTCTTCTAAATCTTCTTCGATCCTTAGGATCTTTTTGAAGTGAGAAAAATTTAATCAAATCGACATACTTAATCCAGTTATCATTAAAATGATCTTCTGGAATCTCTGGAAAAACAAATCCCTCTTGAGCTAGACAGTTTGTCGCAGATGACAGTTTTATTAGAGTGGCACTTTTCAAAGTGGAAACTTCTTTTACAACTATTTTATAGTCTGACTGCTTAATTAAATTAAAGAGGAAATTATAAAAAGTTATGAAAATTTGTTTTTCATCTTCTAGCTCAATCAGTTTTTGATTTCTCGGATTTTTTATACCAATATACTCTGACTGTAAAGATCTAACTGCGTTTAAAATTGAATGGCTACTACTGTCACTATTTAAAAGAGCTACCAGGTCAGCTTTTTTCTCACCTGTAAGCATATACTTTTTGTTATCAAAAAAAGGCATAGCCTCTCTAAATGAGATAAAATTTTTTAGATTCGGCAGTATTTTTTTTATCTCTGTTTTATCTACGAATATATTTCTTATTCGGTAAGCTCTACCCAAGAACTCTCTTGTGATGTAACTTTTCTGAACAATATCAGAAACACCCTCAGCTTTTCCGTAGATTTTTCTATACAAATTATGGGGAGGTATCTTGGAAGTATCGATCACTTTTTTAAGAATATTTCCGATGTCCCACATAATGAGCAGAGCTTCAGTTCCACTAATATCTCTACTCGTATTTTTGTACGAGTTATAAAGTGGAGATATTTCTGCAATCAATGCTTTTAGATTTAATTGTTCCATGATGAAAGATTCTTACCTACTGTATCCTTTAGTAAATCTTCAAAAAGATAAATAGATCCTACTAGGTTTTCAAACATCTTTTTATTATATTCTGGCTGACCAGATTTCATATAATATTTGTCCTTATAGTGAACAGTGATCTCCCCTGCAAGGTAAGTAATTAATCTTTGACTAACTTTCGGCTCACCTCCACGAGAGTGTTCCATTCTGGCTTCAAATTCAGGATGTTTTCTGAAAATTTCAATAGTATTACCAAGCAATCTAGATTTGATTTTTTCTTTTGTCTCTGTGTCGATATCTGGTTCAAGATCAGAAATCTTTATATTAAAACCACTTCTCTGTCTTTCGGCTCCCTGGGGGTCTTTATCGTCAAAAGGGTTATCGTTTTCTTTATTTACATTATTGTCACCACCAAGCTCATCACTAGGATTGTTTCCAGAAATATCTGGATTTTTAATACCGTCATTAGGCTTATTTTCATCTGAAGAAAGTGGGGGTACTACAGAATCACCTGAACCAATTGCGCCGTTTTGCAAAGAAATATCATGACCAGCGACATACTCTGTTCTAAAGTTCAGTGAATCCAAACGAGCAAGCTTAGACAAAGCCTTACTTAAAATATCTTCAAGTTGTTGGTAGTGTTTTTCCTGTGACTGCTCGTTTCCTTCTCTAATTAAACCTAGGATTGCAGGTTCTTTTGAGATGAGGAGATCGAATATCTTATTTGCCTTATCTTTGTTTTTTGCTGCAAATCCAGTTCGGGAGATATCTGGTTCAAGATAGCTACCTAGATCTACGTACCCAGTTACATTTGGGTGATTCCATATGTCACTTTTATTTACTGATTTAAAAGCTTTGATTTCATTAATCTCATTAATTCGTCTGCCTTTGATAATAAAGACTGGTCTTTTCTTAATATCCTTACCTTTTGTTACTTTGATATACAAGTTTATTAAATGCTTCGCACCAGACTCTTCGTCTATTTCCTCTATGGTTTCTTCGATAAAACCTCCCTCATGTTGTGAATAGTCAAAAGGTTGGCAGAAATATTCTTGCTCTTTATTTATTAGTTTTATTTCTAAGTTATTTCTTTTCAGGAGTAATTCAAAATGCTTTTCAATTTCACTTTTAATAAAATTGATGTTTAGGTCTTTCCAACTGTTTTTATCAAAAATACCTAGAGTAATTTGCGTCCCAGACTTTTCTTTGAAATCTTTAACTTTTTCAATATCTCCAAACAAAAAACTTTCGTGATTATCTACATCAAAATGTTGCTTCAAAATATCAATACGCTCGGCACTTCCTGATTCAATTTTAGTGATAATTTCAAGTTTCTCGCAGGATGCCAAAAATGAACACATTCCGAAACCAAATTGACCGTTTGTCTCTGCTTGACCTCTTTTTCTAGAATTACCAAAAGACTGAACGACTCTCTCTAGATTACTTATCCCTTCACAGTTATCAGAGACAACAACTGACCCGTCCTTATTAGTTTTACCTAATATTTCTAAGGATATCTTAATGGGCTTTGTATATGTATTATTCTTAGCATCAAAATACTTTTCTGCACTATCAATGGAGTTATCAATGAATTCAATAAGAACCCTGTTAGAGTCGCTATACAGGCTAGATATTGATTGGATTATTCTTGGTGCGATATTTCCTTGGATAGACATAAATTATAATTTGAAGTTAATTTTCTCTTTTGGATAATAGAACTTTGATTTAGAGTCTCGGACTGCTTTTTCTATTGTTGAGTAGATCTTGCTGATTTCTTCTTCGGTATAATCATACGCACTGCGATTAGCACAATTGGAGAGAACTTGGAGACGCTTAAGTACATCAGTCGTACGAGATGTACCTAATCTCTTGAATCTCTCTTTTTTTAAATTTTTCTTGTTTTCCATAAAATAGCGACTTATTTATAAATAATGATTATTATAAGTAATAGTAGTCTATATTTACTATTAAGTCAATCTATTTACGGTTATCTGATATTAACACTTAAAAAGCACCCAATTGGGTGCTTTTTAGTTCTGATTACCGCTCTCATCGGGTATGCATTTACGGAGTAGTTTCTCGTGTAGATCGACGCATCTCGTGCGCGATCACCTATCACGAGTTTGCTGCGGAACCTGGAATCTCACTGCTCGCTTCGCTGCGCTTTGACAACCTCACGGTTTTCAACGGCTTCGCCTGTTTTCCTCCAGAGGGATGCGTCCTCCCGGCAAGCGAGTGAGGGTCATAAAAATATTTTCTGTACAAAGCTGCCAGACCTGGACTCGAACCAAGATAACATCCTCCAGAGGGATGCGTCCTACCGGCAAGCGAGTGAGGGTCATAAAAAATATTTTCTGTACAAAGCTGCCAGACCTGGACTCGAACCAAGATAACATCCTCCAGAGGGATGCGTCCTACCATTAGACGATCTGGCAGCTTTATACACAAAACCAAATATTTTATTATGACCGAACAAGTGCCGCCGGTATGGTACCCATACCATTAGACGATTCCGCAATTATTGAATTGTTTGGCGATTATACCGTAAAATAAGGATTTTTCAATCCTAGGCGAGCTCAAAGGCCAGCATACCGAACTGCTTGATCCGCTCCTCATACCCCGTAAACGTCTTGTATTTGGCACGGAGGGCCTTTTCACTGCCGATGCCAGGATGGATGACCTCAGGGTCATAGACCTTGAACATCGCGCCGAGCGTGCGGAACTTCGTCACCTTTTTTATCTTTTTCTCAAAAGTTACCCCTCCACAAGACAGGACGAGTACATCCCCTGTTTTGATATGCTCATACTTTGGACCCGCAGCACGAGTCTCTACTTTTTTCTTGCCTTGTTTGATGAGTGTCCATATCACCTGGTCTTTCTTTGCAAACGGGAGACGATGAACTTTTGGAGCTTCTTTTTTCATAGAGGATTAGAAAAAGATGTTGTAGATAGCCTTTACGATCGGATCAACATCTGGTCCGTAGACGATCGCACCACCGAGCGCGCCGGTGATAGTGATCGCGACGAGCCCTACGAGCGCAACAAGCGCGATAAACCACCGTCTATCAAACGCACGGCTATACCAATCAACGAGCGCGCGGAGTGCCTTTGGCACCTTGGTCACATACCACAGACGAGTTCGTGCGGTTCGAAAGATATAGATGAGTGCGAGTCCGAGGAATATATAGGTCGATGCACTTGCAAAAAATGCGTGTGTCTCGACGAGACTGTGGAGCGAACGGTCAGTGATCGCCTGCTCGGCACCTTCACCAGTTGAAAGAGTAAAAAATGCAAACACGGTACCGACAACAAGGAGAAATGATTTGACCCCCGTTTTCCACGGCTGATTGCGGAGCCACGACATACCACTGAGAAGTTCGAGGATGGCATATACGGTAAGAAGTGCGATAGGAAAGTGAACAGCGATAGGATGGATATTCATATGCTCCAAAGTATAGCGCTCCGGTCGACCAAAGGCGAGGTTATTTGCTCTTTTTCTTTCTGATAATCGCCGCTTCGAGAAATGCCGTAAAGAGTGGGTGCGGTGCAAGTGGGCGCGCTTGAAACTCGGGGTGATACTGTGTCCCGACAAAAAACGGATGCTCTGTTGTTGGAAGCTCCGCTATCTCCATGAGAGACCCATCAGGAGAAGTCCCTGAGAAGACCAGTCCCGCGCGCTCAAGTGGTACGATGAACTCCGTCGCCACTTCAAATCGGTGACGATGCCTCTCCGAGACAACAGGACGTTTGTATGCCTTGTAGGCAATGGTCCCCTTTTTGAGATGAGCGTCGTACGAACCCAGACGCATACTGCCTCCATAGTGCTCTTCTTTCATCTTTTGTTTTTGATCGGACATAAGATCAATAACACAGGCATCACTTGTCGGGTCGTTCTCTCGAGTGGTTGCACCTCGCACCTTGGCCACGTGGCGCGCGTACTCGATGACCGCAAGTTGCATGCCATAACAAAGTCCAAAGTATGGCACCTGGTGCTCACGGACATACTTGATGGCCGAGATTTTTCCTTCGACACCACGCTTCCCAAACCCTCCCGGAATAAGTACCCCATCGAACTGTCCGAGTATCTTGATAGACTTTGGATCCTTTTCAAATGATTCTGCGGAGAGCCATGTGAGTACCGGCTTTTTGCCCAAATGATATGCCGAGAACTTGATCGCTTCGATCACTGACAGGTATGCATCCGAGAGAACAAAGTCGCCTGTTTCAAAATACTTCCCCACCACTGCGATCCGTACTTCATCACGACACGTCGTCGCGCAGTGCACCATACGATCCCAGGTGCGCTCTTGTTTGGTCACGACCTTTGAAAGCTTCAAGTCGAGAATCGATGCGATTGTCTCCGGCAGTTTTGCTTTTTTGAAATTGATGGGTACTTGATAGATACTGTCGATATCAGGAGCTGAGATGAGGTGCGATGCAGGGACGTTGCAAAAAAATGAGAGCTTCTCTTTGCGTTTCGCATCAAGTGGCTCCGTTGAGCGTGCCACGATGATATCTGGTTGTATCCCCGACCCGTTGAGTGTGCGTACCGAGTGCTGTGTCGGCTTTGTCTTCATCTCACCGACCTTCGAAGGTGTCGGCAAGTATGAGACCATGACGAACATCACATGCCCAGGATCGCTCTGCTTCATCATGCGAGCCGCTTCGAGAAAGAGGATGTTTTCATACTCCCCGATTGTTCCCCCGATCTCGATGATGGTGACATCTGCACGAGCCTTCTTTTGAGCACGCTTGATACGGTCGACAACTTCCATCGGAACATGTGGGACGACCTGCACACAGGCTCCTTTGTACTTGAGCGCGCGTTCTTGTTCGATGACGCTCTGATAGACACGACCAGTCGTCATATAGTTGACGCTCGTGAGGTCTTGGCCGAGAAATCGTTCGTAGTTACCCATGTCCTGATCTGTCTCATCTCCATCAGGCAAAACAAAAACCTCACCGTGTTCGGTGGGGTTCATAGTCCCCGCATCCACATTGACGTACGGGTCGATCTTGATTGCAGTGACGGCGAGGCCTCGATCCTGGAGGATCTTTCCGATGGAGGAGGCGGTTACCCCTTTTCCTACTCCGGAAATCACCCCACCTACCACAAAGATGAATCGAGGTTTCTGCGCCATAATGATCAGACGTTGAGATATTTACGAACTGCGAGGAAGCTCGACAGCGCTCCAAGTCCGAGTCCTGTGACAAGGACGATACCGCCAATAGAGAAGAAGTGCGAGAGATAATACGTGTAGAGATTGATACCGAGTGCGTCAGTTGCGTGTTGTCCGAGGAAATACGTAATCGGGAGAAAGATAATAAACGTGAGGATCCAAGCAAAGAGACCATAGAACATACCCTCGACTGCAAACGGAAGTCTGATATACGAACCACTTGCTCCCACCAGTCGCATGACCCCTATCTCTTCACGGACCATGTAGATAGTCAGACGCACCGTGGTGAACATGATCGTGATAGAGATGAGCGCGAGGACGATCGTTACGATAAGTCCGATATCGCGTGTGTTCTGGATGAGACTGTTGAGTCTATCGATGACGACTTTGTTTTGTGCAAAGTTGATACGATCGATAATCTCGGCGTTGTCACGCGCGAGCTGACTATCCCCTTCGAGTACTCCGACGATACTTTCATACTGCATCGAATCGAGTGCTTTGATACGGAGTGATCCGCCAAACGGATTATCTCCGAGCTCTTCGAGTGCCTGGAGCGTGAGGTAATCGTCTGCATGACGCTCTCGGAATGAAAGCACTTCTTCATCAGCAGAGGTATACAGAACTGAAGCGACTTCGGGAAGTTCTTCGAGTGACTCCTTGAGCAGGAGGATGCGCTCTTCTTGCGCGTCTACGGTGAAGTACACCGAGATGTCGACTTGATTTTGAAGTCCTGCGATCGTGGTCTTGAGTGTTGCATTAAAAAGAAAGAGTGCAGTGACCACTGACAGCGTGATCATCGTCACGAGCACTGCTGCATAAGAGACCAATCCGTTGCGACGAAAGTTTATCCAGCCTGCTCGTATGATTCGTTTTACATTGACCCAAAACATATATATTGATTATACCTTAGGATGGTGCATTTCATCTTTGATAATCTTGCCTTTCTCCATAGTGATGATGCGCTTGCCGACACCGCGAATCACCTGCTGGTCGTGTGTAGAGAGGATCACCGTGGTGCCGAGATCGTTGATCTTCTTCAAGATATGGATCACTTCTGCCGTGTTGATCATATCGAGGTTCCCCGTTGGCTCATCAGCGATGAGGACCTCTGGTTGGTTGATGATCGCGCGCGCAATCGCAAGGCGCTGTTTTTCTCCTCCCGAAAGCTGATTGGGGAAATGAAACATGCGATCCTGCAAGTCGACGAGCTGGAGGACGTGTGGAACATCAGAGATGATCTCTTCATCGGTCTTGCCCGCAGCCTCCATCGCAAAGGAGATATTTTCATAGGCGGTCTTGTTCTGAAGGAGGCGAAACTCCTGAAACACCGTCCCTACGCGCCTACGGAGCTGTGTGAGCTCAAGCATTGAAAAAGTGGCAACATCCTGCCCTTCGAAGAGTACGCTCCCTTCGGTAGGCTTTTCTTCGCCAAGGAGGAGTTTGGTGAGGGTCGTCTTGCCGGCACCAGAGAGACCGACAATAGTAAGGAATTCCCCTTTCTCAATCGTCAAATCCACCGCTTCGAGTGCGACCGCACCGTTTGGGTATACTTTTGAAACATTCGTGAAAGTAATCATACAAAAAGACAATTCATTATAGCATGCCTACAAACCGCGTTCTGCTTCGATGAACGGATCCAGGTTGCCATCTTCGAGTACCGCATCAACATCGCGCACTTCCACACTGGTGCGATGATCTTTGACCATCTTGTACGGATGGAGCACATACGAACGGATCTGGTTACCCCACTCGATATCGGTCGTCTTTGAGATAGCCATCCCTCGCTCATGCGCAATGCGTTCGTCTTCTTGCAACTTGAACAATTTTCCGCGAAGAAGGTCGAGTGCTCGCTCACGATTTTGTTCTTGGCTTCGTTCTGTCGCTACGTGCACCGAAAGTCCTGTTGGTTTGTGCACCATACGTACCGCAGTCTCACGCTTGTTGACGTTTTGCCCGCCAGGTCCACCCGCACGCGCAAAGCTCACCTCGATATCACTATCAGGGATGATGATATCGGTATCAGCTTTTGAAAATTGAGGGATCACTTCTACCATCGCAAACGAAGTGTGACGTTTTGCATTTGCATTGAACGGTGAGACACGCACGAGACGGTGCACTCCTGACTCGTGTTTGAGCGTGCCGTAGATACGCTTGCCGATGATCTCAAACGTGACGTTGCGATACCCACCACGGTCGTTTTGGTTCTCATGAAGAAAGGCGATCTGCCATCCTTGGCGCTCGATGTACTTCATATACATACGCAAGAGCATCGACACAAAATCCTCCGCATCATCCCCTCCTGCTCCTGCAAAGATAGTGACCACGGCGCCTCCTTTGTCATACTTGCCAAATCCTTCGAGCGCATCCTTGAGCTCCCCGAGCTCTTTGATCATCGATTGTGCAAGTGTTTTGTCATTCCAAAAACCAGCGTCGCCCATCGCTGCTTCTATATGAGTGATCCGTTGTTCTATCTGCTCTTTGTCCATTAATGAAGAGGGTGCTTATTTAAGATATTGTACCGAAACATATCCACTGATTCCTCCATTCCATTTCACATAGACCCAGCCTGGAACGTTCACCGGAGCAGCCTCTACTGTACCGACAGTATTTGCAGCGACGTTTCCGAGGACAGAACCTGTCTTTGGGATGTTTCTAACGTTCAGCAACCGAGCAGTAACAGTTACTGTCGAGCCCACCGAAAATGTTTTTGTATTTGTAACGACGCCTGGTGTTGTCACGGGGGTAGTGCCTGAAAGAAGCGGTGCGTAAACCCATCCAATCGTTCCGTTTGGCAATTGAACTTGCACCCATGTTCCTTGGGTGACCAAGACAACTACTGGTGTGTTGCGAACAATTTGTGTCGTAACCGCACCGTTGATAGGAGCAAGGCGAACATTGAGGATATTTGTATTCACCATCTTCACTGACATCGTTGTTGATCCACCCGTAGCAGAAGCACCTCCTGACAGATACGCACTGTAGACCCATCCTGTTGTTCCATCACCAAGCTTCACTTGTGACCACGCTCCTTGTGTGGACAAAACAGTAACAAGAGTATTTCGAGCGATTTGTTTTGTAACAGCACCGTTAACAGGAGCGATACGCACGTTGAGATTGTTGACAGAGACAGTTCTTGAAGATGATGTCGTTCCACCACCAGTGTTCCCAGGCGATACTCCACCACCTGAAGTTCCTCCACCAGAACCTCCAGAGGATCCACCGCCTCCGCCCCCTGCTGAACCTCCACCACCAGAAATTACGGTAGGAGAAACAACGTTTATAACCACATCATCTCCTGCAGTGAGTCCTTCATTGTCTGTCACCGTAAGGCGGAATGTGTGCACACCTCTTGCAAGACCAGTAATAGTTGTCGTTGCAGTTGTTGGAGAAGTGATAGTTCCGCCTGTTCCTGAGAATCGAGTCCATAGATATGATCCGATGGTTCCATCAGAATCAGATGCGATACCTTCGAGAGTGACTGTATCTACAGGAAGAACGATGATCTTGTCGAGACCGACCGAAACAGATGGTGGTGTGTTTGATTGAATTGCATTTACCGTAATCACCACATCATCGGTTGCTGTCAGTCCTCCGTTATCCGTCACCGTAAGGCGGAAGGTATACGTTCCTTGAGCAAGACCTGTCACAACTGTTGATGCCTGTGTTGGTGTTGTAATTGTTGCAGAGCCACCTGATACTTTTGTCCAAGCATATGAAGCGATAGATCCTCCTATATCTGTCGCAGACCCAGACAATGTTCTTGTTGAGATAGGAAGAACAATTGTTGCATCAGAACCAGCGTTTGCGGTTGGAGGGGTATTTGCAACAACGACGACCACCACATCATCCGTATCTGTCGCACCATCATCATCTGTCACCGTAAGGCGGAAGGTGTATGAACCTGCAGAGAGTCCTGTCACCGTTGTTGATGCTGATGATGAAGAAGTGATAGTTCCTCCTGTGCCTGATACCTTTGTCCATGCGTATGAAGCAATTGTGCCGTCTGAATCTGTTCCTGATCCTGAGAGAGTGACAGATGAAGTTGGGAGGGTGATAGATCTGTCAGTACCTGCGTTTGCGGTTGGGGCGGAGTTTGTAGGAGGAGGGGTCGTTGAACAGTTTGGTACTACCGAACCGGTATTGTTTGATTGTGTCACCGTATAGTTTGCATCAACAGAACCAGTAGTTTTGTTGTTGCTAAAGTTTGTCGTGGTGGTACTTCCGTTACTACTGTAATACGTCTGAAGTGCAATACCGCTTGTTGAAGTAACCGTGTTGTTCTGAATACTGAAATTTTGGAATCCAACATCTTGCAAATCCTCTGTCGCAAATTCGTAGTTTTTTGTAAAGATTCCTGGTTGTGTTGAAGAGATCACATTACATGCGATGGTGTGATTTCCCCAGCCATTGTTGAAGATCGCTGTTCCTGGTACTCGAGAGACAGTGTTATTGCGAATGATACTGTCTTTTGTATTTCCTCCAACCAAGATACCGTTGATGTCGTACGGAAATGCAGGCGATAGCGCAACATTGTCCACGATATTGTCATGGATATTGAATGTTCCGTTTCGAGTCTGAATACCATCGTTGCCGCTATTTCTCACAATGTTGTTGTAGATCTCTGCATTGATGAGCACATCAAGTGCGAGATTATCCATCCCGATATACATACCTTCGAGTCGGTGATCATGAATGTAGTTATCGTGAATTTTTACATTTGCGAAGTTTTGCGTGTACGCCTCTCCGGGTGGATGCTTCACTTCGATACCAGCAGCAGTACCGACAACTTCTACATAAGCAATCTCGAGCTCCCCTGTTGCTTTCCAATAAGTGGCGAAACTATTTGCTCCATTTAGTTTGATTCCATATTGTATTCCTGGGGTTCCATTTCCAAGCAACTTTACATTTTTTGAACCTGGATAAAAGTTAACCGAATTGATAGTAACTTGTCCATTATTTGTAAATGTTATACCGTCAGCAATACCAATATCGATTCGGCCATAGGTTCCTGCTTGTAAGACAACGGTGTCACATGGATTTAAGTTAAATGCAGTATTTAGATTACCCATGAACCAAAAATCTGTTCCTCCTGAAGGAATAATGCCTACACTTGAAACACTTTTACAAGCTCCTCCTGTACCCACCACAACCAAAACATCATCTGTGGCAGTAAGTCCCCCATTGTCTGTCACCGTTAATCTAAATGTATGTGTTCCAGCCACTAATCCTGTGATTGTTGTAGTAGCAGAAGAAGGTGAAGTAATTGTTGCTGTTAATGTTGATATTTTAGTCCAAGAGTAAGAAACAATACTTCCTCCGATATCAGTTCCTGAACCAGTAAGTGTTACAGAATTTGATGGAAGAGTGATCGCTTTATCTGTACCTGCGTTTGAGGTTGGAGAGGTGTTTGAAGTAGAAGATGTTCCAGGAATGCTTTCTGCAAGGACTCGGTTGTAAAGTAGCTCATGCCCGAGATTGTTTACATGGACACCATCAGAGTCATACGTTGCAACAACGTTTCCATCTGGGTCAGCAATGGTTGTCCAGAAATCAATACTGTTTGCTCCAAAGCGAGTAACGATCCAATCACGCATCGTCATCAGATTTTGTCGACCTTGAGTTGTCAGTGGCCACTCTCGTGGTTGTGTTGTTGTCACAAATAATGGAATGTTTGCAGCCTGAGCAGTAGCGGCGATTGTATTCCAGTTATTTTGCTGTGTTGCAATCGAAAGATTGTTTGCTTCATCATTTGAAGGCATGTTGATAATAATTGCGCAAGGGTTTTTACTAACAGCAGCAGTGATATTGGTACCTGTCCCTATTGTAAAACCTGCTGGAACAGTAGAACCTGTTGGGAGAATATTGTAAGTTGTATATCCAGAGTACGCGAGATTTTCAACACTGTTGCCAGTTGCGAGTCCTTCAAAATATGTCTTAAAACGCCAAGCCCATCCATTTGATGTAGGACTTGCACCCGTTCCTGCGGCGGTTGATGAACCGAGGATTACGATTTTCTTTGAAGAACACGCCCCTCCTCCTGCCCCTGCGACACTCACTGTCACCACCATATCATCTGTATCTGTGGCACCATCATCATCTGTCACCGTGAGGCGGAAGGTATATGAACCGGCAGAAAGACCAGTCACCGTTGTTGATGCTGATGATGAAGAAGTGATCGCTCCTCCGGTACCTGATACTTTTGTCCAAGCGTATGATGCGATTGATCCATCTGAATCTGTTCCTGATCCGGAGAGAGTGATAGATGAAGTTGGGAGCGTAACAGATCTGTCAGTACCTGCGTTTGCGGTTGGGGCGGAGTTTGAGGAAACAGAAGAAGCAGTAACAGAAACAGCAGCAGACTGTGCCGAAGTGTTTCCTGCGGCATCATACGCAGCGACAGTAAAGGAATACGTAGCCCCTGACGAAAGACCAGTCGCAGTATATGTTGTTGATGTACTTGTTGCGATTTGTGTTCCACCCCTATATATCTTGTATCCAGTAACTCCTACATTATCTGTTGCAGTTGACCATGAAAGTGTTGTT
>JBPOIF010000038.1:0-22467 GCA_052034745.1 Candidatus Nomurabacteria bacterium | reverse complement strand
ATGGGAGAGACGTGATTCTGTAGAGAGATTGATCTTTTAAACCAAATACTAACCATTAAATTCATAAACTATGAGTATCCTCATTATCGTAAATGGAATGGTGATGACATGGGCTGATTATATTTTGATGATCAGACGGTAAGCTAAACCGTATAAATTGCAGGACAGCATGTCTCCTTGAAGTATATGCGGGATATGAGACTGCCCTTTTGTAAAATGTTCTCGCAAAGGCGAAATTCTTCGTCTCCATTCTTCAGTCGAAGAGAGAAATCGACTGATTGTGGAAACACAAATTTGTTCATTCAAACTCATTTATATATGGCAGCGAGATTGTTCCTCGTCTTCATGGGTAGCGAGCGACTCCTTGTTACTCCGTACACCAGTGTGTGCGAAAGGCGTGGAAGAAAACAGTTTTGGTTTTATCACGAAAAGCAGGCACTGCTTGCTGTTCAAGATAAAAACACTGGACGCTGGACTGCGTAATGGTTATCTGCCAACCACAACAAGCGGCAGAGAGGAGAGTGGCATGCCTAAAAGTAAAATTGCCAACAAATTGGATTGCTTATGAGAGTCCAAATTGCCGATTGGGCAAACCCTAGAAGTATCTGGGAAAAGGAAGGGAAACTCTTCCTCCAGGTCTCCAAGGGGCACATCGACTGCTCGATATGTCAATCACGCGTCAGGTTTGTCAGTAGTGCACTGCATCGTGGTCGAATAGATCACACAGTGTTTGCTGATGCAAACCGGGACGTGGTTGACATTGGTCTTCCAATGCCTCCGCAGGGAAAGGGTATCCCCGAGTACTTGCAGGAGATACTGGGAGTAGCAGTGTCTGCTGTGTAGCCCGCCGAACCTCACACTCTTGAGGAATTCGCGATCGCGATGAGTATGCGTTTTGTCCCCGTTGTTCGTAACAATGGAGAGCCTCGAGGGAGCAGAACCTCACAAGCTGGCAAGTTTCTACTTGCCTCCCTTTTTGAAAATTTAACTTCGGTTGAATTTTCAAAATAGGAAACAGAATTGTTCATTTAAAAAATTACACTATGAATGTAAGACGTGCCCGTGACAGAGTTTGCTAGTGCAAACTAACAAGGTTTCAACAGCCTGATCAGCTGGGAGTTCATCCTACATGCGAGAGTCTCGCTAAAAACTACAATCACCTGGCAAGCTTTTGCTTGCCTCCCTTTTTGAAACTATCAACTAATTGGTGGTTTCAAAATAGGAAACAATTTTGTTCATTCAAAAACCTTTATGTATGAGATTTGTTTTTTTGTTCTTCATCGCAGTAGTATTTTTGTCATCATGCGAACAGCTTGAAAACAAGCACAAGCGTTATGTAAGTGGTGCAGTAATTGCGACTGAACACTACCTTGACGGTAATTTTGTTCAGGCAGACACCACCGGTGACGGGATTGCTGATGTGCGCGCAAAACTCGTAGGGAATACTGGTAAAATTCGTTTCAGAGGAGACTCTGTATCGATTGATATCAGAACCATCGAAAACTTTGCGACACCGCTGTTGAGACGTGATACTACGGAAAAGTCCAAACAAAGTGAGCGAGAATAATAGTATCGAGCACTGCTGGCTAAGGGGAAACAACCTCTTGAAACTGAAAAAAATTGGACGATTCTTCGTCCTTCTGTCTCGAGGTGTGTCTCGACTGAAGAGCCCAAAAGGGCGAAACAGAAAAAATAATTTGTAATTAGTTCCAAAAATATTAAATGAGCTCCAGTGAGTATGCTAACTTTGATAACTAATACTTTTCTGGAATGGGTGGGTGTACATCAACCATGTTTTTGTAAAAAACGAATTAAGTACACAAAGGAGAAGTAGGTTTGGCCAACTTCTCCTCTTTATCAAAACCATAAACAGTTTTTGTGGTTTTGTAGAGATTTTTTTGTTCATTTAAAATATTCTTTTAACATGTTTGTATCTCTACGGGGATGGCAAACCGGTCGCGAGATCGTGGAATTCGATGGCAAGCTCTATTTTGAAGTAGCCGAACAAGGGCACTGCAGTATCTGCCAGTCGAGAATCAATCATGTAAAAGCTCAGGTTGAAAGCAAGAAATTGCAAGTAAGCTACGGTCATTTACATGACAGGTTCCCGCGGGACGCGAGTACCCTCTGGGTGGGCTTAGAGAAACCGAAAGCAGAGATGAGTAATGAAGAGATTAAAAACCTCTTTCGTGAAAACCTCGGCCTTCCGATCATTTAGGTCTGGTTTGCCTCTCAGGAAAAGTCCAAACGAAACTAGATCAAGGGATTTGATCTACGTCTCTGGCTAAGGAGAGAAAACTTCTTGAAACTGAAACAAATCAAAACGCGGCAAGTTTCTACTTGCCTCCCTTTTTGAAAATTTAACTTCGGTTGAATTTTCAAAATAGGAAACAGAATTGTTCATTTAAAAAATCAATATATGCAAGATATTACCTTCCCAGACACAGAAGTAAAAAAACTTTGGCCCGCAATCTATAAAGATATACAAGCTGAAGTAAAAGAACCTGACACAGTAAAGATACCTTTTGAAAAAAGGACCCGGGAGGTTCTCAAAAAACACCTCGGAGCCGAACGTATCAAGACAGATCCTGGATACAAAAAATTCTTTTACGATGCTCTTCGATTTGCCATAAGCATCCATACCGACAAAATCCTTTACCGGATTGAGTATGGTCGGAAGTTGTTTGGCGA
This sequence comes from Candidatus Nomurabacteria bacterium, assembly GCA_052034745.1. GTDB lineage: Bacteria > Patescibacteriota > Minisyncoccia > Phycocordibacterales > UBA9973 > UBA4124. Next base: position 19,776 of record JBPOIF010000038.1, on the reverse strand, counting down.
AGCAGGATCAAAAGGGAGAATTTCGACCGAGTTCAATAACTTTGATGATATATAAAAAGGAGAAAGGGCGAGCCTATTTGTAAAATCGCCCACATTATTCAGAACGCGAATTTCGTGGATTGATTGTGTGACTACGAGCACCGCTCTTTTTTCTAAAATAAAAAAGGTCACGCATTGTACGCGTGACCTTACAGGAAAAATATAAAAACATTTTATATCGCCTCCATCAGAGAAAACTTTGAGCTTTCTGCTGCGATCAATTCAATAGTAAACCAGCTATTGAGTTGCTCGAGCAGTTCTTGGGTATTGACCACAAGACTCTCAGGTTCCTTTGGGTTATACAACACGACCTCGCAGGCAGAAGGGATAATAATCGCCTTGTGTGAAGGTGGAAGCCAAATGATATTTAAAACATCTTCAATAGTTTTAATATTTTTCCCTCCAAAAAGGGTTTCGAAGCAGTACACTTCCTTTTCAGAAAGTGCTTTTTTTTGCCGAGGAACAACAGGGGGGTTCTCTTGGGGAAGAGCGGTGTTTTCTTCAAGCGGTTTCACAACCACATCGTACCCGGCCATTTTCTGAGGTAGTACGACTCTGATGGCAGTAAGCACGCTTTCTGACTTGTGAGGATTTAAAACAACCGATTCTGAAAAAACTTTTTGATTATTTGCCGGAACAATAACAACCTTTCTCCCTTGAACCAATCCATCATTGAGCTTGTTTTGAATATACTCAATGCTCTTTTTCTTGAAAAGAAATTCCCAGCACACTATCTGGTTCTTTGGTACTAGATCCTCTGGTGTAGCTCCTCCGTTAAAATGCACCTTTTCCTTTGACGTAGTTAGTCCAAGGTGTGGCATAACATGTGTTTTTAGTGAACAAAAAATCCCGGGTGGGATTTGTCTTTATTTCTTTACATAGTACTCGCATCATCGGTGAGTCACAACGGTGGAAAACTCATTTTTCACCGAAACGAAACAATTTTTTTGTGAAGGCAAGAGCACATCCAATATCTCCTACAAAAATCACCCTCGTTTGAGGGTGATTTTTAAAATTGAGTTCCTTTCTTGTATTTTGTAAATGGATTTTTGATTCCGTGTGTTTCGAAGTGAAGGTGAGTTCCTGAAGATTTTCCACTATCGCCCATACCGCCGATCTTTTCTCCTTGATCAACTGAGTCTCCGACACTGACCGAGATACTTGAGAGGTGAGCATAGAGTGTCTGGATGCCATTTTCATGGGCAATGACGATGAAGTTACCGAACCCTCCATTACATCGACTCTTCATGTTTCCATCGAGTGCACAGCCCCCTTTTGCCACAATAACGGTACCTCCTGCGGCTGCAAGGATAGGGGACCCCGTCTTTGCCCCAAAGTCTACGGCGTTCACTGCGTGATACCCTTGTGTGACGACACTTCCTGGAGCAGGGACAACAAACGGCCCGTGGGTGCCTGACTGTTCTTTTGGTTCATTGTCCTCTTTTGTCTCTGAAGGGGTTACGGGTTTCGCATCGTCTACACTGTGGTCATGGGTATCTTCCTCAGGAAATGCTGACGTTGTTTGAGATACAGCAGGAGCAGCCTTTTCGACAGGTTTTGCGACAGGGGTGACAGGGGCCTTCTTTGGAGCAGGTGCAGGTGCCTTTTTCGGAGCAGAAAGCGGTTTTGCATCAGGAATCAAGAGGTCCATTCCTGGCTGTATCTTTGCAGGGTCGTCTATCTCGTTGTATGAGAGGATTTCATCAGCATCAACTTGAAACTTCTTTGCGATTCCATACATAGAATCACCCTTCTGTACTGTGTATTGAATCCCATTAAACGGAAGGATGACCAGGGTCTGACCTACTTTTATCTTGTCTCCTGGGAGTTCATTTGCCCATCGGATAGTATCTGGGGCGATCCCGTACTTTTGAGCAATCCCTGAAAGGGTATCTCCGCTTTGAACGGTATATATAGAGATAGAAGAAGCCTCGTCAAACTCATCAGAGCCCGATGTTTCATCGGTTATCTCAGACGCCTCTTCAACAACAACCTGCTCGTCTTTGACCTGTTGGCCAATGCCGGCGACATTGCTAATCTGAGCGGTGACCATCTGGGCAACCGCTGCGTTAAGTGCAAGGAGCGCTCCAAGAACGATAACAAACTTCTTCTTGGCGGTTCCAGATGTGCTTTTAGGTAACATAGGGTTTACAAGGACATATGATAACAGGGGAATCTACCCCTTGTTTACAAAACAATCACTCTGGTGTCTGTCAATAGAAAAAAGCCTTTATTTAAGGGTTTTTGAGAATTCTTGACTATTTGAATACCCATGGGATAAGTTAAAATCCTTATTTTATAAGGGCTTTTTGAGATTATGATTTCCTTTTTTCGTTTTACTTTTGACACAGTGCTTTTTTGGGCTGTGGCCTTTATACTTGCTTGATGGTTGATTTTCTCCAAGGGTTAAATGACGCTCAGCGCCAGGCAGTGCTCTCGACAGAGGGACCTGTCCTTATTGTTGCGGGGGCGGGAGCAGGAAAGACAAAAACAATTGTTCATCGCATCTGCCATCTCATCACCGAAGGAACTGCTCCTTCGCAAATACTCGCGGTGACCTTCACCAACAAAGCAGCAAAAGAGATGCGCGAGCGTGTACAAAAGATGATGGAAGAAATCCCTTTTACTACCCACCAAGGAGAGCTCCCGTTTCTCAGTACCTTTCATAGCCTTGGCGTGTTTCTCCTTCGAAAGTTTGGAGCTCATGGAGGACACCTCAAACACTTTGTCATCCTCGACGACGGAGACACGATGTCTCTCATCAAAGAGTCTTTTCACGCACTCGGTCTCGACCCAAAGGAGCACGACCCTCGTGCGATCAAGAGCATCATCAGTAAAGCAGCCAATGCGATGCAGACTCCTGCGGAACTCGAAAGCGAACCAAACCCTCACTACCGCCTCGCTGGCAGAATATGGAGTCGATACATTACACAAAAAAAAGAACAAAAAGGTCTCGACTTTGATGATCTATTGATCGAAACAGCGTGCCTTCTCGAAACAAACGAAGAAGCTCGACTGTGGTGTCACAACACGTGGCGCTATATCCATATCGACGAATACCAAGACACCAATGAAGTGCAGTATCGCATCGCAAAGTCACTTGCAAGTGCGCACAAAAATATCTGTGTGGTGGGGGACAGTGATCAGAGTATCTATTCATGGCGCGGCGCAAATATAAAAAACATATTGGAATTTGAGCGCGATTATCCAGAAGCAACCGTCATTGTCCTTCGTGAAAACTATCGATCAACAAAGAATGTTATCGCTGCTGCAAACGAGATCATCACCAAGAACAATTTTCGTACACCAAAAGAACTCTTTACCAACAACGCTGACGGTGACACCATCAGTCAGTACAGCGCCTACGATGAGAATGACGAGGCGAACTTTATCGTTGAGCGAGCGATTGAGCATATCGACCAAGGCACTCCTCCTGAGGAGATTGCGGTGCTCTTCCGGACCAACTTTCAATCTCGTGTACTCGAAGAAGCATTTTTGTCCTACAGTATCCCGTACCAAGTACTCGGGGTACGATTCTTTGAACGAAAAGAAGTGAAAGAAGTACTCTCGTATGCACGCGCAGCCCTCAACCCTGATTCGCTCGTTGATATCAAGCGCACCATCAACACTCCGACACGAGGTATCGGCAAGGTAACCATTGCAAAAGTCTTTGCGGGTGAGCAGTCCGAACTTTCTGGAAAAGCAAAAATTGCCGTCGATCACTACTTTGACCTCCTCTCAAAGATCGCATTGTTTGCCGAGTCAAACAATGCGAGCGCCCTCCTCAAATACATCATCACGGAGACCAAACTTGATGCTTCATACAAAAGCGAACCTGATGGAGAAGAGCGCCTCGAAAACCTCAAAGAACTCGTGACCCTCGGTGTGCGCTATGACCACCTCGGTGCAATTGAGGGGATAGAGAAGCTTCTCGAAGAAGCAACGCTCATGTCAGACCAGGACAACCTCGAACAAGCGCGCGGGGTCAAACTCATGACCATCCATGCAGCAAAAGGTCTTGAGTTCAACGTCGTCTTTGTAACAGGACTCGAACAAGGACTCTTTCCTCACGAACGGGACGCAAAGCAAACAGGTCCTGATGGGGAAGAAGAGCGTCGCCTCATGTACGTCGCGCTCACTCGTGCCCGCAAGAAGCTCTACCTTACCTATGCAAGCGTCCGCACTATATTTGGTATGCGCGACATTCGTATGCCGAGCGAATTTCTCATCGATATCCCCGAAGAGCTCATCGAGCGCGAAAGTAGACAGGGAGAAGCAGGATTTGGAACGGTGTATTTGATATAAGACGTCTTTTTTGCTCCAAACCTTAGAGAAGGTTCGGAATGTTATAATTGCTCAATGAAAATTCGATTAATGAAAAAAGAAGATGTAATTACTTGTGCCTCTATTGTCGGGGCAAATTACTCGAAAAAGTACCAAAAATCTTCGACCTTTGAACTTCTTGACATGTTCAATAAGATCTCTATAAAACCCACTTACTTTGTTGCTGAAGAAAAAGAGGAATTGGTTGGATTTGCTGGGTTTATTCAATCTTGGATGGATTACAATATTTATCAAATCTTCTGGGTGAATGTGCTACCAGAATGGCAAGGGAAAGGAATAGGAAAGGCTCTTGTTGCAAAAATTATTACAGAAATACGAAAAAACAAAAAAGCATATCTTATTTTACTTACTGCAGATAGTGATGTGAAAAATAATATTTATTATAAAAAGCATTTTGGGTTTAAAACACTCCAAAAATTCGATAGCGACTCTTGGCACCTGATGTCTCTTTTGTTGGAAAAATAATTTGCTCTGAAACAAGGGTAGAAAAAACCCCTCAAATGAAGGAGAAGGGTTAAAGGTTACAACAATTTTCTTTCTTTCAAAGCCTTGAATAGTCCAAGGTTTAGTATTACATACTTAACTCCGCCCTCATGAAAAGTGCCGAAGTGGCCCTTTCCTGGGGAAAATATTTTCCGCCGTTCTTGTGAACTAAGCGGTTTCAGTACGTTTTTACTTTTTGAGCGTGGCATGTTCTTTTTTTCTTTACCTTACAATCCAACATTGACTTTGTCAAAGGTGGCGGGTAGAGTAGGGAAAAATATTTGTTATGGAAAACGTAAACGAAAAGCTTCAGAAAAATACTGAGGATATGGACGCCAACGAACTGCTTGATTTATACACCCAGTGTATTTTTCATATAGCGAAATATGGGGAAGGTGGTTATGTCGGCTCAAACAAAACCTTGCTGTATTCTGAAATAAAGAACAGGCTGGAACAAAAAAAATAGTGCGTTGCATAATCCTCGGTTTATTAGCCCTGCTTAATTGTAGGGTTTTTCTTTTTGCTCCGAACTTGGATGTTCGAATCTATTTAATAAAGATATAATGAAAACATATGGAAAACTTGCCTAATCAAAATCCATCCCATAATGAAAATAACCAGGAACCTAAAATTACCAAAGAACAAGTAGATAAACTATTTGAGCAAAACCCAGCGGAGATATACAAAGCCCTTGGTTTGCAAGATGGGACCATTGATCCATCAGAGGCAGGTGGCGATAAATTAGCAGTCACTTCTGTTGTTGAAGAAAAAAGAGACATTGGATATCTCTGGGAAGAAAGTGAACCGATACTTGCTCGACTACAATATCATGGTCTTCATTTACTCGACGCCGGTGTTGACCAAGAAGGTCATCAAAAGTATGTTTTTTACAAAAAAAATAAAGAAGACGCTGAAAAATTAGCAGAAATATCAAAACGACACGGGGGATATCTCAGTTCCAAAGCTCCTGTTGAGGATCAGATAGAGATAAGCAATCTTTTAAATTACAAAATGGCAAGTACTATTGCTTTCCTCAAAAAGAATAACAGGGAGAATGAAGTGAAAGAATTATATCTAAAAAAGGTGAATTCTAGTTCTTAGTTTGCTCGGGACTCAGGATTCGAACCCGTGCAAAGAAATGTTGTATAGTACCCCTATGAAAGCAAAAAAGTCTCTCGGGCAACATTTCTTGAGAAGCGAAAAAGCGCTCGCACAGATTGTCGGTGCGGGAGATATTCATGCTGATGACGTCGTACTTGAAATCGGACCCGGCGAAGGAGTACTCACCGAGCGACTCCTCAAGGTCGCTGGAAAAGTCATCGCGATCGAAAAAGACCGCGAACTCATCCCGCTCTTACAAGAAAGATTTGCGAAGGAAATAGGGGAAGGACACCTCGATATCATCGAGCAAGATATTCTCAAATTTGACCCCACCCAACTAGGCGCTAGCCACTACAAACTAGTAGCCAATATTCCCTACTACATCACCGGTGCAATCATCGAACAATTCCTCAGCACCACACACCAACCAGAGTGTATGGTTATCCTTATCCAAAAAGAAGTTGCCCATCGTATCGTCTCACGAGATGGAAAGGGGAGTGTGCTCTCTATTGCTATTGCGACCTATGGCACACCTCGCATCGTCGACAATGTACCGCGAGGGGCATTTGCGCCAGCACCGACAGTCGACTCCGCGATTGTTTCTATCGAAGGAATCTCCAGGAAGTTTTTTGAAGATATCGACGAAGCACTCTTTTTCCAAGTGCTCAAATTTATCTTTGGCAAAAAACGCAAACAAATCGGTGGGAGCCTCGCCGATTTCCTGCAAAACAAAGAGCGTGCCCTCTCTATACTCTCCCTCTGTACTATTGCTCCTGACAGGCGCCCCGAGACACTCTCAAAAGAAGACTGGAAAAACATACTGAAACAAATCCGTGCGTGATACACTTACTTCTATATGTACCGGCCTAAAAGAGTTTTTTTTGTTGTCGCCCTTATTATCGGTATCCCTCTTGTAGTTAAGGCTGCATCTTTTGGATCATTTGGGGTAGGAGGACGCGTCTCGCAGATACCACCTGATCTAGAGTCTACTATCACCTGCAATGCGATCTATGGTCCCTTTACTTTGCGCCCTTTCAATACTGCAACTCCAGGTCCCTATTTTATAAAAAACTCAATAAACACAACGCCAAATCGAAACAAGTACTTCCTTGGACTCTATCGACCAGTTCCTGATATTGGTACTTGTACCAACCCAGAGACAGGGGTTCCTGTTCCTGCATTTGAAATCAAAGTTTATGGAGTATCCCGATAACTATATGGAGCAAAACAATAGACCAAGCAAACAATTTATTCTTCGAGGAGTCTTTGCGGCACTCGCACTTGGAGTGATCCTTGTTGTTCAAACACAGTGGTTCCAAAACCTTTTTATCTCAAAAGAACAACAAGAAGAGAAGCTTTCGTCGCAAACCGTAGGCGACCTCCTCGCAAAAGATAGCAACAAAAACGGCATTGCTGACTGGGAAGAGACCCTCTGGGGGCTTGATCCGAAAGCTCTGTATACAAACGGCGTACCAAACAAAACCATTATTGAGCAAAAGAAAATCGCCCTCGGGGTGACAGAAGACACCGCTATAACACCTCAAAACGAAACCGATGCTCTTGCTCGAGAGCTTATTACTATCGCCACAGCTCTTGGTCAATCAGGGCAGTCAGACGAGACACTTTCCGCAATAGGAACAAAGATGGCGGACTCGGTCCAAGTACAAATCGCAAACAATTATTACAGCCTCAAAGATATCAAAACAGTTCAAACTACAACAGAAAATCTGCGTAATTACTACCAGACATTTTCTCGCACTGCTCAAAACTACGACAAAAACCTCCCGGAAATCAACGTACTGATCGAAGGGTTTGAATCAGGCTCGTTTGATCGAGTCCCTGAACTCCTCCAAACACAAACTCACTATGAAAAGTTTGCAAAAGCTCTCATCACGATAGTTGTTCCTGTTGGTATAGCGTATGAACATCTCGAAATAGTAAACAGTGTCCATGCAATGGGGCTTTCCTTCAAATACCTAGCACAAGTATCCGAAAATGCTGTAAATTCTCTCGCGGGAATCGCGCTCTATCGTGTCAACGATCAACGACTCTCAATTGCTGGTGAAAAAATCGTGGAGTATATGCGACGATACGGTATACTGCAGTAGTATCCATGCGCAAGAATCTCACAAAAAAAACGTCTGTCGGGCAACTGTTTTTTTCGGGAACACTTATAGTGAGTCTCCTTTTCCCTTATGGTGTAGTCATCGCTCAGACATCACCCTTGCAACGTTTTGATCCGAGCGCAACAGTTAATACCTCAAGTAATGGAAGAACTTTTGAAGGACTCAGTTTCAGCGGAGTAGGGGGTGCTGTTGCAGGGTGTACAAACATCGGAGGTACCCTGTCAGGAGGGATAGGGTCTCTCACGAGTATTTTTAAAAACGAGAAACCGACCACACAAAACACCCCCCTTCCTCAAACAGTAAACCAACAAACGGTAAACGATATCCGAACCCAATCGGGAACAACCCAAGCAGATCTCGACGCTCTAAATAGAACACGAGACCTTTCAAAACCAGCAGCAATCTCAACTACACAAAGCCCTCTCGAAGCAATAAAAACAGATAGCACGGCCCAACAAGTTCCCGTAGTCGCAAAAAAGACCGATGAAGAACTCAAAAAGGCAAACCAACGAGAAAATTGTCTCAACGGTGTTGCCTACGCAGTTGCAAAAAGTCTTTTGCAACAAATAACCGAAAAAACGGTCAATTGGGTAAACACGGGGTTTAATGGCAACCCTCTCTATGTTCGAGATCTCGACTCATTTCTCAAATCAGTGAGCGATCAGCAGATATCACTCTTTCTTGATAGGATCCCGAGCCAAGACCCCATCTTTGGATACAGTATCCGATCAATCGTTTCAGAGAACCTCACCGGAGTAAGTGATGGCCTCATTGGTGCTACGATGGATACCCCTGAAGCTCGTGCGTACCAAGCATTTCAAGATGATTTTAAAAACGGTGGATGGAAAGCCTTTATCAATCCAGCCAACAACCCTATTGGTGCGATTTTCAATGCAGCTGACGAGCTTTCAACATCTGTTACTTCTCAACAAGAAAATGTAAAAACACAGCTCCAAAATGGAAATGGGTTTCTCGACCTACAACGCTGTGTCGAATATGCTGATAACGGACTCACCAAATACCCTTATAGCTATAACGGATATTCGTGTCAGCAAGATATCAAAAAATCTATCGCGAGCGCGTACGCAACCTGTATGAGTCAGAGAGGGTCCGGCGCAGAAGCATCCTGTAAGGCAGAATCAAATCAGCAGTTTAACCCAGCCTTCCTCACTACCTGTATAAAGACACTTCAGGTCACTGCCCAACAAAACAGCGATAAACAATGTCTCCGATATGAAACAGTAACTCCCGGCTCAATCATCCAAGCACAAGTTTCAGAAGTAACAACCAGCCCTGTTCGACAGCTTGAACAAGCAGATCAAATCAATGAAGTGCTCGGTGCGTTCTTTGATCAACTATTGAACAAACTATTGTCCGAGGGCCTCTCATCTCTTCGTGGAAGATCTTCATTAGATTACAACTTTAACGGTGCAGGGCTCAACGTAGTCATTGGAACTTCTGGAAATATACTTTCAAACACACAATCGGGAACATCTGCTCTTGGCTACGTGCAATCAGGTTCAGGGTACGCTGGGGATTTTGATGTGAGTCGACCACAACACGTACGCGCAGCGCTTCAAACACAATATGACTATCTCAGCACCCTCCTTGATGCGAGAGTCTCTCTAAACAAAATCGTACCAACGGTTGGAGCGCTCGACTACTGTATCCCGGGACCAAACCCAACATGGCAAGAAGGGTTGTCAGCAAGCGCAAGTTCTTTTGTCGGAAGCCTCCAAGAGATAACCAAAGAGCAAACAAATGCCGGCTCAACAGTGGGAAGTACGGCTGGAGCTATCGCGGGAAGCTTTATCCCTGGGGTAGGAACCGTGATTGGAGGGCTTGTCGGAGGACTTATCGGAGGACTCTTCAATGGCGGAAAGTCTCACGCAATCATGTCGACAGGGCTCACATTTTTTGACAAGGCAACCGAAACAGACCTTCCTGCAAGGACAATAATATTTCGAGCAAGCGGACATTCCATCCCTTTTATTACCGACACGACAAAGCTTCGTCTCGAAAACCTCATCAAGACATACCAACAAGAATTTACGTTTGAAAAGATACGTGACGCCTTTCTTGTCGTTGACCCAGGAAATAGCGCCTATGTAAACGGTTTTTTGACAAGCGCCTACGAAGAAACTGCTCAACTCCCGCAATATGCTGCAGCTGCGCTCGAGATTGATACGTACTATGAAACCTCTGAAAACGATTCTCGGGAAGCAATCGCCACTCTCGAATCTATCTATAGCGAAGTAAATGATATCGTCGCCACCGCAAAAACTCGCTATATCGCTGAACAAGCAGCTTCTGGAACACCGGTGAACCTCTCATGTATCAATGATGCATATGTCATCAACACAACAGCTATTACTCCACGCCCCCGAGAAGAGTCGAGTGCTCCCTCGCCATTGTTTGATCAATTCATAGAGGCGAACAATTATTTCTATCAGAGTCTCTATAATTAACACCACCATGAAGCGAGTATTTAAAATCACCATCATCCTTCTCCTCGTCGTCCTTGTCCTTGCTGCAGGGGGCTGGCTACTCGCGAGAAAGAAGGCTGTACAAAACGGACAAACTCAACCGACCTTTCGAGAATTTCTCACGCGTCAATCAAAATCAGGATCTGAACAACAAACCCCAGGGCTCACCCCCGACACCGCAGCTGACGGCTCTTCAAATACAACCAAAAAACCCGACACCGCAGCACCCACTCCTTCATCAGGCCCCATCACTGTGAGCCAGTTTACAAGCGCCCCTGTAACTCCTTCAGGACAAGTAACAGATGCCTCTCCTTTAGAAAACGGATTTGCAACTGGTGCTGGTGTTGAGTTTGGAACAGGAATAAATACCTCTCCTATAAGTATCCCGGGGACCCCGATAACACAAACCATCCAAGGTTTGCCCGATATCGCTCTTGGTGGGTGCCAAGACACTGACGTAAACATACAATTTACCGCAGAAGAAATACGTCGCCTCAACGAACTCCAAAGTCAATTTCTTCAAATAGCAGGCACACTCCACACCGACGCTGATACTCAAGCAGAACAAGCAAACTACACGCTTTTTAAAGACAAGCTGGACACAAACACCGAACTCTACAACTACTGCCTCTCAAAAGGTTTTACTATCGGAACAACTACTCTCAAAAACCGTGTTGCAACACCATTTTGGAGAATGCCCGGAAGAGACAAGAGTGGCTACCTAAGAAACGGGGAGTGGGATGACGGCATCGCTGACCCTCGCCTCATTTCAGAATCAGAGATGATGCTTGAGCATCTATTCAAACTCCATTTGTGGTAACAAACCCACAAAATGCTTGTGATTAAACTTTTTTTGCGTGGTACAATAATGTTGTGCCTGCACGTCTCTTTTTTTCTACACACAAAGTAAAAAAGATGCTTTTTCGCATTACCAAAGCATCTCTCTTCTCACTGTTGATAGTTATCAATGTCTTTACTCTTGTCCAGCCAGTATTTGCACAAACTGGATACACACAAATAGCAAATGTTCCCGGAGCAAACAAACCTCTCTCTGCAGAGATAACCAACAACGGGTACCAGGATCTCTTTGACAAAACATCAACCCTCAAACTCAACACTGACTGGAACACAAACCCCACAAAAGCGAGTGAGCTCACCTTTACTCTAGGCGCAAAGTTTTCGATCAATAACAATCGCCCCCCAGCATGGTTCTGGAACAAGATCGCCGACGCTGAAGACGGGAGGAAACTCTTCGTACTTCGTTTTTGTACCGTAGGTTCAAATGGTGCCCTCGATGAAAGTTCGTGTGGTTTTGCGGAGTGGCCCTATGCTCGCACCGTAGTAAACGATGCCTCACTCGCAAATGCTTTCACGCAAGATGAGCTTGATTTCATTGACAATGCCAATTCAAGTAGTTGGATGGTACCAAATGTCGCAAGCACCATCTCTCTTGTCGATAGCATCAACACAAAACTCAACAACCTGAGAACAAAGAAAATATACCACTACCATACTGAGATACTTCTTGGAGATCCTCAACAAAGTTCAGGGATGCGCTCGGCGACCACAAACTCAGACAAAGAAATAGATACATTTAGCACGTCTTATATACCAGGGTCTTTCTACAAGGCAGAAGATACTCTAAGCACCCCTATCGAAAAGACACTCGTCAAAGGCGGTCAGTATCAGGCCGATCTCTGGTACTGCGCAGCAAGAGATGGGGGGCTTGGAAGTCTCGCGAGTGATAAAACAAAGCTCGAACAACTCATCACCGGAACCCCAGGTACTGACCAGCTCCGCATCTTTGGGACGCTCTGTGACAAAAACCACCTCGCCTATATTCGCCTCGCAGGGTTTCGTTTCACTGTCCCTGCAACAGCAGAAGATATCGCCGCACTCAATACAGAGAACCAGGAAGCTGATGCTTCATCAAACACTCAAGAACGATCAGGAACCGATTCTGTACTTCCTACCTGTGCATGGTTTGGACTTGGAAGCGGATCGTTTGTTGGTTGTATTGCAAAACTCGTCTACTACCTCATCTTTCAACCCGTAAACTGGATTACGGGGCTTTTTGGTAGTTTGTTTGATTTTTTCCTTGGGTATTCAATCAGTGACGAAGCGTACCGTATGGGATTTGCAGTCGAAGGATGGAAACTGATTCGCGATATTTCAAACATATTCTTTATCATCATTCTCGTGTGGACAGGATTTGCTGCGGTCTTTGATATTGGAAACATCTCTATGAAAAAGGTCGTGCCGACCCTGATCATCAACGCGCTCATCATCAACTTTAGCTTGTTTGCAACCCGGCTCGTGATCGACATCTCAAACGTAGTGACCCGCGTCTTTTACAACAATATGCAGGTCAAAGACAAAGAGAAGAACGACATAGAAACTGCTGGGTACAAATCGATCTCAACACTTATCGTTTCTTCGTTCAACCCTCAAAACATCTTTCAAACAGACAAGATACAAAGGGGGGTGAATGGTGCGGACGAGTATTGTAGCGACAACGATACTGCTTGCTTGGAGGCAGCAAAAAACCAAGGAGGGTCATTTAGTTCATCTCGAAATGCAAATGACCAATCATTTCGTGCCGCCTCTACTGGGGGACGAGGCTCTACTGAATACGCAGGATTTTTCATTATTGTCACCCTTCTTGCGACGATGATCCTCCTTGCTGTTGCAAAAATGTTTTGGAAAGTTTCATTCTTTTTCCTCGGAAGAACTATTGGTCTCTACACCACGATGATCTTTGCGCCATTTGCGTTTCTTACTCGAGGAGGAGTCCCTCTTGTAGGAAACATCAGTCAGCTCAAATGGAGTTCGTGGGTAGAAGACCTCACAAAATACGCACTCCTCGGACCTATCTTTATCCTCTTTTTGTATGTCATCGTCCTTTTTGCAGGATCTGATTTTGACCTCAATATCTCTGGTCGGACATTTTTTGAGACAGTTCTTGGTATCGCGATTCCGATGCTTATCGTGTATTTCTTGATGAAGCAAGCAGTCGGTATCGCAGAAAACTATTCTGGAAAGATAGGTACCATGGTGCAATCAACCATAGAAAAAACTACCGGAGGGGCAGGGGCGCTTGTTGGGGGAGGTATTGGTCTTGCTGCAGGGGCCACTGCCTTTATGGGGAGAAATGTACTTGGGAGAAGTATGAAGTTTGCCTCAAACAGAAAAACAGGGAAAACATTTAAAGACGAAAATGGTAAGGATGTTGAGGAAACCTATGGGATGCGGTGGGCAACAAACGCACCAAACAGTCGACTCTCTCGCTGGGCGAATGCTGCAAACAACAAATCACAAACCGGTTCATGGGATGTACGAAATGCTGGCTTTAAAGTTGGCGACAAGTCCTATAGTCTCGGAGGGACTGTGAACAAAGGCTTTTCTTCTTTTGGTCTCGATTTAAAAGATTCTGTTAGTGACCAACTCAGTATCGGAAAAGATAAAGGAAAAGGTGGCATCAAGGCGCTCGATAAAAAACTTACTGAGAAGCGCGCAAAAGAAATTGCTGAGCGTATCAAATACGACCATCTTTCTGACGATCAAGCAAAGAACGCTTGGGCACAACATAAAAACAAGAAACTTGAAGCTGCAACAGAAGAATATTTTGAAAAAGCAGAAAATGCTGGAGAAAAGGCAACATATGAAAAAACAGCAAGCGAGTTGCTGGCGCTTAAATCAGCAGGGGAATCAGCTCAAAAAGGCCTCGACACGGCCACAAAGAACGGTGATGCCGCTGGGGTTGCCATGTTCACAAGCATAGTAGAAACAAACAAGAAAAAACAAGAAGAGAAGCAGAAAGAAATAGACACCATGAAAACAAAGGCGTCTGAAAAAGAAAAAGATAGACTCGACAAGTATGGCAACGTCAAAAATGCGAGTGGTCTCGAGGTCGCAATGCGGGGTGAATATGCGGAGAAACTTAAAGAACAAAATGCCTGGATTCTTGCCGGCCTCGAAGGTACCTTTGGAACACTTGGCCTTAATCTCGGCTCAATGCTTGGAACAGTTGCTGGACCACTTCTTCTCGCTCAGTTTACCAGCCAGCTCGAACGAAATTACACAGGAACAGAAACAGGAGCATTGGATAAACTCATAAAAGATGCCTATAAAAATAAAGGGCGAGGAAACGTAGAGAGACAGATCAGTGATAATGTTGAGTCCGCAAAAGCAAAGGTTCTTGCAGCGGTAGAAAAAGAGCTCAAAAAGGGCTACAAAAAATTCGACGACATCTCAAACGAGCATCTTGATGAAGGTATAGCAAAACATATTATTACCCTTGAGGATGAAATAGAAGTACATAAAACAAATGCAGCAGCAGCAAAAGGTTCAGACCCCGTTAAATATAAAGAAGAACGTTACCAAGCGAAACAAAAGCAAAAACTCAAAGAAGATCTTGAAGACGCAATGGAAGATATCGATCGTTGGGAAGAGAAACTTTCAAAAATGAAAGGTGATAAAGAGAAAAAAGAAGGTGATAAGCCGAAATAATCATTATGGAGAATACAGACAAAACAATTGAAGATGTTCGTTTTGATGAAGCGTTTGAGGTGCTCCCAAATCAAGTTGAGGACTTTATGTGGAGTGAAGAATACAACAAAACAATCGA
Source organism: Candidatus Nomurabacteria bacterium (assembly GCA_052034745.1). Lineage (GTDB taxonomy): Bacteria > Patescibacteriota > Minisyncoccia > Phycocordibacterales > UBA9973 > UBA4124. The sequence continues at coordinate 4,570 of JBPOIF010000038.1, read as the reverse complement.
CGCTATTCAAACAGTAGCTTCACTGAACGACACACAAAAAAAACTTGTCACTTTGGCAGGGTACGACCTTGTCGTTGGTCTAAAGACAGCTCAAGACATCGGAAAAGACTTCCTCGAAAAAGGTTTCACTCCGGAGCAAACGATAAAAGTACTCCTCTTACTAAACGAAGGTGTTATTAAAAAAGCACAAGATATCAACGAGTTCTTTACTCCTCCCGAAACTTCTGACGAAACCCCACCTCCTACACCTCAAGAGAAATCGGCAGAAAACACTGTGCTTACCTCCCTCAAAGAACGCCTTACCACCCCCCTTGTGATCAAACCTTCTCTTCCTCAACAGCCGGCACCGCAACCTCAAAAAACTTCTACAAAAGAAACAGTCGATCTTTATCGAGAAGTTCCTGAGGTAAAATAAACTCATGCAATTCAAAGTACCACAATTTATTGACGTCGAAGACAAAGTAGTAGGTCCGCTCACTTTTAAACAGTTTGCGTATCTTGCAGGGGGAGCGGGGCTCGTTTACCTGTCTTTTAAAATCCTTCCTGCCCTTATCGGACTGCCTGTTGCGATAGGGTTTGGATCACTTGCCTTGGCGCTCGCTTTTATGAAATACAACGAGAAGCCTTTCGTTCACACCGTTGAGGCCTTTATCAAATACTACCTTCGCTCCCGCCTCTATCTCTGGAAAAAACAACAGCAAAAACAACATGCTCCGCAAGAAACCCTTCAAAAAGAAGGAACCCCTCGTGGTACACTAACTGAGAGTAAGCTCAAAACACTCTCATGGAGTCTTGATGTTATCGCTCCTGATAAACAAAAATAGTTTTTATGGCCACCACAGCAACCCCTGCACAACAATTTGTCCCTGTAAAAGAAGTGCGCGACGGTATCGTTGTGCTCAAAGACGGAGGGATGTGTTCTGTCATACTAGTCTCTTCTATTAACTTGTCCCTCAAGTCTTCTGACGAGCAGCGTGCTATCCTGCTTCAATTTCAAAACTTTCTCAACACGCTTGATTTTCCAATCGAGATTGTCGTTCAGTCGCGCCGATATGACATCAGACCGTACGTGATGACCCTAGAGAACCGACTCCGCGAACAAACTGAGCAACTCCTCCAAGTACAAACAAGGGAATATATTGACTTTATTGAGTCTTTTTCTGAACAAGTAAACATCATGAGAAAGTCCTTTTTTGTGGCGATTCCTTATACACCACCACTAACAAAACAGGGGGGTGTCGTTTCTCGCATTTTCTCTTTTACAAAAAAAGATTCCTCTCCTGACAACACGGTCGCGGATTTTGAAGAAGATCGTGTACAGATAGAAGAAAGAATCGGTGTCGTAGAGCAAGGACTTTCACGACTTGGACTTCGAGTAACCCAACTTGGAACACAAGAGGTGATAGAGCTCCTATACAAAACATTTAACCCTGGTGATGCGGCATCACAAGCAAAACAGTAGCACTTTCATAGCAAGAGGACGCTATTGTACGCTATACTGATTAACAATGGGTCTTTTCTCATCAAAAAAAGAAAAAGAGTCAAAATCACTCCCTATCTCAATGGGGGATGTTTACGAATGGGCACAAATGGAACTTGCAGACAAGATCGCCCCTTCTGCAATCGAGATCACTCCAAAATCAATGCGTATTGGGGACAAAATCGTCAAAACTTTTTTTGTTATTTCCTACCCAAGGTACCTCACCGACAACTGGCTCACCCCGATCATCAACCTCGACAAGATTTTTGATATCGCAATCTATTTCAATCCGATTGAAACCGCAGAGCTCCTCAAACACTTCCAGAAAAAAATAGCCGAAGTAGAAAGCCAAATCATCACTCGACAGCAAAAAGGTCTCGTGAGAGATCCTATGCTCGATACTGCCTACCAAGACCTCGACGAGCTCCGAAACAACCTCACCCAAGCACAAGAAAAGATGTTTGATGTGGGACTCTATATCACCATCTATGGAGACAATGAGAATGATATCTTTCGAGCAGAAAGCGAAATACGCTCTCTCCTTGAATCAAAGATGATCTACATAAAGCCGGCACTTTTCCAAGAAGAAGACGGATTCAAGACAGTGGTTCCTCTCGCAACTGATAAGCTTGGCATTACTCAAAAGATAAACTCAGAGCCCATCGCAAGCATGTTTCCTTTTGTTTCATTTGACCTCTCTTCTGACGAAGGAATCCTCTATGGTGTCAACCGCCACAACTCTTCGCTTGTCATCTTTGATCGTTTTAGTCTCGAAAACTACAACTCTATCATCTTTGCAAAGTCGGGGGCAGGAAAAAGCTATGCGACCAAGCTTGAGATTATTCGAACACTTATGTTCGATACCGAAGTTATCGTCATCGACCCAGAAAAAGAGTATGAATACCTCGCAGAGGCGGTCGGGGGAAGATACTTCAACATTTCACTTTCAAGCGATCACCATATCAACCCTTTTGATCTCCCAATTCCTCGTGAAGACGAAGCGCCTGCTGATGTCCTCCGCTCAAACATCATCTCACTCGTTGGACTCTTTCGTATCATGCTTGGAGGACTCACTCCAGAAGAAGACTCACTGATCGATCGAGCAATTACAGAAACATACGCCTTGAAAGACATCACCCCTGATTCAGACTTTCGTACCGTTGAGCCGCCACTTCTCTCCGATTTTGAGATGGTGCTGCAGGGGATGGAAGGTACCGAATCTCTCCTTCAACGACTCACCAAATACACACACGGGTCATGGGCATCCTTTATCAACCAGCCGACCAACGTCGATATCAACAAGAAGTTTATCGTTTTCTCTGTCCGCGACATGGAGGATGACCTCAAACCGGCGGCAATGTACATCGTGACTCACTTTATCTGGAATGCCGTCCGCAAAGAGCTCCGCAAGAGACTCCTCGTCGTCGACGAGGCCTGGTGGATGATGAAGTCAGACGACACAGCATCCTTTCTCTATTCGATTGCCAAACGTGGTCGTAAGTACTACCTCGGGCTTTGTACTATCACGCAAGATGTAGGGGACTTTATGAAGAGCCCGTATGGGGTCCCTATTGTCACGAACTCATCGATTCAGATCCTTCTCAAACAATCTCCTTCTACAATCGATGTTCTCCAAACAACATTTAACCTAACCGACGAAGAAAAGTATCTCTTGTTAGAATCAGGGGTAGGGGAAGGTATCTTTTTTGCAGGCCTCAAACACGTCGCCATCAAAATCATCGCCTCGTATACCGAAGATCAGATCATTACCTCAGACCCTTCTCAAGTCATCTCTATTAGAAAAGCACGAGAAGAATTTCGAGAACAGCACATGTAAATTAGCCCAAAAAAGGGTACAATGTTCTAGTGATCCTCTCTATCAAAAACTCAATATTTTTGATGTTATTCATTGCAATCGCCATAGTTCCTTTTTGCTCAACCAAAGCACAAGAAACCATCCAGGCTATTGATATGACCATAAAAAGCTCCGTCGAAAACCCTCAGCCTGAGCAGGTTGTTCTATTAGAAGCCATAAGCTATGGCGTAGACCTGTCCCAGGCGTCTCTTCTGTGGACATACAACAACAAGCGTGTTTCCTCTGGACGGGGTAACACAAGTATCTCGATCGTAGCACCAAAAAGCGGACTTGTGGGCACTGTTACCGTAACAGCAACAGTGGTCGGCCTTTCTCCGATCTCCGCATCGCTCACTATTCGCCCTGGAAGTGTCGATCTCTTGTGGGAAGGGGCGGACGCCAACGTTCCACCGTTTTATAAGGGGAGACCCCTTGTTCCTATTGGAGGTATCGGACGTGTTGTCGCACAGCCTATCAATGCAAATCCAAAAGGTGCTTATTTTTCTTGGCAAAGAAATACAAACGCAGTCCAAAATGCTTCGGGTATAAGCAAAGCAACGTTTCTATTTCAAAATACATCTTTTGAAACAAAAGAAAATATCTCAGTAACTGTTTCGGGCACCACAACAAACGGGTTCGGGGTCACCACTATTACTCCTCAAAAACCTTTTGTGGTAGGGTACAAAAAAGAAGGCGGTTTTGTTCACTATGCTCAAGGATCTCTCTCACAAATACAAAGCGCCACAACAAGTGTTGTTGCTCTTTTTGAACCATTTTTCTTTTCTCTTCCCTCAGGAACACTTCGTGATGTAGAGATTTCTCTTTTTAATAACGAACAAGAACTCTACAGTGATGATGTCCCGAATGAATTTTTAATATCAACAGAATCCTCTGGTGAAACACCGCTTTCAGTAAAAATAAAAACTCGCCATTATAGCCTCCAAAACATAACGGTGCCGTTTTCTATTCTTTGGAAATAAAAAATGAATTGCTTTTTTTTCAAAAAACATATTTCGCTCACATCTTTTTTTCTCATCATCACCTTGTTGGTTTTTTCTTTTTTTATAAGAGCAATTGCGCAAGAAACACCCCTTTCTGTAACAATAGGCTCCCGCTCCGCCACCCTTCAAGGCAAGGTTGATGTGAGTAAGTACACCGAGCAACAACTCAAACAGGCCTCAGTGGCTCTATACTTCGTTGCAGCAAAAGCAGGAGAGGTTCCATACCAAGAGGGG
>JBPOIF010000005.1:0-8643 GCA_052034745.1 Candidatus Nomurabacteria bacterium | reverse complement strand
CACCTACCTCGCGCATAGTTTCATTTTTACTCATTTTCCATCACCCCAGCAGACCATTTCCACCCAACACAAACGCCGTCGCGCGACGGAGTTTTTGTATGGGGACATTAACTTTTCTTTTCTTCTTCTGTTTTTTTATCGTGATCTGCATGAGCAGCCTTTTGTGCTGCTTCGTGTTCTTCTTTTTTCTTGATTTCTTCTGGAGTCATAGAGTGGGCCTCGAATTAATGCTAATACCTAATTCGTCAATTAGAGCATGTATTGTACGCGCATGCTTGACAAAAGGATAGTTAAATTGTTTTATGACACACTTTGACCCTTTCCCCTAATGTCTCCTCTCGTATCTATTCAGGACGATACGTGCTATGGTACCCCTACTGGTCTCATCCTCCCCTACTCATATAATCGAAGGCTCAGGGAAGCTGCGCCTGGAGATTGTAGCGATGCCGTCTCCTCCTGCAGACAAAGTGAGTACTCACCCTTTATGAAAGTTCGTTGGGAATTAACCTTTTGCACCAAAGCCCCTTTACGGGGGCTTTTTGCATTCTAATTGCATTATCCTTACAGAGACACTCCTTTTCTTGCTGAAATTATTCTTGAAATTCAATCTCAAACGGATACATTCCCATACCACAGGACCCCTGAAGAGTCGATACTTTCTGAGTTCCAACATCAATATCAGTTGAGCCTGTCTGTGGAAGCACCTTTGAGATATCGAGACTTGGAATACGAACTGATGAAGAACAATCAAACGTCCCTTTTGTAATAAACCGAATGGTTGTCGGTATTCCCGCCTTAGCAAGACTCTTTCGAGGTTGATATCCCCCTCTCGCGACTACTTCGATAACTTGCTTTCCGTCTATCACACTGACATTATTCACATTTTCTGCAGGTCCAGCCTTCTCTCCATTTCTGGTGAGCATGAAAGCACCCCCAATGAGTAGCACCGCCACGACGATTGAAACAATAGTTGCTTTCATATTTTGAATTATATTAGAAATTAAAGATTGGCGGTAGAACTCCAATCACGACCAAGCTATTGATAAGGTTAAAGAGCGCAAACATGATGACTATCAATCCTGCCGTTTTGAAAAAGACACCCGCCTTTGAACTCTTTTGAATACTAAATGAACTAAAACTAATAAGAGCCAACACCGGCAATGTACCGAGTGCAAACGCAAGCATCGTAAGCCCCCCAGTGAGGAAGCTCCCGGTGGTGAGCGTGTAGAGTTGCATTGATTGTGTAAACCCGCATGGCAGGAAGAATGTTGCCACCCCCACAAGGAGTGGCGTGAGCGCATGATTGAGCTTCGATACTCCATGCGCATGCTGAGCGATGAACTTCGGCATTGATGGTTGCAATTTCTTGGCCCAATGGAATGTATCAAGGAGATTGATACCGAGAATAAGCATGACTATACCAACAATCAAACCGAGAACAAACGTAGCAGAGGTATTGAGAGTAAATGCTGATCCAATCGTTCCTATTACACCACCAAGAACAAAGAATGAGACTATGCGTCCAGCATGGAACATAAGCTGGGGTTTCACTTTGTCCCCCTCTTTTGCAAATGTGGCTGACATCGAGAGAACTAGTCCGCCAACAACTGCCATACAGGTTGAAAGTGACGCAATAATACCAATCACAAATGCCGTACCATAAGTTACATTTCCTTCACTGACTAGATTTACTATTCCCATTTTCTGCAACAGAACAAAGAGCCCAGCAAAGACGATAGCGATCGGAAGTGCGATCTTAAAGTCTACCCATGTAGCAGTATGTTGCTGTTTTTCAACTGAGACAGTGTACCCATGCGGTTTGAGAGGTATCGTGAGCTCCTCTGCAATCTGCTCTGGTGTCTTATCACCAAAGTCTCCCGCTACTTCTACCGAATGATTCGTGAGACTAGATTTTACGTGAGTTATAAAAGGGAGGTCACCGAGCTCACTTTCTGTCATAAGTACACACGCATTACAGTGCATGCCATGTACGTGAAAGGTATATTTTTGTGTTTGTGTAGTCATAATAATTAGTGTTGCAAGTGTTCCCTTATAATTTTTTAGCTTTAATGCGCAGCGAGTTCGATACGACCGACACTGATGACATTGCCATAGCAAATCCGGCAAATATCGGATTTAACAACCAACCAAAGATTGGATAAAACAAACCTGCGGCAAGTGGGATTCCGACAATGTTATAGATAAATGCCCAGAAGAGATTCTGTTTAATTCCTCGCATGGTTATCTTGGACAGCTTGATAGCTTTTACAAGTTTTGAGATATCACCATGAAGTAGTGTTATCCCAGCTGATTCAATAGCCACATCAGTTCCAGTCCCCATAGCGATACCGACATTGGCCTGGGCGAGTGCAGGCGCATCATTCACACCGTCACCAGCCATAGCAACAATTCTTCCTTGTGCCTGAAGTGCTTTGATTTTATCCATCTTGTCCTGTGGGAGCACCTGAGCGATTACTTCATCTATGCCCACCTGAGAAGCTATATATTTGGCAGCCTTCTCATCATCCCCCGTAAGCATGATTACTTTTATGCCGAGTTTATGCAGACTCGCTATTGCGTCTCTGGATTCCTTTTTTACTTCATCTGCGACCATCACGAATCCGAGAAAATTATCCTCGGTACTTATAAGTACAGGAGTTTTCCCTTGAGAGGTGTATTGTTCCAATCGATTTTGGTCAAAAGAAATTTCAAGTTCATGGAGCAATTGAGCGTTTCCAATAAAATATTCTGTACCATCAACTACACCCTTGAGCCCCTTACCTTGGATGACTGAGAAGCTTGACGCTTTTGCTAAAGATATATTTTTACTCTGCGCATATTGCGTAATAGCATGTGCAATTGGATGCTCTGACTTACTTTCGAGTGTTGCAATGATGCGTATTAAATCGTCATCACTGAGTAGGGATTCGTTGTGAACATTAACAACTGTTGGTTTGCCAATCGTAATAGTACCTGTCTTATCAACCACCACCGTATCTGCCTTATGCAAATGCTCAAGTGACGCCGCATCTTTTATAAGGATGCCATTTCGTGCACCTTTCCCCACGCCAACAATAATCGCGGTAGGGGTTGCAAGACCGAGGGCGCAAGGACATGCTATCACAAGCACGCTTACGAATGACAAAATTCCAAAAGACATGGCTTGAGAAAATCCAATGAATTGAGAACCGACTAAAAGCCATACAATGAGAGAGACAAAAGCGATAGCGAGTACAATCGGTACAAATATGCCTGAGATCTTATCAGCAAGCGCTTCGATAGGAGCCTTACTCCCCTGCGCCTCTTCAACCATTTTAATAATTTGAGACAACAAAGTTTCTTTGCCGACTTTTTTAGCCTCAAAGACAAACGAACCGGTCGTATTAATCGTTCCAGCAACAACAGTATCACCAGTCTTTTTTTCAACAGGAATCGGCTCACCGGTAACCATTGATTCATCAACAAATGAACTCCCTTCGAGCACCAGTCCATCAACAGGAATTTTGCTCCCAGGCTTTATAACGATCTTGTCACCGTGCACAACGTCATCGATCTTTACCTCAATCTCTTTACCGTCACGAATAACGAGAGCGGTCTTCGCTTGAAGATTTAGCAATTTTTCGATAGCGTCGCCAGTTTTTTTCTTTGATCGTGCCTCAAGGTATTTACCAAATGTTATAAAACCAATGACGACAATCGTGACATCAAAATAGGTATATTCCGGGACACGCAATAGTGCACCAAGAGAAGGGAGCAGTGTAACAAGAACGCTATATGTATACGCGACAAGTGTGCCCAGACCAATGAGCGTGTCCATATTGGCAACTCTATGTTTTATAAACCTCGTCACTCCGAGCAAATAAGGGTTGCCAACCCAAAATAATACTACCGTTGCCAATACCATAGAAATGGTATTGAACAGAACCATTGGAATCGGCAGATTTGGCATCCACGCAGTCGTTCGCGCAAGAATATCCCACATCATAAGAACGAATATTGCCAAAGCTATAGGAAGAATAAACTCAGTTTTATTTTTAAGTTCATCAAGCTCACTTTTTTTCATAGCAACATGATCATGTTCGCTACCGGGTTGAGCTGTTTCTGATACAAAAGAGTACCCGAGTTCACCAATCTCGCTATTCATCGAATCAACTGAAATGTGATTGTGGTCATACGTAATTTTTGCTTTTTCATTTCCATAATTTACCGAAACCGATTGAATATAAGGTAAAGCTCTGAGCTTCTTGGTAATAATGGAGGCACAACTAGCACAGTGCATCCCTTTTACTTTCAAGATTTGTGTAGTCATGATTATTAAATGTTGTACCAAGTAGTTCTAAGACCTTTGAGTGTCTCCAAGCCATTTGAAAGGAATACCTCAACCGCATCTGCATTGTCCAGTATCTCCGCTCGGCTTGATTTTAGTCGTGTCTCTTTTGTCATCACTATACCTGCCTCATGATGAGCAATGATGGCATTGAGGAATCGTAAATCAAACGTATCACCAGCGGGACCAAGATTTGCGACAACAGGATCTCTGACGCTTTTTGTGTCTCCATACCAGTCTTTCTTCCAAGCATAAAGTTCGGCGATAGCTTTGGGTTCATCATTTATGATATTTTGCGAAAGAGTCTTCATTTCTGGTCGAGTGGTATTTTTACCCAACTGTTCTGCGAGAAGCATCGCACCACGATGGTGGGCTATCATAGCGTTTACATATCTCAAATCAAACGTCCTGTCCGCCTGGCCCAGATTCATCGAGCTATTTTCATACATAGAAACCTTATATTCAGGAGTAAGGTAATACCCGAAGGCAACGCCTGAAATCATTCCCACAACTACCAACCCTACTGTTAAATAACTTGATATTTTCATATTATTTTCTCTTCAAACGATATACTTTGATAATTTCTTCTGTTGCTTTGGCTGACTTTCCTTCCTTTATCTGATTTATCAGACAGTGACCAAGGTGATGTTCCAAAAGTTTGTCCTCCACATTTGAAATGCCTTGTTTTACAGCAGAAGCTTGAGTGATGATATCAATACAATAAGTATCTTTTTCAACCATCTCCTGAAGACCTCGCACCTGACCCTCGATAATCTTAAGATGCCGCACCAATTTTTCCTTATCTGTTTTCATACGTTCTATACTATACCCCCTGGGGGGTATAGTCAAGGAGTGGTCCGTGCTACAATCAGGCAATGAAACATCTCGCCTCTCGCATTATCCATAGCGGCTGGCTTTCGCTCGGTATAGGTATAGTAGCGATTGCTGTTGTCGCCTATGGAAGCTGGCGCTACATCACCATCTCACGGTCGTATGAAGACCTCGTCCGAGTGACCAAAGAGCTCCAAGACACTATCTATACCCTCGAAGGGAACCTCTCACTCACCGAGTACGAACGAGAGAAACTTGCCGATTCGCTAACCCTGACTGAAAACACACTCGGATCTCTCAAAGAAGAGACGACTTCGCTCAACGAAAAAGTGGGTACTTTTGAAAAGCTCATCACACTTGACCCTGAGCTCCTCAAGAAATATTCAAAAGTATATTTCTTGAACGAACACTACAGCCCTTCGACGCTCATTACTATCGATAAGAACTACCTTAGCGACCCTGCACGTGTACTGCAATTCCACGCACAAGCATACCCCTTTCTTGCACGCATGCTCGATGCCGCACAAGAAGACGACCTCGCTCTCGTGGTGACAAGTGCATACCGTTCATTCAAGACACAAGCGTCACTGAAGGCAACCAACAAGGTCATCTATGGCGCGGGAACAGCAAATCAATTCTCCGCCGATCAAGGCTACTCCGAACACCAACTTGGTACGACCGTGGACCTCACGACAAAGACCATGAAAAGTCTCGGGCAGTCCTTTGAAAAAACTCGCGAATTTGCGTGGCTCTCTGCACATGCGCATGAGTATGGTTTTGTCCTGTCCTACCCAAAAGGAAATGGCTACTACATCTACGAGCCGTGGCACTGGCGTTTTGTAGGGGTCGCACTTGCAACAGCGCTCCACGAACAAGACAAGACGCTCTACGAAGAGGACCAGCGCACGATTGATAGCTACCTTATCACGCTCTTCGACTAGCGCTATACTTACTCTATGGACGGCACGACAAGCCAATTTATCAAAGAGCTCGGGGGTCTTTCATACCTTGGGATATTTGGCATCTCCCTTGTCGCCAATATCCTCTTTATTGTCCCCGAAGAAGTAGCACTCATTAGTCTCGGCTATGTTGCCCGTGCCGGCGATGTGAGTATCTTTGCAGTTATTCCACTCGTTATCCTTGGACTTTTTACCAGTGATTATGTCCTCTACTCTCTCTCAAAAGGAAACAGCAAGATCATCCATGTACTCTATGAGAGAATATTTTCAAAACGTATCGCCTTTTTTTCTAAAAAACTTTCTGGTGATGAGCGCTGGGTCGAATCGAACATCGAGAAAGTCATCTTCTATGCTCGATTCCTCATGCAACTGCGATTCATCGGGCCTTTTATGGCAGGGAAACACAACGTTGCTCCTCGACGCTTTGTCACCTACGAACTTGCCGCGCTTGTCCTCTATGTGCCCCTTCTGCTCTGGATTGGGTGGTTTTTCCGAAGTCGTATCGAACGTATCATTGGCAGTATCGATAAAGCGCACAACATCATTCTCATCGCAGTGATCACACTCCTTTTCCTTCCATTTCTCCAGACCCTATTTAAAAAAGCACTCGCACACGCATCAAAAGTATGGGAATCCTAACATCAAAAATCGATGAGCTCCTGACCAAAGAAGAACGAACTCTATTCAAAAAACTTTCAACTCCTCAAAAAATCCAGGACTTTCTTATCACGATAAAACCAAACTTTGAAGAAGAGGGTCAGACACTTCATTCCCCTCGATATGTCCTCAAACATGGCAAGGCTCACTGCATCGAAGGGGCGCTTCTTGCAGCAGCAGTCCTCTCCTACCACGGATACCCGTCACTCCTTCTTGATCTCAAATCCACAAAAAATGATTTTGACCATGTTGTTGCACTCTTCCAACAAGATGGCTACTGGGGAGCCCTCAGCAAAACAAATCACGCGGTCCTCCGATATCGTGAACCGATCTACAAAACCATCAGGGAACTAGCGCTGTCCTATTTCCATGAATACTTTACTCATGATGGCAAAAAAACTCTTCGAAGTTTCTCGAAGCCTTTTTCCCTCCGTCGATATGGAACGAGTTGGATCACCAGCACAGAACCTCTCTATGACATTGGTGCGGATCTCGACGATACACACCACAGCCCACTTGTTCCTCAAAAACTCATCTCAAAACTTCGCAAAGCTGATCCTCTCGAGATAGCAGCCGGTAAACTCACTGACTACACCCCACCAAATACCAAAAGTAAAGAAATATGATCCCGTTAGAGATGATTTCTGTTAAATGCTCAAATGGTATACTATTTAAAATAATCGTCGAAATTTACTAGAAATTATTCTATACGGATATCACAGGATATCCTATCTCTAACGGGATGAAAAAAATACATCGATTTCTTACCACCACAATCCCCTCAGTCGAATCATTTCCTTTGGCTGACGAACGTATTGCCCACCAGATCGCAAATGTACTCGAACTCAAACCCTCTGAAGAAATCATCCTCTTTACTGACGGGGGTGATGACGAAGTCGTCACTATCGAATCTATCGACAAATCGACCGTCACGGTAAAGAAAAACCGCACTATCAATGTTCGGACCAATTCTGACTGCTGGCTCGTTGCGGCGGTCGGTATCCCAAAAGGATCTACGTTTGAAACCATTGTTCAGAAGCTCACCGAGATTGGTGTCAGCCACATCGTCCCTATCATTTCAGTACGTACAGTAAAAGAAGGCGTGCGCATCGATCGACTTCAAGCTATCAGTGACGAAGCGCTCGAACAGTGCGGCGGGAACAAACGAGTCACCATTCATGAACCGATGCCCCTATCTGAATGTCTCAAACAATTTCATTATCCATCAATCGTCTTTAGTCCTGAAGGTGAGATCTTGAGTGCATCAAAAAAAGAAAAGTCTCTCGTCATGTATATCGGCCCCGAAGGTGGTTGGGATACTGAGGACTGGAAACTCTTTCAACAAGCAGGAGTCACCACTGCAAGTCTCGGACAGCGAGTACTCCGCACTGAGACCGCTGCGATTGTAAGCGCCTACCAACTCCTATGGGGACTCTACTAATTCTCCAAGCGGTTATCCTCGGGGTCATTGAAGGACTTACCGAATTTATCCCTGTCTCTTCAACTGCTCACCTGCTCATCACGGGACATCTCATGCGCTTTGCGGACGCTGCGCTCCTTGGGACGCTCTCAATCGCGATTCAAAGCGGAGCAATCCTTGCAGCGGTGTATTTCTTTTGGCATACCGTTTGGCATCACAAACATCTTATAGGCAAAGTGATAATCGCATTTCTTCCGACAGGTATCGCGGGCGTCCTTCTCTACCCCATCATCAAACCACTGTTTGAAAATAATCTCACGATTGCACTTGCCCTTATCATCGGTGGTGCGGCTCTCCTCTTTGTAAGGACACAGGATGAAGAAACACCCCTTGCCGCCATCTCCTATCGACAAGCGTTTTTCATCGGTTGTCTACAAGTCTTGAGTTTC
>JBPOIF010000007.1:0-16955 GCA_052034745.1 Candidatus Nomurabacteria bacterium | reverse complement strand
TTAGTCAATCTACTTTTACATTTCCCCTATTCCGGCGTATAGTTTGAGTATTCAGTTTTGACCATATCGACCGGACGACCTTTTTTGATTATTTGAATTTATTTTAAGCACACTATGTTAATACCAACCGTTATCGAAAAAACAAACATGGGCGAACGCGCCTATGATATCTACTCTCGCCTCCTCAAAGACCGCATTATATTTTTGAATGACGAGATCAACGACCACACTGCAAACCTTGTCATCGCGCAACTTCTCTTTCTTGCAAACGAAGACCCAAAGAAAGACATCCAGCTCTACATCAACTCTCCTGGAGGGTCCGTGATCGCAGGGATGGCTATTTACGATACGATGCAATTCATCAAACCTGACGTACAGACCATCTGTGTCGGTATGGCCGCATCGATGGGAGCAATCCTCCTCCTTGGCGGCGCAAAGAAAAAGCGCTTTTCACTTTCCCACTCACGCATCATGATCCACCAACCATGGGGAGGAGCGCAAGGGCAAGCAAGCGATATCGAAATCCAAGCACGAGAGATCTTGAAATCAAAAAAGATGATCAACGAACTCATCGCCAAACACACTGGACAGAAACTCGATAAAGTAGAAAAAGAAACCGATCGAGACTTTTACATGTCTCCAAACGAAGCGGCGAGCTACGGTATCATTGACGCCGTCATTACAAAACCAGAACCAGTAAAATAACATGTCGGAAACCTTTGTAGCATTTGCAATGCTCGCAGGGGGGACACTGCTCGGATACAGTATTCGCGCAGCACTTTTTCTCATCCGAAAGAACACGCTCGAACTCACCGTCTCCGAGCGATTGATGGAGGCGCGCAAACAGGCACAAAAGATCCTCGATGAAGCACACGAGAAAAAAGAACAGTCCCTTGCCGAGCTCCGTGCATCCGAAAAAGAAAAAGAACTCTCCTTTCATGAAACAGAAGAACGGCTCGCAAAACGTGAAACAACAATAGATACCCGCCAACAAGAACTCGATGAGCGAGCGAGTGCTCTCGATCAAAAAAGCGCGACGCTCAGCGATGAACAGAAACGTCTCGATACCCTCGCAATTGAGCGCCGTGCGTACCTCGAAGCGATGGCTGGCTACAGCATCGAGGACGCTCGGGATGCACTCCTGCATGAAGCAGAGCAGCACTTCCAAGAAGATCTCCATGTTCGCACTCACAAACTCGAGCGACAATTGAGAGAGACGATTGACGATCGCGCTCGCGACATCCTCACCAGTGCTATCCAGAGACTCGCCGTCCCAACCGCGAGCGAACTGACCACCTCAAGTGTTGCGATTGCAAATGAAGAAATAAAAGGAAAGATCATTGGAAAAGAAGGGCGCAATATCCGTGCCTTCGAGCGAGCATCTGGTGTTGAACTCCTTGTCGATGAAGCACCTGAGGCAATCGTGGTCTCCTCATTTGACCCTGTACGCAGAGCAATCGCAGTCCGCGCCCTTGATGTTCTCATCAAAGACGGTCGTATCCAACCTGCAAAAATAGAAGAAGAGGTGGAGAAAGCAAAAGTTGCAATTCACGACATCATCAAAGAAAAAGGTTCTGCTGCCGTCTATGAATGCGGCATCTTTACACTTGATCCGAAAGTGATCGCCATCCTCGGACGACTCCATTTTCGCACCAGCTACGGACAAAACGTCCTCCAGCACTCCATCGAGATGGCACACCTTGCAGGGATACTTGCTGATGAAGTTGGGGCAGATAGCTATATCGCCAAAGCAGGCGCCCTCGTACACGACATCGGCAAAGCGCTCGATCACGAGTTTGAAGGGACCCATATTGATATCGGAGTAAAGGTACTGCGACGCTTTGGAGCTGATGAACGCATCATCACCGCGATGAAGAGCCACCACGATGACTGCCCCCACGAATCCCTCGAAGCAGTCATTGTACAGACAGCCGACATGATCTCGGGTGCACGCCCAGGAGCACGTCGCGACACTGCAGAGATGTACCTCAAACGGCTCGCCGACCTCGAAGGACTCGCCGGACGCTTCAAAGGCGTCGAGAAAGTCTATGCACTCCAAGCAGGACGCGAGATTCGCATCTTTGTCCATCCAGAAAATGTCTCTGATTTTGAAGCAAAAAACATGGCCCGATCTATTGCACTGTCGATAGAACAAGAGCTTCGTTATCCAGGACAAATCAAAGTAACAATCATCCGCGAGACGCGAGTCATCGATTACGCGAGATAGTAGAACTTCTTTTGTTATATTTTATAGACGATGTTATGTCCTAACAAAAGTCTCACTATCGGGTACGCCCGATAAAAAAGTTACAAACTCAAAAATGCGGCGACTTTGCGGATTGTATTTCGAAGTGAACCTTTTTGAGATTTTTGTTTTCTTTCAAGCGCGGCAAGTTGTTCCTGAAGGGGAGCAATCTTTGTCTCCTTTATTGCATAATCAGCTTCTGTAAGGTGCTCATCCTGGACACCTCCATACATTTTCTGGAAGTGATGTATCGCCTTTTGCCGTTCAACGATAGTATTGATATCTTCTTTGAGTTTTGCGATGTGTTGTTTTAGTTCACGAGGGTGCTCAGGCACAATCAAACTCTCTTGTACAAGAGGCGCATTTTGTTTGTCCTGTATAGATGTCTCCCCTTCTTGAGTCTGTTCTCCTTTTGATTCCATATCCACAGAGTATAACAAAACCCCGCCATTGGCGGGGTTTTGAATTACTTTTCTTGTTCAGCGACTGCTTCGAGGTACTCCTCTTGGCTCATGCGTGCAGTTTCTCCGTTTGGAAGAATTTGTACTGTTCGAGGATTTCCTTTTGCATCAAAGTCTTCTGGATGGCGATCAGATATCGTTTCGTTTTGTTCTTCACTGTTCAAAGGTTGTTCGTAAGACATGTATTTGACATTTATATTTATATGTGATATAGTGTATCAAACTTTTGTGACTATGGCAAGCCTGTACCCCTCAATCCCCCTCTTTGGGAAAATAACACCTGAAAAGGTAAAACTCCTCATAGATACTATCGGAAAACTTTCTGAAACAAATACCACCATAGGTATTCGCTTCCAGACAACCGGTGGAAATTTAAAAGGGTTCCATGATGCAGAAAAAGCCTTCTCAGAGTTTAAAGAAAAAGGCGTCACACTCATCGGCGAAGGAAACGAAGTTGGTTCATCAGGTCTCCTGATATACCTTCTCTGCGACAGACGACTCGTAATCCCTGCAGGATATGGTTTTATCCATCTTCCGGAACCAAACAAAAAAGGAGTTTCACCAGATAGGACGAAACGAGTTCAACAGGAGTGTATTGACTTCATCAAAAAAAATACCTATCTCGATGAAGACAAGGTGCGCTCACTAAACAACCAGCCAATGGGCAGTACCGAAATGATCAAACACGGTATTGCGCAAGAAAAGGTTTTTGTTTTTGAGTCGCAATTACAGTATTGAACAAAGAGGGTAGCTGCCGGATGCACAAAATGCATCCGGCTTTTTTATTTCCACGCTATACTATAGATACATGTTTGGTCGCACCGAAAAATTTTCTACACTCGCGCATGAAACAGCGCATCTTGGTCATGAGGCGCAAAAAGGGTACATCCTCCAGGAAAAACCAGGAACCACCGTCGAAGGCTCTGCCCTCCAGGCAATCGAACGCTATGCGCAAGCAGAAGCTGCAGATGTCCTTCACCAATCACGAGTCCTGCCTGAGCATGAAACGGAGCGCATCGTCTTGCGTTTAAAGCCCGAGTCTCATGATGAAGCCATCGAGGAGCTCTTTGGCATCATGGTTGAAAAAGGAATAAAAAACGCGCTCGATGTCGTGGCAAAAATGAACAACCCTCACCTCGAAGACGACTTCCACCGATTCCTCGTCCAATACCTCCACACAATCGGGGCAATCCCTGGACTCAAACAGGAAGCACTGACGACGCGCGAACTCGATCACGCACTCTTTGCGATCACCCTTCCTCCACTGGAAAAGAACCAAGATGAAGCAAAAGAGTTCAAGCGATTTATCCAAGCGATGAAACAGTTCTATCTCGGCATGTCCGCTGCTGCCAACTGGCATGACGACCTCTACTACACCCTTGAGCTCGCAGTACAAAACCAGGGTAGAGACATCGGACTCTATGCATCGGTGCCACGAACGCACATCGAAACATTTGAAAAGCTTGTCCGCGCATACTATACAAACGCGATTATTGATGAAGTTGTCGATGACTACAACATATTCTCACCGACCAGTACGGGCGTTGCGGGCGCGCACGCATCCCTTGCAGAACCCGCTATCTTTCCCCTCTCGACCGACGAATCGTTTGAACACGACCCTCTCAGCGCACTCGTGAGTGCTCTGTCAAAGCTCGAGCACGAAGGAGAAGGTGCTGCGATACAGATCACTATCAGTGGCGATATCGATCAAGGCAACGAACTCTTTCAGCGTGTCATCGATGCAGCACAGACCAGCGATCTCACCATCAAGAACCTGTACGAAGAATCGACACAGTCAGTGGTCAAAGGTGTCGGGAAAGGATTCCTCGAATTTTTCAAAGGTGACAAGGAAAAGTCTGAAGAAGAAAAAGAAAAGAAAGTCGATGCTCGCGGTATCGATCTCGCCCAAAAGAAAAACGCTTCTCAGACACTCTCAGCAGGTATCCGTATCATCGCAACAGGGAGTACCCCTTCTCGTGCAGAGAGCGTCCTTGCGACCATCAAAGCCTCGTTCAACCAATTTGCACTCGTCGGTTCAAACCGTATCGAATGGACCAATACGACCGCAAAATCCCTTGGTTCTTTTACGCGAGATTTTTCATTTCGTGCAATAGACAAGTCATCCCAACTACCACTATCGATCAACGAACTCGCGACACTATTCCACTTCCCTGTCGGTGTCTCTGGCTCTCCAGAACTCAAAGAGTCGTCAGCAGCCACCGCTGCAGCTCCCCGTTCAGTCGGAGAAACACTCCTCAAACATACCCACGACGGAGTCTTTCTCGGGACCAATACTCACCGCGGTGAAACAACCGATGTATTCTTTGCAAAAGAAGATCGCGTCCGTCATACCTATGTCATCGGACAGACAGGAACAGGAAAGACGGTCTTTCTCAAGAACATGATCCTCCAAGATATCAAAAATGGTCACGGTGTCTGCTTCATGGATCCACACGGCACTGATATCAACGATATCCTTGCAAATATTCCTCCCGAACGTATCGACGATGTTATCTACTTTGATCCTGCCGCAACCGAGCGTCCGATGGGACTCAATCTCCTCGAATATGACGTGCGATTCCCTGAACAAAAGATTTTTGTTATCAACGAACTCCTCGCGATATTTAACAAACTCTTCGATATGAAGGTCGCCGGTGGCCCTGCCTTTGAACAATACTTCCGAAATGCAGCAGGACTCATCATGGAAGACCCTGAGAGCGGATCGACCCTCCTTGAGATCAGCCGAGTCATGAGCGATAAAGCATTTCGAGAAATGAAACTCGAAAAATGCAAAAACCCTATCATCACACAGTTCTGGCGCAACGCCGAAAAGACAACCGGAGAAGCCTCTCTTGCAAACTTCGTCCCGTATATCACCAACAAATTTGACCCGTTTGTTTCAAACGACATCATGCGCCCAGTGATTGCACAGCAGACAAGTGCTCTCAACTTCCGAGACATCATGGACAATAAAAAGATTCTCCTCATAAACCTTGCAAAAGGTCGCCTCGGAGATATCAACTCACACCTCATCGGGCTCCTCCTTGTGGGCAAGATCACTATGGCAGCCCTCTCTCGTGTCGATATCGTCGGGAAAGGGGCCGTGAATGACTTTTATCTCTATATCGACGAGTTCCAAAATGTCACGACCGACTCTATCGCGACCATCCTGTCAGAGGCTCGAAAGTATCGCCTCTCGCTCACGGTGGCACACCAGTACATCAAACAACTCGATGAGTCCATCAAAAACGCGATATTTGGAAACGTCGGTTCAATGATCGTCCATCGTGTCGATATCGAAGATGCCGAAGTATTTGAAAAACAGTTTGCACCGACCGTAACCGCTCAAGACATCATCAAACAAGAGAACCTCACCTGTTATATCAAGATGCTCGTTGGCGGTGTCCCTGCAAAACCGTTTAACTCAAAGACCCCCTTCCCTCCAAAAGGCAATCCCGAGCTCGCCGAAAAGATCAAAGAGCTCTCCTATCTCAAATACGGTCGCCCTCGGGCCGAGGTGGAAGCCGAAATCATGGCACGATTTCAATAGCAAAAACGCCCCCTCTACGGGGCGTTTTTGCTGTGGTATCATAATGGCATGATAAAAGAAAACCCCCCAACACTAGAAACTGAACAGGAACCACAAACACTTGTTGAAAACGGACAAATGGTACAAGAATCGTCAACCCCAACAGAAAAGGAGACGGAAGAACTTCGCACCGAAGCATTGAACAAAAAATACGAAGAAATCAACGCGACAAAACCTGCAGGAGATGAACCACTCGAAAGTGAAGGTGTTGCTTTCAAAGCAGTAGAAACTCAACCAAAAAAAGAAAACTGGGTGTCTTCTAAATGGAAAAAGGCTATGACTCTTCTTGGTTTAGCCAGCGCACTCGCACTCCCTCACAAGTCTGAAGGAAAAACAGCCGAAGATACTCTCGTAAAACGCGACACTATCGAACGAACGGTCGGAGGAGGAGAAGATTCTCTCAAGAAGAAATCAAATATCAAGACCTATACCACCTCAAAAACAAAAGAAGGTGCTATCACCCCAACAGGACTGAGCAACTCGTTTCTTGAAAATGAATATGGTGTAACCGAAGCAGATATTTCACTCATTGCAAACCATTATGGATTTAGCACTGAAAGCAACGCTGCGTTCCAAAAAGATATGTACAACTATCTCAAAGAGAACAAACCAGAACTCATCCAAGAAATCCTTGAGAAATATGGGCAAACACAAAAAGGTGGTTCTATTGATAAAAATGCTTCTCTTGAAGAACAAATCAAAGGCCTCATTGATGGAAACCTTGGTGTTCGAGATGCATTTACAATTGCTCAATTGAAAAAAATCCTTGAAACAATTCAAGAAATACAAAAGTCTTCTCCGCAAGAGATTGTGAAAGAGATTCCTCAACCAACAGGCAAGTATGTTATCAACGTCCGAGGTGATGAGCCTGGAAGTAAAGGTGTTTATTACTTCTTTGAAGATGAAAAAGAATTTATGGAAGCAACAGATGCAATTGGTCACTATGCTTCACGAGAAGTTAAAAAAGGTGAAGGGCAAGCAACTATCAATATGAATGCCGATGTGTTCCTTGATCGTTATGCAAATGGCAAAGAAAACCTTCTCGGCATAGCGTGGGAGCGAGATGGCAACAAGCAGTATAAATTCTTTACAAAAGAAACAAAAAACACGACTGCGAACTACACTGATGGTTTCGTAAAAGCTCAGTAACCATTTCAAATAAAAAAGAACCGCGCCATCACTGGTGCGGTTTTTCTTTTCTTTTCATATCAGTAGCTTCATCTTTTTCTTTAGTTTGTCACCTTCTCTTTTGAGTTGCCACGCATAGTGCATGATATAGACAACTCCACATAACGAGATTCCAAACAGAAAGAGAACTAACTGATACATATATATTGAATTTTGTTCATATATATTGTATACCAAAAATATGCTTTTGTCAACTTTGCGACAAAAAACCCTTTGTTTTATAATGCCTTTGTCGAACGCGACAGCTTCGGCGCACTGACGAACATTATCAACTAGCTCCCGAAGGGGAACTATCCCCTCATTTGTATGAACAAACAAGCACTTGTTGAGCTCATCCATGGCAAAATCGGCGGTACCAAGGTACAGGCCGAGGAAGTTGTTGAGAGCATGATTGAGGAGATCACAAAGACCCTCAAGCGAGGTGAAGAAGTTTCAATCGCTGGTCTTGGTATCTTTTCAGTAAAAACACGAGCCGCTCGTATGGCCCGCAATCCGAAAACCGGTGAGCAGGTCAAAGTCGCAGCTACCCGTGTCGCGAAATTCCGTCCTGCAAAAGCACTCAAAGACGCAGTCAAATAGTCTCTCATTCGAATCAGAGAAACAACAAACCCCCTCATGGGGGTTTGTTGTTGTATTGGGTATAGAAAAATCCCGCCGAAGCGGGATTTGAAATGCCTTTTTCAGGCAGGCTTTTTTGATAGCTTTTTGAGAAGACCAAAGTGTGCAGCCAATGCACTACGAACGGTTAAATACTCCACCACCTTGATACCGAATTCTCTACAAGTATCACGAGTGATCCGATGAACCACAGGATAGTGTACATGGGAAATATTTGGAAATGCATGGTGTTCTCTCTGGAAGTTTAATCCTCCCAGGAGATAGAACAATACTCTGTTGTCCGTGGCAAAATCAGCAGTTGTTTCCATCTGATGTGTCATCGCTTCGTTTTGAATGGTCTCAGGATCTCCAATAGGTGTAGGCTGCTCCACATCTTCAACAATGTGTGCCAGCTGAAACACGAACGACATGTAGACTCCGCACACTGCGTGCATTGTAAAAAAAACAATTGCCCATGCAGATACCCCGATTATCATAATAGGGGCAACGACCCAAATAGCAACGTACAACACTTTTGTAACAACAAAGATGAACCACTCCTTTCGAGAAATCTGAATTTTATGATTGGCTATCTTGCCAGCAACCATCTTTCGAAGATCTCCGACAAGCACCCACCAGAAATACAGCAGACTATACGCCAATGGCGCGTAGAAATGCTGGAAACGATGAATAGGAAACCATTTGGCATCTTTGTGAAGGCGCAACAGCGCACCTGCTTCGAGATCATCATCCTCACCGTATACATTGGTATAAGTATGATGTGTTTTGTTGTGTTTCTTCTTCCAAAGAAACACGAGCACGCCGAGCAGATTGAATGCATACCCGAGCAACATATTCCAAAACTTTTTTTCAGAAAAAGCTTCATGTGCAGCGTCGTGCGCAACATTGAACCCAATCGATGCCGTTAACACTCCGAGCGCCCCTCCTAACATGATCGAAACCCAAAGGTTCCAATCAAAAAGAAATCCTGCGACATAAAATCCGATAAGCAACAAAAAGAGTATTCCTGCTTTGATAAATAAAAGAGGTGTCCCCTTTTTTGTAGTATTGGTACGGGCAAAATGTTCATTTACCCTCCGTACCAAATCTTTTCCAAATTGCTCCTTTGGTAAAAAGAGCGGTTGAACATTTTCCATAACGGTGTAGTTTTAAATTGTTTTAAAAAACGATTTTCTTATTATTGTACAGACAAAATGCCGGGAGGCTACTGTTGACACCCCACCAATAATCCGTAGTATTGGTGAAAAAGCACTCATGAAAAATATTATTATTGCTCTTTTAACCAGAAACCAAGACAGTTTTGCACCTCTGTTCCATGAAGCCTTTGAAAAAGAAGGCGTCGACGCCACTTTTATCTATCCCCACACAGGGATAGCAAAAAAGACGGTCGCAATGATGCGTCCGCGCGAGACAACACTGTTGATAGTAGACACCGCGAGTTTGGGTGACATGAGTGATTTCTTACAGGAAGTCCGAAAAGAAATCTCCTGCACAATCTGGACTCACTCAGGCTGGCCCGTCAACAAAAATGAAGGGATAACGCACATTACAAACGATGTAATGCTCGAAAAAGAGGTCAAAAAATTCGTAGCCAGCCTCTAAATGCATCTTTCTTCCACCACCCTCCCCGGAGGGTGGTTTTTTATACAAAAAGGTGTCGCATCATGCGACACCTTGATTAGAGTTCAATTCGAAAAAAGAGTTGGTTCTGATTCGATACCACAAAAAGTTTTTTATCAAAAACTTTCTTGTATATCGTTTTAACATCTTTCAGTTGTTTACTTTTCATTCTTGCAAGTGCGAGATTCTCTTTGTGTTTACGCTCAGGGTCTTTTGAGCACCCAACCTCCAGCACAATGTTGTTTCGGTACGGTAGTACTCGCAAAAACAAACCTGTACCCACAAACAAAAAAGATTGTTTTACCAACAAACAAAGCTCGAGAAACACATGCTCAAACAAAACTTGATAAAAACGAACTTTTTGATCAGCAACACTGTTCCTTGAAACAAAGGTTTCTATAGGAATCGCACCACTATCTAGCTCAGAGTTACACACTCCAAAAAGAATGGTGTCTGCAATACTCATAACAGAGCCAGTTGTTACCAGCTCATTCTGTTCAAAACACATCGTTTTGTGAAAAGGAATGTTCACGAGAGCTTCGCGCAGGTATATATGGTTCATCTGAATGCGATATGCGAAATAGAACTTTTCTTTCGCACTCTCATCCATATACCGATTCGCGAGATCAAAAATACTTGTTGTACGTTCCTGAAAAGAGTGAAAGAACTGCATTGAAAGTACTAACCGTTTCTTCGAATTAAATCGATCGTTTATAGTAAATTGCATAACTATTATTTTTACTAACACTACCACAGACCAGAAACCGGTCAAGAAGAAAGAAAGAACCCGACAAAGGTCGAGTTCTTTGTTTTGTGTAGGGTAAGGGAATCGGTCACAACTCTTTTACGTTGTAAAAGGTCGCGACCCCGACTCGGCGACAAGCACTCCCTTTCGACAAGCTCAAGGTCGTCTTGTATACCGCCTCCGTCCTTCGACACCCTTCCCTCCGTCATAAAACAAAAAGGCATAGACACCTGGTCCAGCCTTTTTGTTTTTGTGCGGGGTAAGGGAATCGAACCCTTCACCTCAGTTTGGAAAACTGATGTTTTACCGATAAACTAACCCCGCATGGGTATACGCGATATTTTATCAAAAACCTGGAGTCCAGTACACTGTCGGGCTGCAGGGAATCGAACCCTGCCCTCATGTTCCCAAAACATGTATACTACCGATATACTACAGCCCGGCGCTGTACTTGACCCTTACAGGTACAGGGTATCGGAGCAGAAAACTTATTTTTTAGAACGCGGAATTGGTTTAGTGGTAGAATGCGACCTTCCCAAGGTTGAGACACGGGTTCGATTCCCGTATTCCGCACAAAATAAACTGCTTTATTTTTGCGTGGGATCGAACGCCGGAGGATATACCGACAGGTAATCCGAGGCGGTGCCCAGAGAGTCCCGAGACTACTCGCGGGCGATTCCCGTATTCCACACCGTAAACAGAGACCCCTCTTGTCGGACTAGAGAGAATCGAACTCTCGTCTCACGAACCCGAATCGTGAATACTGCCACTGTACTACAGTCCGTATACCTTAATCTGCTACAATCATTCTCATGAACAAAAGTACGGTATCTCCTGGAGTGGTACACAAAGTCTCTCTGGAGATAAAAACTATCCTCCTCAATACCTCAAAACTTCACCTTCTCTGGGAAGACATTACTCCCCTTGCCCGAAATGAGTGGCTCTGCTGGATCGAATCGGCAAAGAAACAAGAAACTCGAAAACAAAGAATTGAGCGTTTGCGTACGGATCTTTTGTCCGGGAAGCGACGTCCTTGCTGTTGGGCGGGTTGCCCTCATCGAAGCTCAAAAGGTGCTTAGAACAAATCGATGACCTCCACTGACCGCAGGCGTTCCCCGTCAAATATGACGACTACCCCTTGCATCTGGTACTTTGTGACCTTATGGATGAGACAATAGTGTTCCACAGAAACCGCGAACTTGCGCAGTTTCGCCTGGTGGAAGTTCTCAAGAGGATGCACCGAACTGCCATACTTCCCTGCCTTTACCTCAAAAAAGTAGTAAGTATCCCCTTTTCGAGCAACAATATCGATTTCCCCATATTTGTTCGCGACATTTCGCTCAACAATAGTAAACCCTCCCTTTCTGAGAAAGACCACTGCCTCGTGCTCCCCTTTTTCTCCAAAACTCTGTGTTGGTGATGTAAAAAGTCTGATCATCCCATTAGAAATTTTAACAAATATTGCTATACCTTATATTATTTAATTTCGAAAGCTTTTTACTCTTAAAATTGAATTTTTTGAGTTTCTAACGGGACAGGTACTTCAAAAACGTTTCACGTGAAACTGTTTCTCGTGTAACCACTATTATCCCCTTTTAATACAAGCTTTCTGGACAAATGGACATTCCAAAAAGACTTTTTTGTTGTCTTTTATCCCTAGTACTCACACAGTTATCCACAGTTTTGTCAAAAATAGCGTGGATAATAGCTATTTTAACAATTAAAGACGGGTTTTGTCTAAGAGACGGTCCTTGAAACAACAAAACACCATATTTCTATGGTGTTTTGTCTTTGTGCGGGTACAGGGACTCGGACCCTGGCCTCATTCTTGGCAAGAACGTATTCTACCCCTAAACCATACCCGCAATTATTAAAATCGTTCGTCTTGAGCGAGAGAGAGCCAAACGAGCATCACCTGCTTCAAAACGGTACTTGAGATTATACTCATACCGACTCCGTATTGCAATCTCTTTACCCTCTCCTTCCCTTGAATAACCTGTGTTTTATGGAAATTTTCCCTTTTTATACCCAAAATGTTTGACCACATTTCCCGGCAAAGCGACTCATTGTGATCTGGGTAAAGGAGCAGTCCACACTTAATATTCCCCTTATCAACACCTAAATACGTCTCGGCAAAATGAATAAAAATGGTGTGTATAAAAAACTCACTGTTTGATATACGGACAAGTGACCTACTCCTCTTGTCCCCCTCTCCTGCATAGGCCATAAGCCCAGCCCAGAAAAGCGGTTCTCCTTTAAACAAAAGATACTTATCCTTTGCCTCTGATCTTGTTTTTGCGTAGAGGTTGTCTAGGGAGAGCTTTCTCGCCTTGTGCATCTGTTCGAGGTGCTCTTTGCTTGTGGTGCGTCCTATATTTGCTATCTTTTTATGCTTGGACCACTCAACATCCTTGAACCAGTCCGAAAGAGTGCTTTTTGAGATACCAAGGGTTTCTGTTATAGCTCTATAGGATTTTCCCTGTTTCCTTAATTCAAAAGCTTCTTTCTTGTCTTTTCTCATCCTATAAGTATACATTCCGTATCCGGTTTTACAAATGCCTCCTCTCATAGTATTATCGAAATACGCACCCGTGGTGAAATGGATATCATTAATGTCTTCGGAACATTCGTTTCAGGTTCGAGTCCTGACGGGTGCACAAATAGATTCTCATGGAAAAAATCAATAGAAACGGAATCCCTACCTTTGTTACACATGTAACAGCCCAGCTCCAAAAAGCGGGTTTTGAAGCGTACCTTGTCGGAGGGTGCGTACGAGACCTCCTTATGGATAGGAAGCCAAAGGATTGGGATATCACAACAAACGCCACTCCAGACCAGATCCAGCAAACCTTTGCCGACCTCAAGACTGTGTACGAAAACAACTTTGGGACTGTCACAATTCTGAACATTGCCCCAGATAAAGCTTCACGCTTGCCCGTCGAAGCTTCAGCGAAGTCGGGGGAAACACCCGACATAGACAACATAGCCCAGGTGACAACCTACCGATCAGAAGGAGGCTATAGCGACTTTCGAAGGCCAGATAGTGTTACATATGAAACAGAACTAGCAAAAGATCTCGAACGGCGAGACTTTACCATAAACGCCCTGGCATTTAACCCTCAGACAGGGGATATAAAGGACATTTTTGACGGTATAAAGGACATAAAGGACAAAGTGGTACGTTGTGTCCTTGAGCCCAACGATCGCTTCAAAGAGGACGCTCTACGCATATTGCGGGCAGTGAGGTTTTCCACACAGCTTGATTTTGCGATATCCAGTGAAACCCTGGAGGCGATTGTTACACATGGAACACTCCTCGGGTCCATATCTTCTGAGCGCATCCGAGACGAGTTCGTCAAGATCATCGAATCTCGCAACCCTAGCGCAGGTATCGCCATCCTCCAAAAGACCGGCATCCTCAAATACGTCGTTCCAGAACTTCTCGAAGGGGTAGGGTGTGAACAAAAGGGCGCACATATCTATGACGTCTTTGAGCACCTCCTCCACGCCCTCCAGCATGCTGCCGACAAAGACCTCCCGACAGAGGTCCGCCTTGCGGCACTGTTTCATGACATCGGGAAACCTGCGACTCGAAGGTACGATCGTTCACGCGACAAATACACCTTCTATGGTCACGAGGTAGTAGGGGCTCGTATGACAAAGACCGTCCTGGATAGGCTCCACCTTTCACGTGAAACTGTTTCCCGTGTAACATCCCTCGTCCGAAACCACATGTTTTTCTCAGATACAGAACAGATCACGCTCTCTGCGGTCCGTCGAATCATTGCAAAGGTAGGGCCTGACCATATCTGGTCTCTCATGCAGGTCCGCGAGTGTGACCGCGTCGGTATGAAAAAAGCTGAAGCTCCATATCGACTCCGCAAATACCATGCCATGATCGAAGAGGCGCTTCGAGACCCGATATCAGTCTCACAGCTTGCTATAGATGGGAACTACCTGATGGGGGAGTTACACATGAAACCAGGCCCTCGTATGGGGTGGATCCTCCATGCGCTCCTCGAAGAAGTACTCGAAGACCCTTCGCTCAACACTGTAGAGAAGCTCTCAGAGAAAGTAAAAAGCCTTGATGAGTTGAAAGACAAAGACCTCAAGGAGCTTGGGGAGAAGGGGAGAGAGAAGAAAGAAGAGGTAAACGAAGGGGAAGTGAAACAGCTGCACGCGAAACATAACGTAAAGAAATAAAAAAACCGCCGGTGAGGGCGGTTTTTGATCTTAATTTCGTTTCATTAAAACTCTGTTTTCCTTTACAACAGAGTGTGCAGAAACCGGTACAAAATTTCTGTTTGCCACCCCGGTATACAGGGAGATGTTGGACAATAGCACCATTGAGCTATCTAAAAAACGAAGTGCTTTGTCCCATTTCTTATGGAACGAAAGGACCTTGTCTCGATAAAACAAGAGCAATCTCCTGTATTTACGGGGGACATAGTATCCTGACAGCAGGATATCTTCCATGTCTTCATGAAGTAATGTCAGTGTTTTTGCAAGCTCTGATGCTTGCTCGGAAAACTGGACAATATCTTCACGCTCTTCATAAGGAACAAACACACGGTCGGCAATACGAAAAGTGGTGGAGTGTTGCCGAATAAATTCTTCGGCAATCCAGAGCATTCCTTCAATAAATTCGTAAAGATTTGAAGGCTGACTACAGTACGGGTACTCATGCTCCCATAAATCGAGATAGAACTTCTCAAAATACGCTGCTTTCATACTAATCTGTTTGCTATATAGTATAGCGCGGAAAGCAAAAACCTCTTATTCTCAAAAAGGTTTCTTTTATAAAAGAGGGGTGGTAGTATGCCAAAAACGAACACATGAAAAGAAAAAAGTTGCACCCTCTGCTCGGACTTATCGTACTTGTTTTACTGGCATACCTTCTCGTGGGGACTGATGCCTGCAAGCGAGAAATGCCATCGACTCACATTCAAAAAACTCCCTAATGTTTTTCCTCGCAAAAGTCCTCGTAGGAAGTATTGCGTATGTGATATTGCGATTGCTGTATGGGAAGCACTTTGCACTCTTGTATATACAGATATTTGTATATGTATATATTTTTCGTACACAAGTATTTCTGTTTATACGACGACACGGCATCGCGATGCTCCTCTACCTCACCGTCGCAAACCATACGCGCTAATACTCTGCGGACATCCCCACTGCAGAGTATTTTTATTTGAGTTCTATCACGACAGGGCAGTGGTCACTGCCGAACACTTCAGGAAGAATATCTGCGCGTGTCACACGCGTCTTGAGTACTTCGCTTACAAACACATAGTCGATACGCCATCCGACGTTGCGCTCGCGCGCTTTTGCAAAATGACTCCACCAAGAGTATCCGCCGTTCCCTGTATGAAAGAGGCGGTAGGTATCGACAAATCCTGCACCGACTACCCGATCGAGTCCTGCGCGTTCCTGGTCAGTGAACCCTTTGTTGCCGACATTTTCCTTTGGGCGAGCGAGGTCGTCCGGTGTATGAGCAACGTTGAGATCCCCACAGAACACTACCGGCTTTTTCTTCTCGAGCTGTTTCATATACGCAAGAAATGCCGGGTCCCATCCTTTGTGACGAAGTGGCAGGCGAGAGAGATCGTCTTTTGCGTTTGGTGTATAGACCGTCACGACAAACATGTCTTTGAATTCTGCAGTGATGACACGCCCTTCGGTATTTGGGTCGCCGTACTGGTCAACGAGGTCATACTTTTTTGCGATAGATTCTGGGATGTCGTTTATCACTGCGAGTGGTTTTTGTTTTGAAAAAATAGCGGTGCCACTGTAGCCCTTGCGAGAAGCGCTGTTCCAATACTCGTGGTACTCCGATAGGTCGACTTCGTTTTGGTGTTGCTCTGCCTTTGTTTCCTGCAGGCACAATATATCTGGATCGTGCGCCTTGAGAAAGGGGAGGAAGAGTCCCTTTTTGTGTACCGCACGGATGCCGTTTACGTTCCACGAGATGATTTTCATATCCTGTATGCTACCACAAGAAAAGCCAGCACGCGGTGGTGCTGGCTCCTGCAACTGCAATACCTATACAGCAAATAAGATCTGGTTGAAACTCAGAAACTCTGTTTCTGAAAAACACAACTGTGTCTCTTTTTTTGTTGCGCGCATCTGTACTGTTGTTTGTGTTCCAACGGCATCAAGGTCAATAAGAAGCTCTGCAAGCCTCTTTTTCACTTTTTCTGCCAAAGTATCTACGGATCTTCCGGTGATAGTTTCGGTACCCGACCGTATCACTTTTGGACCAAGTGTGTTGGGAAGAAGAGCAACATACGTCATCTTTGTTCCTTGTTCTTTTGCCTGCGTTTTCTTTAATGTAATTTCAAAAAGTTCCATAATGATCGTTTTTCCTGACATTAAACGAACAAGGAGGAGAAGTCAAATAATAAAACCCCCTGCACAGGCAAGGGGTTTGAGTACGGATCAAAAATGACTACTTCGTTTCTTTTACATCGATAGCCGCAGCTTCTG
>JBPOIF010000042.1:0-26976 GCA_052034745.1 Candidatus Nomurabacteria bacterium | reverse complement strand
CCCTGACGAAAGACCAGTCGCAGTATATGTTGTTGATGTACTTGTTGCGATTTGTGTTCCACCCCTATATATCTTGTATCCAGTAACTCCTACATTATCTGTTGCAGTTGACCATGAAAGTGTTGTTTGTGTTTGAGAGGTACCTGAAGCAGAAAGATTTTGAGGAGTAGTGGGTGCAGAAGTATCAGAAGACGAGCCATTTGATACCGCTAACTGCAAAACACCCAGATACGCCCATGTTCCTGTTTTTGAAACAGAGATATCAATCACTCCATTTGAAGGGGTAACATTTTGGAAAACAACAGTACCTGATACGTTATCGGTTGCATTGAGTGTTCCTGACTGACCCCCTACGGTATATTGTGCGGTTCGATTAACACCATCCCCTGCTACACGAGAAGCAAAAAGGGTAAGTGTGTAGTTTGTGGCATTTGAAAGCCCGCTTATACGAACTGCGCCGTTAGAATCAGAAACCCCATTAAATGTTCCCAAGAAAAACGAGTCCTGAGTTGCCGTAGAAGGAAATACTCCACTCGATGTAGTTCCAGATGTATTACTATCAATAAATCCGTCAGTAATGGCAAGTGATACTCCTGTGGCTGCTCCTGTTGAATCTTTGAGCGAAAGTGTTGTTCCTGTTGCAGGAGTTATGACATTGTTCCAACCTGTTGTAGTAGTTTGATAATACGTACTTCCAAAATCAACCAAAAATGTATTTGACCCCGTACCGCTACCTCCACCACCACCTCCACCAGTTGGTGCAGGATTTACAGTAACAACAACCTGGTCGGCATCAGTAAGTCCTGAACTATCAGTGACTGTGAGCCAAAATGTATAGACCCCCTCTGACAACCCAGTCACTGTTGTTGCTGCTGACGATGGTGATGTGATTGTTGCAGAACCTCCTGATGTTTTTACCCATGAATACGCCACTATCGTTCCGTCAGAATCTGCTCCGCTTCCTGAAAACGTCACAGAACTTGTCGGAAGTGTGATCGTTTGGTCAGCGCCCGCATTTGCAGAAGGTGCCGTACTTGACGCCGCACTCACTGTCACCACCACAGTATCTGTTCCTGTAGCACCGTCATCGTCTGTCACCGTAAGGCGGAAGGTATATGAACCAGCAGAGAGTCCTGTCACCGTTGTTGAAGCTGAGGAAGCGCTGGTGATGGTTCCTCCTGTGCCTGATACTTTTGTCCAAGCATATGAAGCGATAGAACCGTCAGTGTCAGTACCACTTCCTGAGAAAGTGACTGATGCTGTAGGGAGCGTGATTGATTGATCAGCACCTGCGTTTGCGGTTGGAGCGGTGTTTGAAGGAGGAGGAGTAGACCCTAAACTATGCTCCAACATCCACTCATAGATGTTCATCGAAGTACCATTGATAGTTTCTCGATATGAGGGGTTGTACAGATTGTTCCATCCACTATGTCCTCCGCTATAGGTAGTCCATCTTGCGTCATACCCTGCAGCAATAAGCAGATCAAAAAAACGTTTCATTTTTGCAAAATGAGAATCGCTCGATCCTGCAAACCCCCACGCAGGGATACTCCCCCATTTCAAATCATTTCCACAAAGATAATCTGTCTGTGAAAAATAATTTCCACAAGAAGCATCTATCGTGATACTCATCGGAACAACAGCTGCGATGGGGACAGGGTTTGCTTGTGTCTTTATATATGTGTCGATCGCTGCGGCGCCCGCACTGAGACCGGTGACATAGAAACGATCCTCATCAATAGGATATGCGGGGTTTGCTATGAGACTACTGAGGACATTATTTGTAAAACCGTTTCCTGGCCATGTTCCGGTAGGTTGGACACCGATGACAATAAAGTCTGGGCGCCATGCTGCATTTTTAATAAAATAGAGA
Source organism: Candidatus Nomurabacteria bacterium (assembly GCA_052034745.1). Lineage (GTDB taxonomy): Bacteria > Patescibacteriota > Minisyncoccia > Phycocordibacterales > UBA9973 > UBA4124. The sequence continues at coordinate 25,103 of JBPOIF010000042.1, read as the reverse complement.
GGGCCGTTCGTATAGAGCTTATTTCTATCCGAACCAACCTCTCCATTTCCTGGAATAAAGACAACCGTAGGAAGAGAACCACTTGCTCCAGCAGGAATATAAACCTCTACATTATAAGAACCGATATTGGTACTAATAACCTCAGGAACTATCGTCTGCGCTGAAACGTTTTGTATTCCAAAAAATAAAAAAAATGCTCCAAATACCCATACAAGATTCTTCATATAGTATAGATAATACCATATCTCCTTCCAGAACTCGCTTACAAAAAAATGTCTTGAGCCACCTCTCGGGATTGAACCGAGGACCCCAGCTTTACGAAAGCTGTGCTCTACCAACTGAGCTAAGGTGGCTTGATTTGACAAACTATACCAAAAAGAACTACATTTTCAAAAAGAATCCCTTATGTTTTTCTACCACATCCACTGGAAACACTTTTTTAGAAAAAGCTTTTCCGAACGGCGTTTTTTGATTTCAGCGGTACGAAATGCGCTCTCCTATGAAGATAGACATGAAGGTACGATGACCTTTATCTTGATCCTCAAAGAGATTCCCCTTTTCTGGCGAAAAGGCAGAAAGTATGTCATAAAACATTTCAAAAAATACCGCGAAATGCGATCATAACACCGAAACAATTCTAAAGATAAATTGTTTCGGTGTTTTTGTCTCTCCGGTTTAAAATTAAAATGAAAACTTTAGAAAAATGCTCTAAAAATCATGTAATTGAAACTAAGATTTACCAACAGGTGAGAAGCTGTCAACAGGTACACATTTCTAAATCTTAAGAAATGCCATCCCCAAAAATATCCTCCAATGAAAGTCAGTCCTGCAAAAATAATACCCGTATTGGACCATGTATATGGAGCTATCAAGTGAAGGAGAACAAAGATGACAACGCTCCACCACAAAGCTCTTCGCTCGCCGAAGCGCTCTAACCAACTTATCATCAAACCTCTAAACAATACCTCCTGAAGAAAAACTATCATTACCAATGGTACTATTGGGTCTTTGTCTACCATCCAGTCTGGAAGGGAGATGATTTTATTGGCGATGGTCACTTGGATTAAAGCAAAGACACTCACGTTAAACAATAGCACTTGCCACCACCCCCTATACCATGACCTGGGTTTCAGTCCTATTTTTTCCCAATGTATGTTCTTCATCCATATTGCTAAAATCAGCAATGCGATACTCGTTCCAAATATAAATAGATTTTCTGCAAAAGTCATAATTTTACATTATACACAAGTGAGTGTACTGTCTACTTCTTTTCAAAATAACAGACAACACTTCGGCGCTTCGCTGGCTTGCCTTTGATATGATGCTTCCCCGAGAATTCCTTTTTCATCAAAATAAAATCTTTTGAAAAATACTCTTCGAGTGCTTGATCATCCCACACGTATTCATACACTTTGAGCTTGGGATGGATGTACGCGTTTTCTTCATCAGCGGCGTGTTTTGCAAGGAGTTCCTTGGTATGACTGTCACGCTCGGCATAGAACGACTTGAAACAGAGCGCTCCTTGTGGCTTGAGTACTCGCGCAACTTCACTGATAAACTGACGTCGTTCATCATTTTTCAAAAAGTGCGATGACATCAGATCAAGCACAATATCAACAGATTCATCAGGAAGCGGGATGAGTTCATCGAGAGACCGCACGGTAAATTCAACCTTGTCCCCGAACTGCAGCTTTGCCTTGTTTGCATTTGCCTGAGCGATACCTTCATCTGAGATATCGTACCCATACCCTTTCACTCGGAACTGTTCGTTCATCCACAAGAGGTTGCGCCCATTACCACACCCTGCATCAAGCACGACAATATCAGGACGAAGTACATCTTTTCCGTATTCTTTTGGAAGCCACCGGGCAAACTTCACAAGGTCAGCACTCACTGTCTCTGACAGCAAAAAAAATGCTGGGTCTTTGTACTCTTTGTTCCAAAATTCTTTGAGTCGTTTTTCGTTCATGTGTGTTTGACATCATAACAGAAAAGTTGTAATGTAGCAAAAAATAAAAGCTATGAAACTATTGCTTCTTTCCATTAGTTGGTTATCTGTAGGCAAGGGGTTCGTTATAGGATTAGTGCCCTATTTCGTAATTCGTTACTTTGTAGCAAAAAGAAAACACAAGAAGAGCGAAGAATCCTGGAAAACAATTTCCAAACACTGGTTTACAGAAAAATATGGCGAAGATTGGGTGAAAACAAATAGGCCCGATTTATTAGACGCCAAACCTTTTAAAAGCATGTTTGCTAAAAACTAAAATAAAAAGCCTGAACAAATGTTCCGGCTTTTTTTATTTAAGATCTTCATTATTTTACTGCATGTTTCCATCTTTGACATTTCAATATAAAAACTGTAGTGTTTCAAAAAAGTAACACATGAACAAAGCGAATGCTCTTGCACAAAAATTTTTTTCTTCAAATTGTGATGAGAAAGAAGTCAACGCCCTCTACCTGGCAATCGATTACTCCAAAAAAACAGAATGGGTGGACAGGTACGGACGCACAGTTGCCCACACTTACTCGTGGAGATCCCTCCTGCAATTTATGAAAAAAACTCTCATGGAATTTATTCCATGAGAGTTTTTAATTTGACATTATTGATATTAAGTTGTAATGTAGCAAAAAAGTACTATTATGAAAAATGATTATTTATTGTCTTTTAGTATTCTCATTTTCTCAACTTTGGCACTTCTCGCAGTACACCTAAGAGGGAAGGCGAAGCAAGAATTAAGAATTATCGCCAACTACAACGACCCTCGCCTTTATGGTTATGAAGCAAAACAAGCAAAAAAGAAAGTCCGGAAATCAACAATATTGTTCTGGATTTCTTATTTAATGCTTATTGCAACCATTGCTGTAAAAGGTTAGCCCTAAAAACGCGCAATCTTTCTTTATGGTTGACGCGTTTTTATTTACGCCTTTCGTCGTGAGCGTGCGCGGTCAGTTTCGGTAAGATACTGTTTGCGCAGACGAACGTTGTGTGGCGTCACTTCGAGAAATTCATCATCTTGCATCACTTCAAGTCCTCGTTCGATAGAGAGTGTAAATGGCGGTACGAGGTTGATCGCTTCGTCAGTACCAGAAGCACGAACGTTGGTGAGCTGTTTGTTCTTGGTCGGATTGACGTTCATCTCCTCACCCTTTGACGTGTTGCCGAGCACCATCCCTTCATACACTTCTGTCGCAGGAGTGATATAGAGTGTCCCACGCTCCTGAAGTCCCCAGAGAGAGTATCCGAGTGCCTTCCCTGTCTCCATCGAGACCATACTGCCCACCTGGCGGTGTGCGATCTCTCCGATATGTGGACGGAAGTCGAGCACACGAGAAGCCATGATCCCTTCGCCTTTTGTGTCGACGAGGAACTGCCCACGATATCCAAAGAGTCCTCGTGTTGGCCCTTCAAAGATCATACGAGTATGCGTCTCGTGCACCTTCATGTCGCGCATGATAAATCCGCGCATGCCGAGCTTCTCGATCACTGCACCTTGAAATTCGGTAGGAACATCGATAGTCACCTCTTCAAATGGTTCATGTTTGACGCCATCGATCTCTTTGATGATGACGTGTGGTTGTGAGACCTGCATCTCGTACCCTTCACGACGCATTGTCTCGAGAAGTACCGCGATGTGCATCTCTCCGCGACCAAAGACCTTGAACCCTTCGGCAATACGATTGGGGTCGGGAGTAAAGTCCACTTTGAGTCCGACGTTTATTTCAAGTTCGCGTTCGAGACGTTCACGAATCTGTCGTGAGGTGACAAACTTTCCTTCGCGACCTGCAAATGGTGAGTTGTTGACCAAAAAGTCGAGCACGATTGTTGGCTCGTCGATATGAATCGATGGCAAAAGTTCTGCATCTTTATCTGTTGTGATTGTCTCCCCGATAAAGATATCGGCAATCCCTGCGAGCATGACAATGTCTCCTGCTTGCGCTTCTTGTACTTCTTCACGAGTAAATCCGTGGAATGAAAAAAGTTTGACGACTTTTGCCTGACGGATTTCTTTGCCATCAGTTTTGATATAGACGACATCTCCTACCTTTGCGACTCCTTCGTAGACACGTCCCACCGCGAGACGTCCGAGAAAGTTGTCATAGGCGAGATTGAACGCCTGCATACGAAATGGTTTTGAGATATCGTTTTGAGCAACGGGCACCTTTTCGAGAATCGTTTCAAACAACGGCTCGAGGTTCTTTTTTTCGTCAGCTTCTGCACGCATCGCGACACCATCGCGTCCGATTGCGTAGACGGTCGTAAAGTTGAGCTGCTCATCGGTTGCACCGAGCTCCATAAAGAGTTCAAACACTGCATCGTGTGTATGCGCACAGTTTGCACCTGGTTTGTCTATCTTGTTGATAACGACGATTGGTTTGATTCCAAGTTCAAGTGACTTTTTGAGCACAAAACGTGTCTGTGGCATCGGACCTTCCTGGGCATCAACGATGAGAAGCACGGAGTCAATCGAACGGAGCACGCGTTCTACTTCGGATCCAAAGTCCGCGTGTCCTGGCGTATCCACAATGTTAATCTTGGTTCCTTTGTAAAAGACTGCCGTGTTTTTTGCATAAATAGTAATACCCCGCTCTCGTTCGATAGCGTTTGAGTCCATCGATGCGCCTTCGGCAAGTGTCTCACCTGCAAACGCAAGCATTTTGTCAGTAAGGGTTGTCTTTCCGTGGTCAACGTGAGCAATAATAGCGATGTTTCGAATTTCCATAATTGTATAAAATAAAAAGCGAACGATAATACGTACACCTGAGCCAATGATCGGGATTGAACCGATGACCTCCCCCTTACCATGGGGGTGCTCTACCAGCTGAGCTACATTGGCCAATGAACGACGTTATAAAAGTGAACTTTTACAACGTCTGAGTGCCTCCAATAAAAGCTGTGCTTCCATTGGTCAAACCATTTCTATCGTAAATGATTGCCTGAACTTCTGTGGTGCAGAAGTGGAAAGGCTACTAAAACATATCACAAAATAGTTTTTTTTCAATGGGTGCCTAGACGAATGTCAGTGCGTGTCCAGTCTTTGTCCCACGGCCCGTTCGTCCGATACGGTGCACATAGGTATCGTAGGTCTGTGGGATATCGTAGTTGATCACGTGCGTGATATCAGGGATATCAATCCCTCGCGCTGCAACGTCAGTGGCGATCACGATATGTGCCTCCCCGCTTGCGAGTGCTTTGACAGAACGATCGCGCTCACGATTGCGCATGTCGCCATGAAGAGCGAGCGCTTTAAATCCGCGCGCAGAAAGCTCTCGAGCAAGTTCATCTACGGTACGCTTCATTTCTCGGAAGATAAGCACTTTACTCACTTCAGGACGAGACAATATCTCAACAAGCGTGTCGAGTTTCTTGCTCTTGTCAGCGACACGGACCACGTTTTGCTCAACAGAGCTTGCGGTGTCACGAGTCTTGAGACTGATAGAGACAGGATCTTTCAAAAAGTCATCACACAGTCGACGAATCTCAGGAGAAAGCGTTGCCGAGAAGAAAAATGTCTGGCGCTCTTGTGGCATGAGTCCGAGGATGTAGCGCATGTCAGGGATAAATCCCATGTCGAGCATGCGGTCTGCTTCATCGAGCACCATCGCACCAAATTCTTCCATGCGAATCTTTTTTCGTTCGATGAGGTCCTTGATACGTCCTGGTGTTCCGATCACGATATGAACTCCGCGATCAAGTTCACGCATTTGTCGAAGGATAGGAGATCCTCCCACACAGGTCACACTAAAGAGACGCATCCCTTGTGTAAAGATACGAAACTCTGTCTCAATCTGTTGCGCGAGCTCTCGTGTTGGTGCGAGCACCATGACACGCTGATTGTTTTTTGCATCGACGAGTTTTGTGATAAGCGGGAGGAGAAACGCTGCGGTCTTTCCTGTCCCTGTTGCCGCAATACCGATGATGTCCTTTCCGGAGAGTCCGACAGGAATCGCTTGGTCTTGAATGGGTGATGGCGCAATAAAGCCTTTGTGAATGAGATTTTGTTTCAACTTTTCAGGAATCGCAAAATCGTCAAAGGTGTGTACGGGGACAAACGTGTCCTCGCTCTTTGGTACTGCCTTGTTTACAAAAAGTGACTCTTCAATGAAGTCTCCTCGGCGGCCGCCTCGCTTTTTTGGAGCAAAACGAGGACCTTTCGATCCAAATCGAGCACCTGTTGATGAAGACTGCGGGCGACGATGCGCACCAAAGCTTCCTCGAGGAGACGAAGATCGGGCTGAGTTATTAAAACGTGAACTACCTGCGCGTGGTGCGCGGTGATTTGAATGTGATGTTTGCATAGATTTGTATGGGTGTAATGTGATGTCCCTTTCCGTCATCACCGTGTCCAATTACACACATGACAAATAGAGAATGTAGTTACGACGGTACTATAGCACCACTTTCATATTGTGTCAACAAATTATCCTGAAGGAGATAGCATTATTGAAATTTTACAAGGATATGATATATTCTTAACTACTTGTCGGCGTAGCTCAGTTGGTTAGAGCGTGGGACTCATAAGCCCAAGGTCGGTGGTTCGATCCCACCCGCCGACACCCGGCCGGACAAGGAGTGCGGCACATTTAACAATTTGCGGATGTAGCTCAACTGGTTAGAGCACCCGCCTGTCACGCGGGAGGTTGCGGGTTCAAGTCCCGTCGTTCGCGCAAAAACAAAATGGTCTAGCTTTATGCTAGGCCATTTTGTTTTTGGGAGATAAGAAGCAAAGTAAACTGCTTTACTTTGCGACGGGATCTTGAACGAAGGAGACCTATTTCTTCAATAGAAGAAATGGTCGAGTCGGTGTCCAGAGCTTGGACTGGTGACTGACCAGTCCAAGACTCGCGGAAAAGTCCCGTCGTTCGCGCCAAAAATACAAAAGACCCTTTCTAGAGGGTCTTTTGTATTTTTATCCTTGTTGCGGGGCCAGGAATCGAACCTGGGCCTTAAGGTTATGAGCCTTACGAGATACCACTTCTCTACCCCGCGATGAAATCTAGAAGAGCGCGTTTATAATACAAGAAAATACTGAACTGCGCAAGTTACTCAATCGCCCCAAGATCTCGAAAAACAATCTCAAAATAAGACAGTATCCGTCGAGCTTCAGGCTGACTGAGTTCAAACGCTGCGCCATCATGAGCAATACGATTACGTACCTTGTGCGCCTCCCATGCTATCTGCACTGAAGCGAGGTCTCCTGGAGTGATCTGCTTGAGTTTGTCACTTGTCGTATCTCCATGAAAACCCTTGTCATCAAGGAGTCTATCCATATAAATATCTGCCTCAATGATTGCCAGTCTCCAATCACTTTGATTGTCTCCGAGAAACTTGGAACGAATACCTTCCCATGTCTCATTGCGTCGACTTATCGGAGTGTCCCCTGCCTTCCCAGGAACAGGTAGTGTCGAAACAGAACTTCCCGGGAGTCCGTCTTGTGTATGAAGCGAACGCCCGATTGATTCTTTTTTGTCTGACTCTTGTTTCAACTCATAGAGACGTACCAACAGATAGAGCACAAAGGCAATCAGAAGAATGACAAGTATCGTAGCGACAAATCGCACGGTGTCGAGAAACTCTCTCGAAAAGACATACGAAAAAAATCCTCCTACTGCTCGAAAGATAAGAAAGAAGAGATATTCGATATTGATAAAGATTGGTTCAGGGACTGATGGTTGCACGTATGTATTATCGTATATTTTCGATGATCCTGCCAAGGTCAAAAAGCTTTGCTTCAGAAAAGCGAGGACCAATCGCATGGAACCCTACCGGAAGACCTTCATCTGTCGTACCACTTGGTACAGAGATTGCGGGCATCTGCGCGATATTTGCCGGCACCGTAAAGAGGTCAGACAAGTACATCGCAACAGGATCGTTTGCTTTCTCACCTATTTTAAATGCGGGTGTTGGCGTCGTCGGAGTGATAATCGCATCATAGTGTTCAAAGGCCTGCTCGAGCTCTTTTCGAATCACCGCACGAAGTGCAACCGCTTTGTTGTAGTACGCATCATAGTATCCGTGTGACAGTACATACGTACCGAGAAGGATACGACGTCGGACTTCTTTTCCAAAGAGTTGTCCACGAGTTTCGTTGTACATGTCGAGTACGCTCTTGTCGCTCATACGATCGCCATATCGCACCCCATCGAGACGGGAAAGGTTTGATGATACTTCTGCTGGTTGAAGGATGTAGTAGACCGCGAGCGCGTCAGCAAAGTGCGGAAGCTCTATCTCATCAATAGTAAACCCTTCATCTTTCAATTTCGCAGCAGTGGAAAGGAAATTTTCTTTTACTGATGCATCACACCCTCCTGCATCAAATATCCCTTTTGGAATCGCAAGCTTTTTCTTGAGCGGTGAAACGTTCTGTGCCGGATGATCGACCGATGTACTATCGAGCGCATCACGCCCTTTGAGTACTTCATAAAGTATCTGTGCATCATCAACAGATTTTGCAAACGGTCCGATTACATCAAGTGATGACGCCATCGCGATAAGTCCATGACGAGACACTGTTCCGTAGGTTGGAAGGAGTCCGACGAGTCCACAAAATGCTGCCGGCTGCCTGATCGATCCCCCTGTATCACTTCCGAGAGAGACAACGGCCATATCAGCGACAAGCGATGCAGCAGATCCTCCTGATGAACCACCAGGGACACGCGTTGTATCGAGAGGATTGTGTGTGACACCATAGGCAGAGTTTTCGGTCGAAGAGCCCATGGCTCCATCATCCATATTGGTACGCCCAATGATCACCGCCCCTGCTTTTTTGAGTGCTTGTACTGCAGTAGAGTCATATGATGCTCTGTGGTGTTCGAGCATCTTTGAACACGCTCCGGCAATATGTCCGGCAAACATGATGTTGTCCTTGATCGCAATCGGGATCCCTGTCAGTGGTGTCGCCTCGCCCTTCTCAAGGAGTGTTTGTGCGTGTGCCACCTGTTCATCGATATCATCAAAGACCTCTCGAAACACATTGAACGTATCTGCCTTTGCACGAGCAACATACTCATCGACAAGTGTCTTGATAGCTATTTCTCCGGAAATTATTTTTTTGTGCAGTTCTTGTATCACGACAGATTACTCGATTACTTTTGGCACTTTCACAAAGCCGTCTTGGTTTCCTGGCGCAGCTTCGATGAGGTCGTAGGCGCTTGCGAGCGGATTGACCACGTCATCTCGAAATATATTGACCCGGTCAAGTTCGGTCGAAACACCAGAAACGTCCCGAGACTGTACTTGGTCAACGAAGCCAACGATTGCTTCGAGATCTGAAGCAATACCGTCTTTTTCTTCTTGAGGCACCGACAGTCTCGCAAGGTCGGCAAGCTTTTGAACGTCTATCATTGCATCATCATAGCAAAATCAAGGGCTTATTTCACTTGATTGACTTTATTTAAAATTCATGCTATAATGAAATATAGAGTTCTTTAAATTTTTCATTGATTCCATTTCCCCAGAAATGAAGCAAGGTGGTTCCAATGTTAAACTGAACTCTACCTAAGAACGGTATTTGTTTTTACAAACTCCTACGGGGTACAGAGTGCGTCCCAAATACCAAAAACGGCTGATATCTATTCAGCCGTTTTTTTATTTCACCATTTTTATGAACTGCTCCTCAGAGAGGACACTGATGTTGAGTTTTTCTGCTTCGGCAAGCTTGCTTCCTGGATTTTCCCCTGCCAACACATAGTCCGTTTTTACTGAAACACTACTTGCGACTTTGCCCCCACGATCTTGAATGATCTTCTTTGCGGCTTCTCGTGAAAGCGTCGAGAGTGTCCCCGTCAGCACAAATGTCTTTCCTTCAAACACTCCCCCTTTTTGCACGCGAAGCATCTGTGGTTCTACCCCATTTGCAAAAAGTTTTTTCACAAATTGTTTTGCATGATGACTTTTTCTGTATGAAAGGATGCTCTCGACAACCGCAGGACCGATATTTTCGATACTATCAAGTTCGACTTCCGACGCATTCCAAAACGCATCCCATGTGCCAAAATGAAGCGCGATGTCTCTAGCGGTCTGCGCCCCCACATGCATGATACCGAGCGATGCAACAAAGCGATCAAGCGGAGGCTTTTTCTTTGATGCAATCTCACGAATAATATTTTCAGCGCTTTTTGCACCAAACCGTTCAAGCCCCGCAAGATCAGCCTCCTCGAGTGCAAAGAGGTCTGCAGCATCAGAGATGAGTCCTTCATCCTGGAGCCGCTCGACAATCTTTGGCCCGACTTCATAGATCTCCATTGTCTGGACAAAATGCGTGATACTTCGCGTCTGCTTTGCAGGACAGGTGTCGTTTGTACAATAAAATGCAACCGTCGATTCTCCCGATGCGCCGGTTCGCTGTGCAACAGTACTCCCACACTCTGGACACTCACCTGGCATGATAAATTGAATCGTTTTCTTTGGACGAAATGCTTTGAGCACTTCAACAACTTCAGGGATAACGTCTCCTGCTTTTTGAATAACGACTGTATCACCCACTCGAATATCGAGTCGTTCAATCTGCTCTCTATTGTGCAGTGTTGCTTTTGATACGGTGGAACCTGCAACTTTTGTAGGAACAAAATGAGCAAGAGGTGTCAGCACACCAGTACGCCCCACATGCACCGAGATATCTGTGACGGTTGTTGTTGCTTGTTCAGCAGGATATTTATAAGCGAGTGCATAACGAGGAGCCTTTCCAACAACACCAAGTGTCATATGGAGCGCAAGTTCATTGACTTGTACAACCACCCCATCAGTTCCAAATCCAATCGTGTCTCGCTTTTCTGAGATACCATCAATTGTTTCTTTCACTTCCTCAAGCGAAGCACACACCTTTTCAAACGGAGCAACCGCAAATCCTATCGTTCGCAAAAATGCATGTTCTTCACTGTGTAACAAAAACATCTGCTCATCACACTGGGCAATATCCCACGCAAAGAAATCAAGCTGGCGTTCTTTTGTAAGACGAGCATCGAGCTGACGAACAGAACCCGCTGCAGCATTTCGCGTATTTGCAAGAAGTGGTTTGCCTGCGCGTTCATATTTCTTGTTGAGACGAGTAAGTGTTGCATGAGACATCACGATCTCTCCTCGAACTTCGATAACGCCCTTATGGGTACCAAGTAATACAAGCGGGACCGCATCGATCATCATCACGTTCTGTGTGATGTCCTCTCCTATCGCCCCATCTCCTCGTGTGACCGCGCGCACAAGCTTCCCATCTTTATAAATGAGAGAACAAGCAAGCCCGTCCATTTTAAGTTCACAAAAATAATGAAATGTTGCGGAAGGCGTCAGCTTTTTGATACGAGTATCCCAATCATCTACCTCCTCGAAAGAAAAAGCATCATTCAAAGAAAGCATGCGAGTGGTGTGTTCCGCTTTTACAAACACATCAAGCGGAGCACCTCCGACTCGATAGATAATAAAGTTAGGATCTGCAAACTCAGGATATTCTTTGTCCAAGGCCTTTAATTCTCTCGCAAGAGAATCGTACACCTCATCTGAAACCGTTGGAGCATCCTTGATATAGTACGCATCAGCATGACGAGAAATCTCTTCCCGCAACTGCGCGATCCTCTCTTGTACCTTGGCCCGATCCATATAACTAGTATTGTACCCGAACTGCACGCTCTACCTGACGAGGTCCTGCACCACAACGATTGTTTCCCCGGGCGTCAATTGTGCTCTTTGTAGGGTCAGTTATTTTATCAAAAATCACCTCAAAACAAGGGTCAGTCGCCACCGGTGATTGTCGTTCATAGACGAAATAGTCATCATCGCTATCACCCGAGACAAGAGCAAGTGTCGTCGTGCCACAAGAGATTGTTGCAGGAGCACCTGCCACCACAGTCCCGAGAGGGAACTGATTGAGCACGAGATCATAGTACATAGCACACTCAGCACCCGCGTCTGCCTGATAAAACGCAATCTGTGAATCTTTTGCGAGACTTGAAAGGATGGTCTGTTTATATGAAGTGTTTGAGATACTGATTGCAATCGTCAAAATCAAACTGATAATGACCACACTATAGAGGAGCGCAAAGCCTTCTTTTTTTGTTTGGTGATATTGTTTCATTAGGGTTGATTCCAGTTAGAGAGGATCGTCGACTGCGAAACTGTCTTTGTCGTGTTGCCGTTTGACCAACGGATACGTGCAGTGACGAGAAGCTGTTGATCGCTGTTGGTGTTTTCAGCAGTAATCGTTCGCACATATGAAGTGGTCACGGGAGTGATACCGCTCGTACTAAAAGGATAGACTCCGCTTGCATACCCATAAAAACCACCAGAAGAAAGCGGATAAAATATCGTTGCGGGACATGTTGCACCACAAGCTTTTATTTTAAACTGGCTCGTATACGGATCCACCGAACAACCATTTGCAGCAAAACATCCGCTTGCAGTCCCCAAACCAACAAGACCTCCTGTCGAGTCTACATTGAGGGTTGCTCGCCACGTGTCCCACGATACTCCTTGAATAAATGCCTCATCTCGGCTCTTTCGAATATACTCGAGCGCTTCTTGCAACAAGTTGTCCGCGACGATTTGATTGCGCGCATAGCGAACGGAAAAGAACCCTCCTGCAGCAAGGGAAAGCAATGCTCCGATCGAAAGCGAAAGTATGAGAGTTGCAACAATCGTCTCAATCAAGGTAAATCCTTTTTGTGTCTGTTGTCTCATGTGCTGTGTGTTGAAAAGATATTTCATAAAGTGATTACTCAAATGTTCGAGAGGTTACCAATGTCTGTACTGAAAACGGAGCGGAGTCCCCTTCCGCAGTGGCAACACCTTGGATGAGCATGATGACATTTGGTTGTGAAAAGTCATCTGCTCCTGTGGTGCTATCGTCAGCACCATCGACATAAAAAGAAAGGTGCTGAATATCAATCGAAGGTGCAGTGATAGAGACCCAATCCCCAGCGACATATTTTTCAATGACGCCCGTGTTAGTCGTAGGATTGATAGCCCATCGATACTCGACGAGTCCGACGTTGCCGAGAGTACTCATCACCGAGATTCTCTCTCCAGGGCTTGCAAATGCGCTTTCAAAAGTACAGTTGTTTGTCGAAGTGCCGTTGAGTGATCCTTCACAGACGATGTCGGTCCCTGTGCGAATCGTTCGACTCATCGACTCAATCGCAAAGTTGAGATTGTCGAGCACGTTGCGCATCGCCTCTACTTTACGAGATGCATTGTTGACCGAATAGAGAGACCCGATGGCTGCCATAATCACTACCATAAATATCCCAAGCGACACCATCAACTCAACGAGTGTGAATCCTTTTGAGAGATGCCGCGCATGGTGATGTGTCTGTTGTTTCTTCATAACTATTTCTACTCGATACTGATCTGTCCTGTATTCCATATTGTAACAATCTTTTCTTCCCCGGTGAGTGCCTGGATAACGAGACTGACAAAAGAAGGACGGTTGATCTGACATGCTGCACCACTGAGTACACAGAGGTATGCATCAGGTGCAGGACGATTAAAGACAATGTCGATCGTCCCACTCGTCATACATCCGTCATCAGTACAAAGCTCCATGATGCGATCAGGGGTATTGATCGCAAAGCTCTCGAGACATTCATTTCCTTCTCCCGGATTTCCGCAAGTACCTCCGTTGCTATACATCCCATCGGTCGAACCTGACACATCGGGGATATCTGCAAACAAGATGAACTGTTTCCTGCTCGTATCTCCTGTGTTTGATGCAACATCACCATCAAGAGAGACACTGATTCCAAAAGCAGGAAAGGCAGTAGTGCTCCCCCCTCCACTCGTGATGGACTGAACACTCGTTGCATACGTTTGCGCTTTGCGGATAGTGAGCGCTACTTCTTGAGAAAGTCCGCGCAATGTTGCGGTACCTCGAAACTTTGCATAGTTAAACATGATGACACCCGAAACAACTGCGACGATACCAAGCACAACAATGAGCTCAACCAACGTGAGTCCTTGTTGTGATCGAAACGATGCTCGTGTGTTTGTATGGGTCATGCGCATCATACAGCAAGTGGAAAAAGAGCAGAGAGCGAGACCTGCCACAGACCTGCAATAAGTGCACCAATAATCAAAAATGGTCCAAAAGGAACTTGCGATTTCATGCTATAGCGATGTGACAGTGCGATCAAAAAAAGTCCAAAAATCGCTCCGACCCAAAACGAGATCACAAGTCCTGCTATCCCCTGAGAGAGCCCGAGCACCCATCCGACACCAAGCATGAGCTTCACATCACCAAAGCCCATGAGTCTCCCTCTCGACACCGCCCACAAGAGAAAGAGCGGAAGCCCTACGATAACCCCATCAAAAAGAGCTTTGAGTCCGTTGAACTCAGGAACCATGGTCGCCTTTACAACGATTCCAAGCACTGCAACAAGGAGAAACGGGTATATCACCGTATCAGGAAGAATCTTGTGACGAACATCATAGACTCCTGCGACGACAAGGAGCGCCCCTACCACACATGCGAATGCAAACGAAAGCCATGCAAAAGGAGTAAGTCCTCCCCCGAGCGCAACCTTGATATAAAGCAACACAAACAAAACCGCTGTCGCAAGTTCTACCACTGGGTATTGAAACGAAATAGGAACTCGACACGTTCGACACTTTCCACGAAGTACGATAAATGAAAATACCGGGATGAGTTCATACCATGCAAGTGGTCGACTACATCGCGCGCACATCGAACGACCTGACGCAATGCTCCGGCCGGTATTCATACGCAAGATAACAACATTGAGAAAACTCCCGATGATGAGCCCGAGAACAAAAATAATGATGGGAAGAAATATCATAGCTCTATTGTACAATGCGCGCCCTCTGAAACAAAACTACCGACATGGTGTCGGTAGTTTTGTTTGTTATGGACAGAGTGTCCCCGTGATTGCAGCAACCTCTCCTTTTGCTTTTCCTTCTGTTTCAACACACCAGTACGAGTTGCCCCCTTCTGCCATTTTGAGTTGTGCAGAGACAGCCCATTTTGTCGATGTCGATGCACAGACCGGCGTCGATCCTGTTTGTCGCTGCAACTCAGTCACGACTCGCTGAATCGTAGGATCATCAAAGACTGAACCAACAGGAGTTGGTGTGCACGGTCCGAGCGTATGATCAACCGTACCATATGACCCCGAAAACACATTTAAGAAACGCATCTCTACTTGCTGACTTACCGTACGCAAATTTGCTTTCACAGAAGTATTTACCCCTTTTGCTCTACTGCGATCAATCGCCATAAGCGTCACTGCTGCAAATATTCCGATCACTGCTACCACCACCAAAAGCTCAATCAAAGTGAACCCTTTATTTCTTTTGAACATATGACAAAAAGTATACCATGACAAACAAAAAGCCCGGAATACCGGGCTTTTTGTTTGAAACTATAGTATCGATTAGCTTCCGCAACCAGTAGCAGTTGCAATGTCTGCGTTCAGAGTTGTTTGGGTGTAAGCACTTGCATCAGCAACTTGCTTTGATTGACCGTATGAGTCAACACACCATGCCTTTGTACTGTCTGCTTTGAGCACAACAGCAACGGCCCACATAGAAGCGGTGTTGAGACAAGTAGTAAATGATCCCCCTTGAGTAGCGGCCTGAGATATTGCGTTTGCAATATTTTGGTCCTTTGAAACCATACTTGTTCCAGACGCACTATATGCAGGACAAGTTGCAGCTGTTGAAATAGCTGTTCCTCCTGAAGGAAGGTATGAACTTGTGTTTGAATCGTAGAAGAGCTCTGCTTGAGCGCGCATGTTGTTCAAGTTTGCCTTGATTGCAGCATCTGCTCCTTTTGATCGAGCTGAGTTCAGTGATGCGAGCACCACTGATGCGAGGATACCAATGATTGCGATCACCACAAGGAGTTCAATCAAGGTAAAACCTCTTTCGTAAGTTTTTTTCATAACAAAATTAATGATTTATTTCGAAATTTTAATAATCGATTATTACAAATATCTTTGTAACGATATATAGTGTACCACGATACAGACTACGGATAATAGGTTTTCCCCAGCCGATTAGCCTATTCCCCCTGCGATGTTATAGATAGGGACAAGAACAGAAACGAGGAGAAGTCCCACCCCAAGTCCAAGCGCGACGATCATGAACGGCTCGATAAGTCCCACAAGCGTGTTGACAGCCTCATCCACTTCTCTGTTGTAAAACTTCGCAAGCATCTTGAGGATGGCGCCCATAGAACCTGTTTCTTCACCCACCTTGATGATTTGTGGCATGATCTTTGGTATTTCAGGGTGCACTTCGAGAGATTCTGAGAATGATTTTCCGGCCTTCACTGCTTCGGTTGCTTTTGTCAGTATGTCCTGGAATCGGCGGTTCCCGACGACAGAACCCGTGATCTCAATAGCTCGTACGATAGGGATCCCCGATGAAAGCATGGTGTCCATGTTGTCCGCGATGCGGGCAAGGTAGAGCTTCTTGTACAGATTGCTAATGAGCGGTGTTGTCACCTTGAGGTCATCAATGAGCGCCTTTCCTTTTTTTGTACGAGTCAGGCGAATCAAGTATCCGACACCCACCAAAAACAAAATGAGTATAAATATACCGTACTCAACGAGGAGGCTACTGATCCCCATCACTATCTTTGTATAAAAAGGAATCTCTTGACCACTCTCCATGATGATCACCGACAACTTCGGCACAATGACCGTAAACATGAGGATCATCACGATGACAAAGATACCGATGACAAACGCAGGATATACGAGCGCATGCTTTGTCTTTGATGTGAGTGCGTACTGACGATCGAGATAATCCGCAAGGTATGAAAAGACTTGTGTGAGCTTTCCTGACTCTTCACCTGCTTTCACCATGTTGATATAAAAGTCTGAAAAGACATCGCTATGTTTTGACAGTGCCCCTGCAATTGATGACCCTGCCTGCAAGTCAGAGACGACTTGATTGAGCTTGCGCATGAGAAGCTTGTTTTCTGTATTGTTTGCAAGAAGCGAAAAAGCCTTGAGCGCAGACACTTGCGCCTCAAACAGTGTCGACATCTGCCGTGAGAGGATCACGATATCCTTCATCGGGATGCTCTCAAAAAGCGCTATCTCAAACCACTTACGTGCTTCTTGTTCTGATTTGAGCGACGTCACAATCAGTCCACGACGTTGAAGCCCTGTGATAGCAAGTTCGCGATTGACCGCATCGATCAACCCTTCGCGCTTCTCCCCTTTGTCTGTGATGGCAAGGTATTTAAAATTCATAGCAGATGATTAGAGCAAACGCTCAAGATTTTTAGGATTCAATGAGTACGAAAATGCTGTCTCTGGGGTAATCTCTCCCTGACGAACAAGCTCTACAAGTGAGCGGTTCATGTCGACCATCCCTTGCTCAAAGCCTGTCTCGATTACCATATCGATTTCGTGTGTTCTGTTTTCTCGAATGAGGTTCTGTACGGCGTTGTTGTTGATGAGGAGTTCATACGCAGGAACTCGACCGCCAGATACCCGAGGAACAAGTCTCTGAGAAAATATTCCGATGAGTGATGCTGCGAGCTGAATACGTATCTGTCCCTGCTGTTCTGCAGGAAACGAATCGATAATACGATCGATTGTCTGCGATGCGTTGTTGGTGTGGAGTGTCGACAGAACAAGGTGACCTGTCTCTGCTGCGGTCACCGCGGTCGCAATCGTCTCAGGAGTACGCATCTCACCGATCAAGATGACGTTCACGTCTTCTCGAAAGGCGCCTTTGAGTGCAGCCTCAAATGAAGTAGTATCGATGCCTACCTCTCTCTGATCGATGATTGATTTCTTTTGTTCGTATACGTACTCGATAGGGTCTTCGATCGTGAGCACGTGCGCTGCACGTTCTTCGTTGATGAGAGAGACCATCGATGCCATCGTCGAAGACTTTCCTTGTCCTACAGGACCCACCACAAGGAAAAATCCTTGTCTCTTGCGAGCAAACTCTGCAAGTGCTGGCGGAAGCCTGAGCTCCTCGAGTGTTTTGACATGGGGAATGAGGCGCAGCGCCATGCTATAGCCACCCTTTTGGATAAACGCGTTTCCGCGCAACCGAATAGTTCCTTGATAGGTATATGAAAAATCAAGCTCTTGTGTCGCAACAAATCGCTTGTAATGCTCTTCTGGCAGAATAGCTTGAAAAATACCCACCATGTCTTCCTGGGTAAATGGTTGATGATTGAGCAGTGCAATAAGCTCTCCGTTTACACGAACAGAGGGAGACCTCCCTGACGAAAGGTGCAGGTCCGAACCATCCTGGTTGATGAGTGTCTCAACAAAATCTTCAAATGTTTTTTTGTAATCAGTTGCCATATACGATTTCTTTTACTTTTGCGACGACCTCAGAAGGAGTACTGTTTGCCTTTACGATATATCCTGCGGCACCAAGTGACTTTCCTCGTGCGATATCTTGTTCTTGACCAAGGTTGGACAGATATATCTTTACTGTATCTGGCACGAGCTTTTCTTGATTGATAGTCTCGAGAAGTTCAAACCCATCAGTTGCTGGCATCACGACATCCAGAAGCATGACTTTTGGAGTAAGTCCTGCTCGAAGCTTGGTGAGCGTCTCTTCGGCATTTGATGCAGTTTCTACATGATATCCTGCCTGAGTAAATCGGATCGCATACATATCGAGAAGAAACGAATCGTCATCAATAATCAATATGAGTTCTTTTTTTTCTTCAGTCGATGCGTCTGCGGTTTCCATGATAGATAGTATAGCGCACCTACGACAAACGATGCTAGTGAAATACTAGAGTCCGTATACCTCTTGCATCGTAACGTTGCCTTGGAGCGACTTGAGCAACGCATCTTCGCGGAGTGTGATCATCCCTTTTGCGCGACAAATCTTGTAGAGCTCTCCTTCGACAGGGTTTTTGAGGATCATATCCTGGAGGTCTTTGTCTATGGCGAACATCTCAAACACTGCGACACGCCCACGAGTCCCCGAAGGTGCTTCGGTAGAAGGAACAACTTCATACATAGTGTCTCCGAGATTGAGCTTCTGCTTATACTCAGGGGAAAGATCACCAAATTGTTTGGTGATGAACTCTTTTGTTACCTCATCCAACGGTACCTCTTTTCGAGCCGAAGGGTGTACTCGTCTGACGAGACGCTGGGCCATCGCGAGCACCAATGTCGGCGCGATAAGGTAAGGATCGATTCCCATATCGATGAGACGTGGAACAATACCGATAGAGTTGTTGGTGTGGATCGTTGAAAAGACAAGGTGTCCCGTGAGCGCAGCCTGGATTGCCAGCTGTGCCGTTTCTTTGTCACGAATCTCCCCCACCATGATGATGTTCGGGTCTTGTCGCAAGATAGAACGAAGTCCTGACGCAAAGGTGTACCCGATCTCAGGCATCACTTGTGATTGCGTCACTCCTTTGATCTGATATTCGACAGGGTCTTCGAGAGACACTACGTTGCTTCCTTCGCGATCAACCGCAGAGAGCATAGAATAAAGCGTCGTAGATTTTCCGGAACCAGTAGGTCCTGAGATAAGGATGAGCCCGTAGGGTCGTTCAAGTGCGGTTTTTACCATCTCGAGATGTTCTGGTCTAAAATCAAGATCTTCGAGCGATTTGACCCCTCTCTCTGAGTCAAGGATACGCATCACGATCTTTTCACCATAATATGCAGGGAATGTAGAAACACGAAACTCGATTTTGCGCCCATCAATCATCGTGGCAAAGCTCCCGTCTTGAGGACGGCGTTTTTCATCGAGGCGAAGCTTCGCCTGGATCTTTATACGGGCAATAATCGCATCAAAAGTAGTAAGCGGAAGCTCAAGTGTAGTATGGAGTGTCCCATCGACACGATATCGGATCTTTACTTTTGCACCGTTGTTTTCGATGTGGATATCTGAAGCAAGCCCCGATATCGCATGTGCAATAATCACATCCACTATCTTGATGATCGGAGCGTCCTCGACGATCGTGCCGTCTTTTTTGATGATGTCTTCTGCTTTGAAAGGATTTTCTTTTGCATTCTTTATGCTTGCTACTTCGAGTTCTTTGTTGAGGTCACCAACAGCCTGATCAACCTCGGTCGAAAGCGCTTTGTAATTTTCAACAACAGAGAGAAAGTCTGTAAGCGAAATAAGAAATACCTTAAATGGCACGCCGAGCTTTGACGAGATGAACTGGAGCGCATTCATACTCTCCATATTTTCAGGCTCTGTCACCCCAACTGAGAGCACCCCTTCAGCAAACGCAATAGGAACAAATCGATAATGCCGAGCAGCGTCTTCCTCGATGTATTTGAGCACTTCATAGGCGACATCCTGCGGACGTACCTTTTGATACGGCAACTTATAAAAAGACGCTTTTGATTGCGTGATCGTGTCCTCTGACACCCCCTGCGCAAGCAGTGTCTTGGTCACATCTCCTTCGTATTTTGTATCGAGCTCTGTCAGTGCACGATTGTACTGCACTTCAGTGATGATATTTTGTGAGAGAAGAAAATCTAAAAACATGTCTACCGTGCTACAGGTGGAGTGGTGGTGGTAAATGTCATGACATTACCTACCGAAGTCGTCGATCCGACTACCGCTACTGCTTGTACGTAGTACTTTGTATTTGGAGTGAGGCCAGAGAGGACGCTTACTGCGGTTCCGCTCTTTGTAAACGTGAGTGTCGGAGTGACACTTCCATACTCATCAGTGGTGCCATATTGGAACACGATCGAAACGGGAGCAGTCGTTGCAAATGAAACCTGTGCGGAAAGTTCAGCAGTTGTACTCGTCACTTTTCCTGGTTGGAGCGTCTGTACGGTTGGAGCATTTGAAAGGTCGACATTATCAGTCCCTACGGGCGCAAAAGGATTTGGTCTACCGATAGTGTCGGTACCTATATTGATAGGGTGATCACGGAGTGTCTTGTAGGCAGGGTTTGAAAAGATAGAATCATCGATAGAGATACTCTTGATACTTGCGAGCATTGTTGCAAACTCACCGGTTGCTGATTCTGCAGTTTGCATATCAAGAGGCTGTGACACTCCCCCTGATGAAGAAAGTGGTGACTTGTCCGAAGGCGTCGCAGGAGCATCTCCCCCCATCATAGAAAATACGAGGACCGCGACCGCAATCGCAAGGACAATCAGTGCAAAAGTTTTTACTCGTTTACTCATAATTATTGTTTAAGCCAATAGGTTTTTAGGGTTACCTTGTACGTCATGTTGCCGGTGAGACTCTGCACTCCGCTGGTAGGCTGAAATTCGATTGTGGTAATGTCGACCAGGCGAAGGTTTTCTTCGAGATCTGAAATAAATGAGAGGAAGTTCTTGTACTGCCCCGTCGTTTGAAACGATATCGCAAACTCGCCGTACGGCTTGCGAAAGGCTTCAGGGCTCTGGTTTTGAGTCTCTGGGGTCGTCGACTTTTTTGTGACTTGGTATTCGACATTGCGAAGAATCGAAAGGTTGTTTCGAGATGCAATCGAATCCATCTGGATGATGAGTCTGATGTTATCGACACTGTCAGGAAGGAGTGTTTTGAGATTGTCGAGATCTGACTTTGGGATTGCATTGTACTTGGTGATGAGCTCTTCACGAGAGGTCTTGAGTCTCTCTGCGGTATCGAGACTACTCGTCGAAAGCGCAATCTCACGCTTCATATCACGAGCAACTTCGTACTGTGGTTTTACAAAAAGCAAAAAACCTCCAATCGATCCCAGTATGATAATTAAAAGTAGTATGGTTCTCATTGTGTTGCTTCAGGTGATTGCGGTACGACCTCATCAGGAATGACGATGCTCTGCTGCCCTGTTGTTTTCATTTTAGCATCAATAAATGACTGAAAAGAAAGATCTTCGGGTGTAACATCAAAGGTCAACTGGAACAAGACGTTCCCTGTCTTGTCTTCGATCGTGAGTCCTGAAAAAACAGGATTTTTAATCAAAGAACTCTGAGCAAACGCATCACTTTGAAGCGCGATTGTACTATAGCTGCGTGCAGCACCCGTCAACTTCACTTCGACCATCTGTTGTTTGGTCGCATTATCCGTTCGGAACTCGTATGAAAATGTCCTATATTGGACAGAGCGAAGCGTTGTCGATTCGAGCGCAGCAAACAATGGTGAGACAACCACGTGTGACTGGAGCAATGTCTTGACTCCTGTGATGCGAGCATTGAGACGCTTCATATCGGAGAGGAAATCACTTCCGATACCATCGCGAGCTTCAGCGAGCGACGCTTCAAATTTTTGTTTCTGAACCACAAGTGATTTTTGATACAGGTACACCCCTACCCCCGATATAACCGTTGCGAGCACAACGACAACAGTGAGCAGTGTCAAAAGTCCGACGACGTGACTACGCGACGGTGAAGTTACTTCTCCTGACACAACAGGACGCTTGGGAATAAACGATGTAGGAATTTGAGGATCCATCAGTACATAAATTATCCCGCATTTACGACAACTGCGCAAGAGAATAAAGAAGAAAGCAGTGGATTGCGAAAAAAGTTTTTTTGCGAACAAAAAAATCTTTTTCGAAAGATAAAAATATTTTTCTGTCTTGAAATGGAATATCCGAGATACATTGACTTTATTGTATAAATATGCTATAATACTACTCGAATCGTCCGCAAAACCGGAGGGACGTAAAAGGTATCTGCGGATACACGTGAAGCGATTAAAAGCTTCTAAAAACACCGGATTTTGATCTTTTAAAACAACAAATCATGAAAAAAGCTTTGAACAAAATTCTGTACTGGGGAGGATTCCCCTTCGTCGTCATTCTCACACCTATTATCGGAACACTCCTGGATGTGAGTACTTCGGGGCAAATCGTTGCAATCTTTCCTATCTTCATTATGTTGAAAGTATTTGGAAAAAAAGATAACAGTAGGTGGCATCTCTGCCTGGGAGTAGTAACAAGCACCATCGCGATCATACTATGGAAAGCTGATGTTTCAACAAATCCCTGGTCATCCCTCGGATGGGTAATAGTCATCGCTTTGACTATTTTTATCTGGGTTGGAAGTTCAACCAACAAAAAGGGGTCCTTTGGAGATACTCTTGATGACCCAACGACATGGACAAACCTGCTAGGGATAATAGCGTTTGTAACAGTTCTAACGGGTCTGTACCTATTTTTCTTGTCCCAGATGATCTGGCTTGTAATCACCTTCGCTGGTATTACTCACCTGCTCTTCTACGAAAATGAAGAAGGGATTAGCAAAGAATATTTAGAAGACAAAGGCTATCTCTTTACACTCTTCTTTATTGCGATCGGAGTGATAAGCACTCTTATCCAATTCTGGAAGAATGTGCAGAATTTTTTCACGTTTGAATTATTTCGAACTCTCCCCTTTTGGTTTGTGCTTCTCATTGCATTGTCAATAATCGGTATCTTCATTGCATTCAAAGTAAGAAAAAAAACAATGAAAGCAGAAAAAATTCGGAAGCAACAAGCAGAGCAGGCACAAAAGAGTGCTGAGGAAGCTCATCTTAAAAAAGAAAAAAAGAGAGAAGAAGTGCTCGCCGCTTTTACGAAAAAAGTGGAAAGAAACGAGGAGATCACCTGGGACGATATCGTCGCAATGCTCTCCTGTGGTGAAAAGAAAAAGATCACCGATGAGTTGATTGCGTCGACACCTTTTGTCCCCTCACTTATTAAAGTGTCAGAGATCAAGCAAAAGCTGACTTTCAACAACTATGAAATGAGTTGTGCGTTGGATGAAATGAACAGGGTGCTCGATGGTTCAAACGACGCATTGATTCAAAAGATGCTCGATCAGTTCAAGACTATCACCAAGTATCGTGACTACCATGGGTACAACCAAGTCTGGGAAAAAATAAGACAACGGATTGGTGATGGCTTTATCTTGATCAAGAGGCACAACAACCTCGAAGAGCTTTCATGAAAGCTTCAACGCCCCCTTACGAAGGGGGCGTTTTTTATGACAATTTTTTGAGTGCGAGACCCACAGCGATTGAGAACTCGGGACCAGTGACCTTGAGCACCCCTTTGAGAAAGACTGGTGATTCTATCTTTGCAAATGGATCAGCGAGCGCAACTTCGGCAGAGAAACTCTGTCCTGCGTATTCGAGGAGTCCACGAGTCATCGCTCCTCCCCCGGTAAAGATAACTTTGCCGATATTTTTGTTATATCGCTTTTCATATGCGAGCATTGTTGCGTTTGCTTCTTGAAAGATTGTCGAGAGATGTGTCTTGATCAGATCAGGGATGTGAGGATGCTCAGGTGTCGGGATGAGACCGTGCTCTTTCTTGAGCGCTTCTGCCTTGTCAAACTGCATCTCAAGTGAGTGCGCAATCGCAAGTGTCATATCTTGTGATCCATGGTTCACCAGACGAAATGTCTCAACGATACCGTGCTCAACGATCGTGAGTTTGGTCTTTGACGCTCCGATATCGATGATAAGGACAGGGAAGAGCTCGCGAGTCATGATAGAGCGAATATTTGAAAATGCCTCAATCTCAAGCGCATCAAGAGGAAGCTGTGTCTTTTGCAGTACTTCAGTGTACTTCACGAGTGTCTCATTGAGAGTAGCAACGACGAGTACACTCATCTTTGCCTCACCACCACTTTCAGAAAGTACTCGACTCTCTACCCCAGAATCTTCACGACGAGGAATGACATACCAATCAAGAGACACGTCCGTGAGCGGGATAGGAATGAATTTCTTTGCCTCTGCGGGGATGACAGTTGCGAGATCTCTCTCCTCTATCTCTGCAGGGAGTTGAATGATAAAGATGATACATGATGCAGAAGGGATACCGAGGACGACATTGGTGCTCGCGATTGTCGTTTCGCGAAGGACGTCTTTGAGTGCAGTAGCGAGCGTCTCTGCGTCGAGATTGGTCACCTGACCGATGATCCCCCCTTCGCCATACTGTCCGAGTGCGAGTGCGCCATAGGTCTCGAGGACCGCGCGACCCCCTTCATGCTTGAGCTCAACCACCTTAATCGAAGAAGTACCGATATCGATCCCTACGGCGACATTGTCTTTGCGTGCCCCAAAGATACCTGAAAGGGCGTTTTTTAATCCATCGAGTATACTCATACTATATATAGTATACCTGCAAACTCATTTCTTTTCTAATAGTATGAGACGATTTGTTGCCATCATCATAAACACCCTCGCAAAGATGATCTTTCCCGAGCGATGT
>JBPOIF010000043.1:0-5528 GCA_052034745.1 Candidatus Nomurabacteria bacterium | reverse complement strand
TTTTTCCTGACATTAAACGAACAAGGAGGAGAAGTCAAATAATAAAACCCCCTGCACAGGCAAGGGGTTTGAGTACGGATCAAAAATGACTACTTCGTTTCTTTTACATCGATAGCCGCAGCTTCTGTAGCGGGCTTTTCCTTTTTGTGTTCCCAGATATCTGCAGTCCAGGAACCATCAGATCCCGCTTTAAATGTTCCACCATTTTCTTTCATGAGCTTCATCAGCTCAGAAGAAGTTGGTGGCACAGGAAGGGTGGGAGCAGGAGGAGCTGGTGCTGGAGGGTAAACAATAACCGGTGCCGCAGCTGGTGCGGCAGGAGGAGGTGTCGTGTTCCTGTTCAGGAAATGCAGGATAAGGGCCAACGCAGCCAAAGCCACAAATCCCCAGAAGATCCATTCTCCAGAACGATTAGTGGGAGGAGTGTGCGTCGTTGTGTGGTTCTTGGCATAATCAATGCCTGCCCTGAAACCTGCATCCCAGCCTCTCGAATAATTATTCGACATCTCCAACTGGCGGAAATATTCAGACTGGTAATATTCTTTCCACCACCAGTTTCCGGATCCGTGCCATGTCTTGTTGCCGGTATTCTTTGTAGGACCAGGTGCTGGCGAGTAAACGTTGATGGTGTTATTCACACCAACACCATTATTTGCTACCGGTTGATCAGGAATACTGAAGTGCATCGGAATTTCTTCCGTCGCAACGACGATAGCGTCAGGGGCAGGGGCAGGATTTTCGGTTTGTGCAGAAACACAAGAAATCGCGAGGCACGTGAGTGCCAGAAACAGAACTTTTTTCATTCTTTTTCGGTTTTTTTGGTTTATTTTAAAACAACTATTTACTGAGAGTATTATAGCACTTTTGTACTCTTTTGTCAACTACATCCAGAAGAGTGTTTTCGCGCGGCAAAGCTACTTTTTGCTATGAAACTTCTTGTGCACCTCTCTGAGCTGTTTGTCGGTAATGTGGGTATAGACCTGTGTTGTCGCGATGTTTGCATGTCCGAGCATCATTTGCACACTACGAATATCAGCACCATTTGAAAGGAGGTCTGTCGCAAAGGAGTGACGCAAAACGTGCGGAGTAACTTTCTTTGAAATGCCGGCTTTGATCGCATAGAACTTCACGATACGTTCAATCGAGCGGGGAGTGAGACGTGAGACTGACTTTGTTTTTTTTGTTCCATTAACGAACAATGCCTCCTCCATGTCTTTGCGTGCATGCAGATACTTTTTGATATGCGCTTTTGCACTTTCTGAGAGAAATACCACGCGCACCTTTTCACCCTTTCCTCGAATCGAAAATTCATCTCGAGCAAGATCGAGATCGCGATTGAGCGAACAAAGTTCCGAGAGACGAAGCCCTGTCGAGAAAAATAGTTCGAGCATCGCACGATCGCGCAATCCTCTGACATCGGTACCATCAGCAGCAACAAGGAGGCGTTCGAGTTCATGTGAAGAGATGAGGTCGAGGTCGCGAGCACCAACTTTTGCAAGCTCTATCGTGTCAGGGGAGAGTGAAGTGATATTGCGTTTGCGGAGATACTTGAGAAACGATCGAAGCGCGATCATATAGTAGTTCTGCGTCACCTTCTTCATCGTGCCGGCGTGTTGCCCTTTTGTTTTTGCACCAGGGGCACGATTGAGCCACAGGCGAAATTCACGCACCTTTGTCTCGGTGATGTCGTTCGTGTCTCGGATATTCATCTGAGAGAAAAAGGTGGAGAGATAGTGGTCATAATTGCGAGAAGTGAGGCGAGAACGCCCTTTTTCTATCTCGATGTATTCGATGAATTGTAGTTTGGCATCACTGGTAATCACCTCTGTAGTATATAGTGTCGCAAAATATTGTGCGAAGGGCTCGCAAAAAAAACGCGCCGGGTTGACGCGTTTTTCGTTATCCAGAAAAATCTTTTTCCGGGATAACAACCTTGTGTGTTAAGTGCTTCTTGAGGAACACAAAGAAATTTCCCTTTAAAGCGAACAGGTTATCCAACAGATTCGTATGGGCCACAAAAAGACTTATATCCGGGTACTTCTTTTTGTGCTTTCCCACATATCGAAACGATGTCTTGTACTGGAACGCTACTTCGACAACCTGAGTCAACTCTTCGGGTTTATACCCGACGATAAAATCTACTCCTTCAGTGGAGTCCTTTCGCTCTCCTGCCCAATGAACATACGGTATCTGTTCGGGAAACCGCTCTTTCAACGGGAGGAGGAATTTTTTAAAAAACATGTTTTCTGCATTGAAGCCGAATACATGTCCTTCAATTGATTTTTCGATAGCGGAAACAACAACTGAAGAAAAGGTTCTGAAGTTGAGATTCACAGACATCTCGACAGACGGGCGGTCAAACGAGATACGTTCGACTACTGCTGGAAGGTTTTCCAGTGAAACAAAAAAAACCATCTTCATCTCTTGTGCTCCTAGTATAGAAGCATACCTTTGATTCAGCTGCGTCGTCGCTGAAATAACGATTCGTTTTTTAACATGCGAAACGTTATCGCTGTTGATATCAAACCAACCTATGAAATTTTTTCGGAATTTGAGACTGAGCAGGGTCTTTCTGACCATTTCACGAGCAAGTGTGATCCTGTGCCTGTTCTCTCCAAAAAATGCAAAAGATTCTTCTTCAAACTGTGATAATTTTCTTTTCATACAAAGTGCTTTTGCAACAAACAATACCCCTTTCGTCCCAAAAGTAAAGGTTTTTGGCATTTTGGAGTATTTCAAGAGGGGAGTCTTGCTTTTTTTTGCCTATATGTTAGAATAGATATTATGTTAACGACCAAGAAAAAGCAGGCAATCATCAAGAAGCATCAAGTGCACGACAAGGACACCGGGTCCAAGAAAGTGCAAGTTGCAGTGCTCACTGAAACGATTGACAAACTCGCAACCCATTTGAAGAAACACAAGAAAGACAACCACTCACGACGAGGACTCATCAAGATGGTTGCCGATCGACGAGGCCACATCAAAGTACTCGAAAAGACAAATCCCAAGCAACACGCAGAAGCACTCAAAATAATTAAAAATTAATTCTCCGTATACCGCCTCTTTGGGCGGTATACGTTTTTATATACTTCGATTCATTCTCTTTCAAAAGAAATGGAGTGGGGTATACTACCCTTATATGATTATCAAACAAAAGGATCAGCGCGTCGGCATATTTATCGACACGCAAAATCTCTACCATACCGCAAAGAACCTTTATAAACGCAAGGTCAACTTTGCAAACGTCGTCAAAGACGCACTCGCTGGACGCAAACTCATCCGTGCAATCGCCTACGCTATCACCACTGAGAGCGAGGACGAGAGCGCATTTTTGAGCGCACTGACCAAGGCCGGCATCGAAACAAAGGTCAAAGACCTCCAAATCTTTTTTGATGGAAGCAAAAAGGCTGACTGGGATATCGGACTTGCAATCGACGCTGTCTCGATGGCACCAAAGCTCGATGCGATCATTATCATCTCGGGTGATGGAGACTTTGTCCCTCTTTGCCGATACCTCCAGTATCACCATGGTATCCAGGTCGAAGTCGCCACCTTTGGCAAGTCTGCTTCAGCACTCCTCAAAGATGCAGCAGATGATTTCTTTGACCTTTCAAAAGCTCCAAAGAAGTACCTCCTCGGATACTAAATGGAACCAACACCTCCAACAAATGAAGATATCGCAACACCTCCCACACCCGAGGTGACGCACCGCGCTCACACCTACGAAGATGACCTCTCAAAGGCAATGAACGCAACCGATGCGAATGTCGTCCAAGAGATGCTCTCTACTGCACGAGAGCGAGAAGCTGCCGAAGCGGCGTACCACAAAAGCACTTCTCAGCGAAAATGGTACTCTTTCTTTTCTATACTCCTTGTCATCCTCGCAGCATCTGCGACAGGATACAGCATCTATCACTACAACTCTCTCACTGTCCCTGCAGAAAAAACTATTTCTGTGGGAGTATTTCCAAACACTGACCCTATCGTCACGGGAGCGACCGACATCCGCCAAACAATCGCAACACTCCAATCAAACAGTGCAACACTCAGCACCAACAAGCCCTATCTCGTCCCTCTCGTCCAAGATGAGGGGACTCTGAGTCCGATTACCAAACAAGGCTTTTTTGAATTCATCGAAGCCGCCCCCACCGAACCGCTTGTTGCATCCATGACCATCGTACGTCTCGGCGTACTCCATGACGGATTTGACACGACACCTTTTGTGATTATGTCTGTACCAGATCCACAAATAGCATCAAAGGAGCTCCTCATTGCAGAACCAAAACTCATCCAGCTCTTTTATCGAGCCCTCGCGATTGATGTCAGCAATCTTGTCGTCGAAATAGGAAAAACATTTGAAAGCACCTATATCCACAACCTCCCTGTCCGCATTCTCTCGCACACAGACACAGAGACAGGTGGCGAAAATCCACTCATCCTCTACGGGTATGCCACGAACAACATCATTGTGATCACCACAAAACCAAGTGTTTTAAAGGCTGTTTATGACACGATCATTAAACAGCAGTAATCAAAGAGAAACCAGACGATAGTTTCCCCGATAGGAAAGGTTGTACTTTTTGTCAGGCGTGCTAGTATTGCTTGCATGGCAAACACAACCGTATATAAAGAAAAATTGGACGCAGAAAAAAAGACCCTCGAAGAACAACTCGCAGGGATCGCCCACTTCAACAGTGAGACCGGTATGTGGGAAGCAACTCCTGACCAGGACCTTATGGGAGAGATCGATGACAACGATGCTGCAGATCGCTTCGAAGACTTCGAAGAACGCTCAGCGATGCTCTCGACACTCCAAGCGCGCCTCATCGATATAAACGATGCCCTCAAAAAAATCGACAGTGGCACCTACGGGATCTGTGAAGTTTCTGGGGAACCAATCGAGGAAGATCGTCTCGAAGCAAACCCTGCTGCTCGCACCAACAAAGCAAACATCAACGCATAATTCAAATTAAAAAACCGCCTCGATATGAGGCGGTTTTGATTTTTAAACCTTTCCATTAAATACCGTTTTCATTTCTTCGTATACTTCTTTCGCTTTCGGATCAGAAATGTACAGTTCGAAACGTTTTTTTACCTCAGGCATATTATCTATAAGCCGCTTTGATTCAAACCATCTGTATTTTATTGAAAATACTTGTAAGATGGCATACCCTATTAACCAAGAAAAAATAGCGTATCCTTGTGTAGAGAGATTAGGGAATAAGAGATAAAACAGAAAAGGTACTGGAGCGGTAATAATAGCCGGGATCAAAAAACCCCCTAGCAACATATCACCGCTACTAACTGTCAAAAGACTCCAATACTCTTTATAAATACGTTCTGCAATATTTTTCTTTTCGAGGTCTTTGATATTTTCTATCCAGGAAGATAAGTTTATTTGCTGAAAAACTGAAATAGGAGGAGGCATAGTATTTTATTTAAAATGAACAAAATTGTTTTTCACAATCAACTCGCGAAATTCGTGAGCTGAATAATGAAAGGGAGTATAGATATACTCCCTCAAAAAA
>JBPOIF010000036.1:0-2222 GCA_052034745.1 Candidatus Nomurabacteria bacterium | reverse complement strand
ACACCGGGAACATTTCGAGCGCTTGGAAACAAAGTCGAGATCATGCCCGTGTCTGATACGGTGGTGT
The DNA here is from genome assembly GCA_052034745.1 of Candidatus Nomurabacteria bacterium. Lineage (GTDB taxonomy): Bacteria > Patescibacteriota > Minisyncoccia > Phycocordibacterales > UBA9973 > UBA4124. Next base: position 2,155 of record JBPOIF010000036.1, on the reverse strand, counting down.
TTTCGATAACATTTGCGGGTACTTCTATCGAGACGATTTTGCGAATAGATCCCGTTTCTTCTCGTATCTTAAAAGAAGAAGATACTGTTTTTATTTTCCCGGCAAAACATTTTATTACTGCAAAAGATGAAAAAGATCGCGCGATAAAAGCAATCAAAAAAGAACTTGAAGAACAGCTTGCTGTTTTTGAAAAAGAAGGGAAGCTTCTTGAGGCTGAACGGATCAAGCGTCGTACCAATTATGATCTCGCTATGATAAAGGAGATGGGGTATTGCTCTGGTATCGAAAACTATTCACGACACCTCTCTGGGCACGCAAAAGGGGAGCCACCTGACACGCTTTTGTCATACTTTCCACATCAGAAAGATGGAACCCCCGAATTTCTTACGATTATTGATGAGTCACACGTGACGATTCCACAGCTTTCTGCAATGTACGCAGGAGACGCATCGCGCAAGCAGACGCTCGTAGAGTTTGGGTTTCGATTGCCAAGTGCAAAAGATAATCGACCACTTACATTTAGTGAGTTTCAGAAGCGTGTCGGTCAGGCAGTATTTACTTCGGCAACACCAGGAGAATTTGAGCGGACGCATTCGGACCAGATCGTTGAACAGATCATTCGTCCAACAGGTCTCGTTGATCCTATGGTAGAAGTTCGCTCAATACTCGAATCGGGAGAGTATCCTGGTCAGGTACATGATTTTATTTCAGAAGCCCAAAAAGAGATTGCTTCTGGTGGACGCGTACTTGCCACGACGTTGACCAAAAAGATGGCAGAAGATCTTTCGGTCTATTTGAAAGACAAGAAGATCAAAGCAGAGTATCTCCATAGTGATATCAAGACCATTGAGCGCATTCAGATCATCACCAAGTTTCGAAAAGGGGATTTTGATGTTCTTGTGGGAGTGAACCTGCTTCGCGAAGGACTCGATATGCCAGAGGTCTCACTGATAGGGATCCTTGATGCAGACAAAGAAGGATTTCTTCGAAGTGAAGTATCACTCATCCAGACGATTGGACGTGCTGCTCGCAATGTCAACGGGCGCGTGATCCTCTACGCAGATACGATGACAGGTTCCATGGAACGTGCGATCGGAGAGACGAGTCGTCGCCGTCAGATACAGCTCGATTATAATAAAGCACACGGTATCACTCCGAAAACAATTCAGAAAAAGATCCATGATATTACGGAAAGCATGGAGAGTGACCATGCAAAAGCAGTGAATGCTGAACTTGCCCTTGATATGGAGCTGTTCAAAGCGGTGATGGAAGATGAAAAGAAAGGCAAAAAGCGAGGTGCTTCTTGGAAAAATCCTATACAAAAACTTATCACTCTCAAAGAGTCTGAAATGAAAGAAGCGGTGAAGGTGCTTGATTTTGAATCAGCTGCCATACTGAGAGACGAACTGTTCGTACTTCGAAGCAAGCTTGAGACAAAGATTGACTAATTCTGTAATAAAAAAAGAGGTGGTATCCCTTGGGATGCCACCTCTTTGGTTAGGTGAAAGAGTATTCTTTCTCCCTCCTTTTAACGACAAAGGTAAGGATAAAAAATATTCCTGCGAGCACTGCAAATGCTCTCCATGGTTCATAGCGAAGAAATAGGAACAGAAGGCTGACACCAAGAGAGAGGAGTGCACAACACAAGAGTGCCCCTGACATTTTTTTCATACAAAGGAGTTTAATGATTGTTCTCGTTCAATGTATAGTATTTTTCAAAGTTGTCAATATCTGCTATAATGTCACATTACTATGAAAAAAAAGGACGTATCACCCAAAGCAGCAGAAGAGATTGTGGTTCGTGGCGCTCGCACCCATAACCTCAAAAACATCGATGTCACCTTGCCTCGAGGGGCTATGATTGCAATCACCGGGCTCTCAGGCTCAGGCAAAAGCTCACTCGCGTTCGACACTATATTTGCGGAAGGTCAGCGTCGTTATGTAGAATCACTTTCTTCATATGCTCGTCAGTTTCTCAATCAGATGCCAAAGCCTGATGTCGATGAGATTACTGGTCTTTCTCCTGCGATTTCAATTGACCAAAAGTCTCGCTCAAACAATCCTCGCTCAACGGTGGCGACGATTACGGAGATGTATGACTATCTTCGAGTGCTCTATGCGCGTATCGGAAAGGCATACTGTCCGCTCTGTGGGA
>JBPOIF010000014.1:0-29554 GCA_052034745.1 Candidatus Nomurabacteria bacterium | reverse complement strand
TGCTTCCACAGGAAGCATAAGCGAACCCATTCCCCCTTTTGACAAACGATGTCAGGGGGAATTTTTTATTGCCCGCATGTTACAATTGCCCTATGCAAATGATATTTCCTATCGCACTTGCGCTCGTTATCGGTGGTGTATTTGGCTACCTGATGTTTTATCGCCGTCGCGAGGCAACCCCTCCACCAGGACAAGACACCGGCCTCCAGATGCTCCTCCAACAGATCAATGAACTCCAGCGCACCGTCGATCAGAAGCTTTCTGACTCGGACAAAACTGTTCGTGAAAGTATGATGCACCAATCATCGCAATCATCACGCATCATCGCCGACATCACCGAACGACTGACCCGACTCGACGAGACCAACAAACAAGTCATCGGATTTACCGACCAACTCAAAGACCTCCAGGATATTTTGAAAAATCCAAAACAACGTGGCATCCTCGGCGAGTACTATCTCGAGACGCTCCTCAAGAACGTCCTTCCTCATGGTTCGTACCAGATGCAGTATCCATTTTCTGACGGGACCATTGTCGACGCAGTTGTCTTTGTCAAAGACAAGATCATCCCGATCGACTCAAAGTTCTCTCTCGAAAACTACAACCGTCTCGTCGAAGAAAAAGATCCCAATCGCCGTGAAGAACTCGAACGAGACTTCAAGAACGATCTCAAGAAACGTATCGATGAGACCTCAAAGTACGTGAAGCCTTCAGAGAACACCATGGACTTTGCCTTTATGTTCATCCCCCACGAAGCCATTTACTACGACCTCCTGATTGCACAAGTCGGCGGTATGAAGATCAACACTCGCGACCTCATCGAGTACGCTTTCAAAGAACGTCACGTTATCATCGTCTCTCCGACATCGTTCCTCGCCTTTCTCCAGACGGTACTCCAAGGCCTCAAAGCGCTCCAGATCGAAGAATCCGCAAAAGAGATCCGTGTCCGCGTCGAAGACCTCGGCAAGCACCTCAAAGCGTTTGAGAGCTATCACAGCAAGCTCGGGAACGCACTTGGCACCGCAGTGAACCAATACACCCTCTCAAGCAAAGAATTCAAGAAGCTCGACAAAGACGTCACCCGCATCACGGGTACTTCTCCTGAAATAGAAACCATCGCAATCGAAAAGCCTTCAGAAGAAGAATAAGGCGTACGTGGTAGTTTCTTTTTAAAAGACTGTGGAGGCGCGACTGGCGCCGAGTACGAGGAATTTTTCAACAGAAAAATATCCGTGCTTTTAAAAAGAGACTACAAGTAGAGCTCTATACTCCTCACAAAGACGACAAGTTAGAAAATCTCAGGATTTGCGATTGATTGAAAGACGGTCACTGGTACGAGTACTTGTTGTGGACCCGATGAGTACGGTGCGACTTGGTACGGATCAAACATGAATGTCACTCCCCGCTCATCGATAAAGAAGTTCGTGTAGTTCCCCGCAACAGGAGCAGCGCCATCTTTGATCCAATCGGCATCAGCATACTCACGCTTCAAGAGATCCTTTTGTACATAGTCAGCAACAGTGCCGAGCCCTTTTGCACCATTGGTAAAGAGGTCTTCGACAGAGATTTGCTTGCCCGTACTGTCAAACGAAAAAGTTTTTGTTGCCTGGAGTCCATGTGCACCACCGGTGTCTGAATATATGAGAAAGAGATAGGTATCGACAGTGTCATGGCGCTCTTCTTTGTAGCTGATATCGAGCGTCATCGTGAGCCCTTCGGGAAGCTCTACTCCCTCAGAAACAGCGGTGTCTGTCTTGAATGTATCGATAGTACTCGTCACAAAATCGTGAAATATCCCGGAGATACTTTCACCCTTGGTGATTGGATAGGCTGCCGTGATCTCGTATCCTTTGCCATTTTCTGAAATGGTCTCTTTTTTGACCTGCTCCGAAGGCCACTCGAGCATCGAGACATCGACGGTGCCGGTCTGTTGCTCTACTGGTTGTTTCGAAGATTTCAACCCGAGAAAAATAAACCCTGCAAGTACAAGAAGCGCAACGATCGGTCCGACGAGTTGTTTGTATGAAAATGGTTGTGGAGGCATAGGCGTATTATACGCTATTTGTACTGTATTTCGACTTCGAGGGCGTTGTCGAGTGCGGGGTTATCGCTTGGGTTGTCCTTCTTGAGGATGATCCATCCCTTGTCACTGTATTCATCCTGAGGGCGTGTAAAGGTGATCGTTCCTTCAAACGGGACATACTCAGTCGTCATCCATTCACCCTGAGCGGTCGCATACCCTTCGCCGATGATGAGTCCGTCCCAGTTGACCATCTCTATCGGAAACGAACCTTCAAAGAACCACGTACCACGAGCCTTTCCTTTTACCACAAGCGGTGATGTGATGAGGCTTTTTGGAAGTGGAGACTCAAGTGTGATGAGGTCGTCCTTTGACGCAGGAACTTCCGGAGTAACAACAGGAGAGACTACTTCTGGGACAGGAACGACAAACGGCGCCCGTGCTTTATGTGTCACGAGGATAAACGCGATGACGAGCCCAAGGAGCGCAAAGAGTCCAACTGAAAATCGATGCATATGTTTAGAGTATAGCGCACCCTTAGTCCAGATAACTATCGAACCAGATTGCGTGACAGGTATACCCGCCAGGATTTTTTTGGAGGTAGTCTTGGTGATACTCCTCTGCTTTATAAAATGTAGTCAGTGGTTCGAGTGTCGTCACCACAGGACCTTCCCAACGCTTCGAATTGTTCACGATGGTTATAAATGCTTCTGCCTCTTTTTTCTCTTCTTCGTTGCCATAAAAGATAGCCGATCGATACGAAGTCCCCTTGTCATTTCCTTGCTGATTGAGTGTTGTAGGATTGTGAATTTGAAAAAAGAAATCAAGGAGCTTCCGATATGACGTTTTATCGGTGTCGTACTGTATCTCCACCGCCTCTGCGTGTCCGTCATGTTTTTCATATGTAGGATTGTCTCCCGTTCCTCCAGTGTAGCCCACCTCTGTACCAACCACTCCAGGCTGTGTACGAATGAGTTCTTCCATCCCCCAAAAGCATCCTCCCGCCAGTACGATGTTCTTTATCATACTTATTTTCCAGGAATAAAATTCATCGATATCGAATTGACACAATGACGAATATTTTTATCTGTTAATCCTTCTCCCGTAAACACATGCCCGAGATGCCCGCCACATTTGGCGCAGGTGATCTCAGTTCTCGTACCATCCGCATCGATACTTTTGTGCACCGCACCTGGTATCTCTGCATCAAAACTTGGCCACCCACAGGTTGATTCAAATTTGTCTTTCGAATTGTAAAGTGGGGTTCCACACTGCCGACAGACATAGACACCTGTTTCTTTGTTGTTCACATATTCACCAATAAAGGGCGCTTCGGTACCTTTGTCGATGATGATTCTTTTTTCTTCTTCGGTGAGTGTATGCATGCCTATAGTATAGGTGATTTTCTACTTCACATACACGACCCCCTCTTCAGCGAGTTCACAGCGGTAGGCAACAGCAACTTTTTTTGATTCCGAGGTACTCGCCTCATCGAGCATTGCACATGCTTTGTCACAACGATAGCGCAGGTATTCATGCAGACGTTTACCTGGAGCAGTCCCGAGCATCGAGACATACTCTGCGAGATCTATCTCTTCATCTACTAGGCGAAGCCCCTTTGCAACAATAGAGAACTTACTTCCGACCAAGAGTACTTCTTGTGGAAGGCCTTGCCACAACTCGCCATCGAGAGAGTACTGCGTGAGGCGTTCGATTGGTGAAGAGAAGTTTGACGGTGTGGTGATGAAGTAGACCGTGACCGTCTCCCCTTCGCTCCTCGCCTTTTTGACGAACTCACTCACCCGCTTTGGGTGGCAAAATACTCCGCTGTATCCGAGAAAAAACTTTCCAATGTGTTCCTCTTCTTTTTGTTTGATAGCGACAATTTCTTCCAGAGAAAATCCGCAAAATGGCCCCACCTTCATCACGAGGATATACTTTGGCTTTTTCGACATGGTGGGAGTATAGCAAACACAAACATCCGGCTTACCAATTTAAAAACCCGTACCTCCCAAAAAAGTAAGTACGGGTTTTGATCTCTAAGGAACAGACTCCTCAAAAATGATTTTTAAAAACAGCATGTCTTTTTCTACAGCACTTCGAGAGTACGTTACAAAGATACCGCGAGGGGTAATCTTTGGACAATGCACATACACACTAGGGCAATCAAAATCTTTGGTGATCTGATCTGCGATAGATTGAAATGGGATACTACTGATTGTTTCAATAAGTTTGTTGAGATCAACTACTTCCAAACTCATCGTAAAACCCCGAATCTCTCTGTACAACCCTTCAGGCGGACACAGAACAAGTGATCCAAAAGAATCAACTGCCTCAACTATCTTTTCTGGACTCTGGGCAATATAAGAAGCGACATGCAAAAGAACTCTAATTTTGGTGAACATTTTAAAAGATTTAGTCCAAAAAGAATACTACCTATCTCAGCCATAATGTCAAAAAGAGCCATTGCTGGCTCTTTGGTTCGTTCGATTAGAAATGCTGTTTAAGAAAATCTTCCCAGGATTTCGCGATCTCCTCCTGTGCTTTGGCAGAAGCTTCATGCTCATCATTGTTTTTCGCAATCATTTTCTCCCGAGCATCTATAAAGATGGTCACCTTCTCCTGGAACTCATCAACGGTGCTCATTTTGCGTGATTCAAACAACTGTTTGATTTTCTGCAAATGCTCGAGCATCTCCGCTTCATGTTTGCGATAACGATCCCTGAAATCATCCTTTGCCTCTGTATCATCAAGGTCGTCTATCACCTTCTTCACTTCCTGCCAGGCCAATTTCATTTTCAACTTCATATCTTCTTCCACAAGAACCCACCGCTCTTCGATGTCGTCAATTGTTTTTTCGGAAGATTTTGAAAGTCTGGAGAACTGTTCCTCTGCTATCTCATGCACTTTTTTTGAAAAGTCTTCTGCATATGATCTGAGAACCCTGGCATAGTTGTACTTAGTCTCAATGATGTCCTGCACGTACCGTTTCTGCACCTTCTTGCTTTGGAAAGCAAAGAGATACACGATCGGCGTACCGATCAAAAAAATAGCGATAGCGCCACCAAGCACCGCAAGGGGCCAGATACCCTTTTCAAAATCGATATACACGAAGCTTCTCAGAATAATAAAGAGAACTACAACAAATACCCCGAAACATGCAGAAAATAATGCGAAAGGAGTAGCAACTGTAAAGGCTGCGTTTTTCTTAACATCTTTTATACGAATGTTCATTTCATTTGTATTTTGGTTTAAAGAACGGGTTTACGAATTAATAATAACACAATGTATCAAATTGTCAATTACTCCTCCGCGCCCCCTATAAATAAAAATTAGTACAAATTGACAAATATCATCTAAATGGTAGTGTGAGGAAAAACAATCAATCACTAAAACAGTTCTTTATGAGCAAAAAAATAGAAATAAACCTTTTGGAAAACTTGCCGAGCTGGGCTGAGTATTCCAATAACAGTATGGCTGAGAGTAGAAGACTGAAAAGCCCTTATTCCCTGTTTCGCCTGACTGAAGGCAACGAAGACTGGGACGCGGTTCTGAGATTTCCTTGTGAATGCGGTTGTGGGAGGAAGATGGAAATGCATTACTTTGGTCTCATCTACAGATCTCCCAGCGAAGCCTATGATCACATCATCGGCTTTGATCAAAAGGAAGAAAACATCAGGAAAAACGAAGCAAACCAGGTGGACGTTGCACACATAAGCAACGGCGTAAACAATTTCAAAAGAATAATCGCCTACCTTGAAACCGTAGAAAAAGCGATCCAATTCAAAAAGGATCTGTATGCGGATGCACTGTTCCAGGTAGATTTTCTTTTAGAAAATCACCTACCAAGCATTACACTTCTTGTTGAAGAAAATGCTGGTAATACAAAAGTGATTCTCAACGAGATCAAAGACTCCCTGCCCATTGTTTCTCTGGAAAGACCAGCGAGCTCACTGTTCGAACGCCTCGGTGTAGTACTTACCGGTGACAAAAATGGTGACATGCTTTTAACCCATGAAGCGCTTACAAAAGAAGAATGCGCTTCTGTAGAAGCATTTAAAACATCCTTTCTTTTCAACGACCTTACGGTCTGGGTGAACACTGTCATCAAGCGCAACAGCTCTCCCCTTTCCATCAAAAACATCGCCGTTACCGCTTTCAAGAAAGAGAAGCAGCTGGCGTAAAGGTTCCATTAAGTTAACTACGTTCTTCAATGCCGTACCAGAAGGTGCGGCTTTTTTTTATTTGAAAATAGAAAATTGACAAAGGGGCTCCAAATGATAGTGTGAAGAAAACAGTTATATGCCCAACGCCATTCCTTGCAAATTTTGCGGGAAACAATGCACTGACCACGATATAAATCCTCTCCAATTACCCGTAATCACTCACTCCAAGGAACTGAAAAAACGCAGTGATTATGGAGACTTTGTTTGTGACAAGTACACTCCTGATATAAAGAAAGGAGAATTAAAATGTACGTGTACCAAAGAGAGAAAATGGTGTAACGGACTTTGTGTTTTCAAAGAAAAAGAAATTGGACAGGATTGATATCGCAGGCTCCCTTAAGGGAGCCTTTTTTTGGCTGTGACCCTTTTTAGTGAGTTTTGACACTGTATATTGACAAATACACAATAAATGTTAATATGATTAAAATTTAAAAACATATGAACAACTCTTTTAAAGTAATTAAAGGAGGCTTGGTCACTCCCCAAAAAACTGATGGCGTACCTATCGTAAGTGCAAAAGATGTATTTACCTTTGGTATCAGCACAGACCTCAACGGATCAATATTTGATCGTCCTGGAAAACCATCTGAAGCAATTAAAAGCACCCTGTATTGTATGCAAACTGATTTTACATGGGAAAGAATGGAACAGGAAATTCAAAAGATGAATCCTGTCTACTACTTCCAACAAGAACAGGTTACAGAATTTTGCAGGATGCATGCTGAGGAATTGGAGCCAGGGACGATGACCTTGTTTTTTGTGAAGGAAGGAGACGAAATTGCTGTGTTCACGGCCATACGTATGTATGGCAAAAAACTTACGGTGTACCATGACATGGTACACCGACCGACATCTCACAATGAAGGTGTGGCAGCAGGATTTCACATTGTGATCCCTGATTAATGTTCAAAATGTTCTATCGGCAAGACTGGTACGTGTTCAAAACATGTACCAGTCTTTTTGTTTTGTGCGGTGGGAGTTTCTTGTTGGGGTGAGGCTAAGACCGAGCTTTTCGAAATAATAGAAAACAAAAACGATATTTTACAACCTAAAACCCTCTCGAGGATATCTTTAATACTCTAGGCGACTAATTCATTAAATCCAACCAATTTTGAGCTTGATTACATGGAGTTGGCCGCGGATAAATTATAAACATCCCATTAATCACTTTAACTAATAACTTTTCTAATTTAACTAGCCTAGTATCACTGAAGACATCCTGTTCATCTCGTTCAAAATTTCCAAACCAATTAAATATATGTATCCTGTTCCGTAAAAAGATCGCTTCTTCTAGGTCGGAATATATAGGATTTGTTTGTGACCCCAAAAGAAGATACCTCTTAAGAAAATCCCTTATTTCTCCAAGTTTATAATTTTTAACACGTTTACGTCTCCCAAGACGCGTCATGAACCATTGTTTATCTTTATCTAAATGCGCTTTAATTTGAGCTTCTTTTGAAGCTGTTATAGAATCTGGAAAATGATTTGTCGCACCATCCAGCCGAGTAATAAGGTCATAAAAGATTCCTTCAATTATAGAAACAATTGTTATTGATAAATGTTTGTTGTAAAGCTTCTTCTTTTCTTCTGATTTTTCAATTTCTTTTTTATGATAAAAAAAATATAACTGTTGAAAATTATAAGCGATATTATCTCCAACTTTATAATTCCATACAAAAGCATCCAACTTATCTGCGATTTCTTTTTTAGATAGTGATAACATACTGAAACTTGTTACTCCCAACAATCTTTATGACCCTACGGAGACATCTCATTATCTCACACTTTGGAAACCCACGGTTTTCCAACGCTTCGCTGCCTTCCTTCACGGGAAACTCCCGTTTCCCGACCCCTTCCCAGTTCGATTCTTTTTTTCAAATACTTTGAAAAAATCACAACACAAAAACCGCCTCTTGCGAAGCGGTTTTTGTGTTGTGACCCTACGGAGAATCGAACTCCGCTTCCATCCTTGAGAAGGATGTGTCCTAACCGATAGACGATAGGGCCATAGCTACTCACCTCTTGAAGCCTAGAGACAGGGGCCAGAAGTGCGCAGATACTATACCGAGAAAAAGGACTTTTTTCAAGCCACGGTTTTGACTTCACCTCAAAATAGTGCTAAAAAGTGACAAACAAAACTTAAGCACATTGGAAAACAAACGGTACACCCCCGTCGTTACTATCGACGGGCCAAGCAACTCCGGCAAGAGCACTACGAGAAACCTCGTAGCAAAAATGCTCGGCTACCACAGCCTCGACAGTGGTGTCTTCTACCGAGCGCTCGCGCTCCACGTAAAAGATAAAGAAATTTTTATTTTGCCACAAACTGAGCAGATCATTTCCTTCTTTGCGGAATCGATAGAAGTCACCTTCAAAGAAGAACGGGTTTTCCTCTTTGGAACAGACAGAACCGAAGAGATTCGTTCTCAGGAAATCGGTGCTCTTGCGAGCAAAGTATCCGCACTTCCAAAAGTGCGTGAAGCACTCCTCGGATTCCAGCTCTCTATGCGCAAGTATCCGGGACTGGTTGCCGACGGGAGAGATATGGGAGAAATTTTTGACACACCATTTCGCTTCTTCCTTGAAGTTAGCATCAAAGAGCGCGCTCAAAGAAGACTAAAAGAGTTGCGAAAAACAAATCCTACTATTTCATCCAAAACTATTCTGGATGAAATCAAGGAGCGCGACAAAAGAGACACCGAAAGATCAGTCTCTCCGCTCAAGCCTCATCCGAAAGCGGTTCGGATAACCGGCGACGGTAAAAAACCGCAAGAGGTTGCAGAAGAGATCGTTTCTTGTGTACTCAAATACACTGCGGACTAATTCTGTTCAAACCACAAAAGCCATTCCCTGAAGGAATGGCTTTTTTAGTAGGACTAACTCTGGAGCTCTGGCGAAGGTGCGATCTCTATCGGCTGTTCGACGAGCGCGACGCTGTGGTACTGCTTGAGCGCACGATACAGGAGTGCCATAAAGATGATCGCAATAGGGAAGATTACAAACATGATAAGCGGCGTGAGGAGTACTGAGAGAAACGCTCCGAGGATGATAACGAGCATCGACAAAAGTACGGTCCAAAAGATATCTCCCTTCACCATACGCCATGACGTGCGAAGCGATTCCTTGATAGAACCTTTCTTGTCGACAAAGACAAACTGCGCAAATGCAAAGCGAATAGTGAAATAGATTCCTGGGATGACGAGCATCACAAGTCCAGCGAGCACCATAATAGCAAGCACTATCATGAGCCCGATAAAGGTCACATAGGCGCGAAGCGATGGGAAGTGGAGCTTGAGTGCGTCAAATGAGAGCATCCCGTCTCGCCCTTCAACAACAGCGAGAGCACTTGAGATACTCACATATGACCAAAAGATAGACAAGAGCACTGCGACAAACGAGATGATGTCATGGATGTACTTGTTCTCATCTGAGGCGACATTGAGCACGACCATAATCACCGACAAAAGCAGGAAGTACTTTGCATGATGCGCAAAGAGTGACCATGCACGTTTTAGATTTTCACGAATAGGAAATTCAAATTGTTTCATAATAATGGTCCGTATTAGCGGTCCGGGGCTATCTCATAATAGTTCGCGAGGAATTGTACCATGTCAAAAAATGGCTCAGCAAGGGTCTGGATAGCAAACTGCCCATTGTTCTTTGGATAGTAGTTGAAGAAATACACCACAAACCGAGGCTTTGATGCAGGGAAAAAGCCGATCAGTGAGTGCAGGTTGCGGTCGTCGTAGTACCCTTGGCCATTTGGTTTTGCCACCTGAGCCGTCCCCGTCTTTGCAGCGACACTATAGTGCGTGAGCCCTCGATGATAGCCGTCATCAACCACCTTGGTGAGCATGGAGGCCATCGTTGCGACGGTTTCTGGTTTCAAGATGGGTTCGCTCTTTTCATATGCGATTTCTTTGGTGCTGCCATTTACCTGCTCGATTGCAGTGGCCAGGTGTGGCGTCACCAGATACCCTCCGTTTGCAAGCGCAGCAAACGCTCGGACGATACTGATCGGCGTCGTTGCGATACCTTGTCCAAACGACGCAGTCGCATAGTTGACACTATTTGAAGACTTGAGGTTCGCGACAAGTCCCCGGACTTCGCTCGGCAGGTCAATCCCCGTCTTTTCACCAAATCGAAATCGATCGAGCATGTAGGATCGAAATGTTTCCTTCCCCATCTTTTGTCCGACAAAGACCATCCCGGTGTTCAGAGATTGACTCAAGACATCTTGCATCGTCGCAGTGCCACGGCCTTTTTTGTCGGAGTTGTGGATGGTGCGATCTTCGATCTGTACTTGTCCTTTGTCTTGGTACGAAGTCTCTGGATTGACCGCTCCCGCATCGATTGCGCTTGCCATCACCACCGGCTTGATGATCGAACCCATCTCGTACACATTTTGGGTAAAAGGGTTTGCGTAGATACTGATATCAGAAACCTCGCGATACTTGTTGAGGTCAAAGGTAGGCGCCTGTGCCATCGCGACGATTGCACCAGTCGCAGGATCCATCACGATTGCTCCGACCGAGTCACTTGCCCATGTGAGGCGCGCCTCTTCGACAGCAGTTTCGAGCTCTGACTGTACGGTGGGCTCAATCGAGGTCACGATATCTCCTATCGTTGTTGTATTTTTAAAGATTGTTGATTGGACGTTTGCAAAAAGCTCTGCAAAGAAGTTCACCGAGAGATCTTCTTGAGTGCGCGTGAGCACATCGTTGTAAAAACTCTCGAGTCCATAACTTCCCACCAGTGTGTTCTCCTTGTACGACACAAAGCCGATCGCCTTTGAAGCGAGACTTCCTCCGGGATAAAAGCGCCATTTTTCTCGATAGAGCGTGAGCCCTGGCACCTTGTGTGCAGAGAGTAGCTCCGCAGTGTCTTTGGGGATGCGTACGGCGACTTCTTCATACGGGTCAGACTTTCTCGCAACCGATGCAACAATCGCATCGCGATCGAGCTCCACGTCCTCGCCAATTGTCTCTTTGAGTATGCGGTAGAGTTCATCGGCGTCTGGTATCTGTGCCGGTACGATTGCCGCCTTGAATCCGCTCTCGATGGTTGCCGCTGCGACCGTTCCTCCTCGTTTGTCAGAAAAGTAGATACTCCCTCGATCAAAGACATTGCCTGAGGTGACGTACTGATGCTCCGCACGCTCATCATAGGCATTGCTATGAATGATCTGGAGCCAGAACAATCGCACAATCACCAAAGCGCCGACAAAAATGACGGCGCCCATGATAGCTCGTATGCGATTGTTTCCGATGTTATTCCGTGCGTCCATCAAAGTTCCATGCAAATGCACTTGCAGGGGCAGTATATGCAATTGTGTCAGCAGAAACAAATCCTTGCGCGATAGCAAATGACTCAGTGAGTGATTTTTGAAGTTTCAAGTATTCGAGTTCGTGTTTTCCGATCTCAGAAACAGTCGTTTTGATATTTTGTGCGAGCCCCTCTTGCTTGATCACTGAAAAGGTAATCGCTCCGACAAAATAAAGGTAACTAACAAAGAGTACGCCTGCAGCGAGCCATGCATAGGTACTGACCTTTTTGAGCGTGACATTGATGTCGTGCATCGAAAAGGCGACCGTTGCTGTATCTAATTTGTGTTTTATGGTGGTCATCATGATAGTTTTTCGATTGCTCTCAGTTTTGCACTCCGAGCGCGAGGATTTGCTAATAATTCGGTTCGAGATGGGGCAAGTGGCTTTTTTGTGATAACGCGTTTTTGTGTTTTTTCGACACCTGCCATCCATCGTTTGACGATACGGTCTTCGAGACTGTGAAAAGTAATAACGGCGATACGACCCTGTGGAAGGAGTCGTGCCCACCATGCACTGAGCGCTTGCTCGACAACGGCGAGTTCGTCGTTGACTGCGATGCGAAGCGCCTGGAAGGTCTTTGTTGCGGGATGAATCTTGCCTCGACGAGGAACGACTCCCTCGATGAGGCTTGCGAGTGCACCGCTTGTCTTTATAGGACCCGATACTCGTGCGCTCACGATTGCTTTTGCGATGACTCGAGCTTTTGGTTCTTGTCCGTAGTAGTAGATGATGTCAGCAATCGATGATTCGCCCCAGGTGTTAACGATGTCGTATGCATTAAATCCGGTGTGGGATCCTGCCTGCGAAAAGGTCATCGCCAGTGGCGTATCTGACTTGAAAGAAAATCCTCTCGTATCAGCAAGGAGTTGAAAGGTGCTTGTTCCAAGATCAAGGAGGACCTTGGTGACCGACTCTTTGTGTACCTTCTCGAGGATATCGTCCGCATCTTTGAAGTTTGCGTGCACAAAGTGTGCTTTTGTGTCACCTGCAAAGAGTGCGTCAAATCTCTCTTGTGCTGCTTCATCGAGATCAACACAGATAAGTGTCGCATCGGGGCACGCTGATCGTATGAGGCTACTATGTCCTCCACCACCAAATGTTCCATCGACGACGACATCACTCTGCGTGAGATCGAGTATCGCTATTGATTGTTCTAAAAGAACGGATATGTGCACTGTTGGCAAGTCGATGCGGTCCATACGAGACTTAGAGGACTCCGATTCCTCCGAGGCGTTCTGCGAGAGAGTCTGCGTCTGCCTCAACCTTCTTTTTATAATTTTTCCAAACAGTTTCATCCCAAAGTTCTACACGAGTATGGACACCGACGACGGCAACCTTCCCCGTCAATCCTGCCCTGTCTTTGAGGAAATCAGGGACAAGGATGCGGCCGGCGCTGTCCACACCTACTTCAACTGCACCTCCGAGGAGGTATCGATTGAAGCTTCGTGTATCGCTCTGCAACATCGATGATGCGGCAAGGCGTTCTGCGATGCTGTGCCATTCCTTTGTAGTGAACACGAACAAACATCGATCAAGCCCCGGGGTTACCACAACAGTTTTGCCCATTTCCTTTCGAAATTTCATAGGAAATGAAATTCTCTTTTTTTCATCAATTGTGTGTATGTATTCGCCGATGAGCATATAGATATGTTGTCCTTTGTTTGAAAGAATCTTCCACAAAATTCTTTCTCCCACTCTCTCCCACTTGTTACCATTTTAACCCACTATGCTCCCCTTTCGCAAACAAAATCGTGTGGATAATCCACTGATTGAGCATTACGAAACAAAACAGCACTTTTACAAGTGCTGTTTTGTTTAAGCCTTATATAGAAAGGATTTTTCGGAAATTATGCGACCGAAATCACCACGTATGAAATATCGCCTTTTGGAGTGGTGACGACCACCGTTTCGCCTGCTTTTTTGCTGTGCAGTGCCTTGCCGATCGGTGACTTGTACGAGATCTTTCCTGAGAGCATATCGTTCTCTTCGCTTCCCACAATCTCAAAGGTTCGAGTGTTTGATTCGCCTTCTTTCTTGACCACCACGATAGAACCGATGTCGACGTTCTCAGTACGAGGACGGTCCACTACTTCTGCATGTTTGAGGAGGTATTCGATCTGAGCGATGCGTTCTTCGAGCTTGCCCTGGTCTTCTCGAGCACTGTGGTATTCGGCATTTTCAGAAAGGTCTCCGAGAGACTTTGCGTATTCGACCGCACCAATAATCTCCTTTCGGCGAGGGCCGATGAGTTCTTTGTACTCCTGTTCGAGTGCTTCTTTTCGTTCTTTGCTAATGTATTCTGTCATAAATCAATAAAAAGCGATTATACCATAGATCCGCCCCTGGTCTATTGTCCCGCGATGAGCTTGTCCGGATTGGCGACGAGGTACTCTACGACCTTTTTAAACGCGTGTGATGCTCCTGAGGAGACCTTTGGACCATCTTCCATGAGCACCGTAAAGGCATACCTCGGATGCTCTACAGGGAAAAATCCTATCACCCAAGAGTTGACCCGGGTATTTGCCTTGATCTGAGCGGTTCCTGTCTTTGCAGCAACACTGAGTCCTGGAAAGTTGAGTGACCCTGCCGTTCCTTCGGTGACCACCAGGCGCATGCCTTCGTGAACGACATCGTAGTACGCGTCTTCGATAGGGATCTTTGTGGTAGCGACTTTTCCTTGATGTTCTACCCGCATCACAACAGGAGTGACCAATGTCCCTCGAGAAGCAATCGCTGCGACACCTCGAAGCATCTGCAGTGGTGTCACCTGAAATCCGTATTGTCCGATAGCAGTGTTGTACGTGTCTCCGATGCGCCACGGGTCTCCAGGGAAACGCTTTGCTTTCCATGCGATACTCGGTACCGTCCCTTCGAGCTCTCCACTGATACCAATCCCCGTCTTTGACCCGATACCAAACAGTGTGAGGTATTTGTTGATACGCTCGATACCGAGACCTTCCTGTGATCCAAAACCTCCCGCAATCTGATAAAAATAAATGTTCGAAGAAACCCCAAGTGCGTGCCTCATGTCGACTGCCCCGTGTGCGTCGTTGTCTTTAAAAACAGTAAACTTGCCGGGTTGATACGGATTTGCGACACGGAGTTCTCCGCTTGAAAAAATAGTCTTTTCGGGACTGATGACTCTCTCTTGGAGCGCAGCAAGCGCGAGAAATGGCTTGACGATCGATCCTGGTGTGTAGAGCCCTTCGGTCATTCTTTGCAAAAACGGACGGTCCTTGCTCGTCAGATACCCACGTATCGCCTGTGAGTCGTCGGCGTCCGAGAGCACGGTCTGACTATACTCAGGAAAGCTCGTCAATGCGATGAGTTCCCCTGTCGCGATATCCATCACTGCTCCTGCTCCTCCGTTGTATCCTGACTGCTCTGCAAGTGCCTTGATCCCATCGAACAAGACTGCTTGGATATCTGCATCAATAGAAAGAGAGATATTTTCTCCGGGTTGAGGAAAATCAACGGTACTTCCTGTAGACAATATCTTTCCTGAAACATCTGTCTCGATGAGTTGTGTCCCGTTACGCCCTGCAAGTACTTCATCGTACTCTTTTTCGATGCCGTCTTTTCCAAATGTTCGCAATTGCCAAAAGATACCCTTTTCATCTTTTGCAGGATAAGAAACATAGCCGAGCAAGCTCGCAAATCCTTCACGGTCGATATACGTGCGCACTGCGGGTTCTGATTCGGTACGGAGGCTGTTCCATGCAAGTTCGACACCACTTCTGTCATAGATGAGTCCTCTGTCTGCAAACAAAGGAATATGCTCGAGACTATTTTGTTCACTCCGACGGAGATAGTCGTCTCCGTGTGCAATCTGCAATATGCTCAATCGCCCTACAAAAAATACTCCAAGGAGTATGAGAAATATCCCAAGCCCCCGAAATGATCGCTTACTGATAGGACGCTCAATACGCCCCTCGAACTGTTGTGCATCAAAACGCGGGAGGTTGTGTACATCAAGAAGTATCTCGTCTGGATACAACTCTATACCATGGCGTCTTCTTTTATTTCTTTTCCACACCATAGATGATAGTCATAAGTCGTGTCTTTGTAATTAGGAACCAGTACACCAAAAGCGAGCCGAGAACAAAAAGTGTCGCAACACTCTCACCAAAGGACCACGAACTCGATGGTCCGTACAAGACATCAGAGAGCACTGCCGGAATGATAAGTGCCACTTTGTATTTGACCAAAAAAAGAGCTATGACAAAAAGGATTATCTGCACCCACCACGCGGTAAAAAGCACTGCGAGGCACAAGAAAAAAGTAGCAACAATGGTTCGTATCATACCAAGGCTGATTTTAGCACATAGGAACGCTGGTGATTAGCCGGCGATCAATCGCACCACAAACCGAACAACAAAGAGTGCGAGCAGTACCGCAAGAATATAAAAGAGTGCCACTGACGCAAAGATAGTTGCAAATGCTGTCGCATAGAGATAGACGGCGTAATCCTTGATAGGAACGCCTTGGTATCGTGGGGCGATATCTTCGAGCCCTGGCTCCCCTTTCATATCAGTACCAGGAACTGCTGGCGCTTCTGGGGGGATAGGATTGAGCACATCAAACGCTTCTTTTGGAGAGCTGATACCGAGGAGCACTTTCTTTGCATCTCGCAACTGCGCAAAACGCTGCGCTTGCTCTTTGCGCCATGGTTCAACTACTGCAAAGACGGTTCCGAGAAAATATTTTAATCTCTCAGACAGTTGCGCAGTCGTCGTCTGTGGAATGACACCGACAGTGACCGAGCCGACTACTCCAAGGAGTTCACTTACTTCTTTTTTGCTCGAATCAACCGCCTTGGTCACCTTTGCAGTGATGACGGTCCCCTCAGACGGAACAACCCATTGCACAGGGATCGCAAGCGCTGTCTGAGGAGCAATCGGGCTTGTCGCTTGTGCGATCTCTTTCGTCGCATCAAAGAATCCAACGGTCACGAGCACATTTTTCTGTGTTTTGTTGTATACAAAAGCAGAGATTTCTATTTTGTCTCCTGCGACCGCAGTCTCGGGAGTCATCCAGACAGACTGCGTCGGTACTGCGTACACGATCAAAGGAGAGAGTATCCCCAGGACAACGATGGTGAGAAGCGCCTTCATATGATTATCGAAGAGTAAATGCTGCCTTTACGGTCACCGTAATCTGCTTTTCGATTTGAGAAGTGTCGTACATGCCATAGTCAGAGATATCGGTCGAGTTCAATGACTGGACTTGCACCACTCCACTTGAAGCGCTCTTGAGCTTGCCGATCGTGTTGCCCGAATTTTTTGCGAGCTCTTTTGCACGAGCTTTTGCATCATCGATTGCTTGAGACAAGAGCGCGATACGAGACTCAGGAAGCTTGGAGTAGTAATACTCGAGTGAGAGCGAGTTAAAGATAACTCCTCGTCCAATCACCGATCCGATTGCATTTGAAGCGCGGGTGATTTTTGCGACGTCACTTGATTGCACCGTGATTGTCTGTGAGAGCGTGTAGCGCTTGTCGACGGGTTGATTTTGCTCGTAGACTTCGTACATGTTGATAGGACTGATGGTCATCTCTGTAGGTTCGATTCCTTGTTCTTTGAGAAATGTTTTTGCAACCTCAAGATCGCGGGCAAGTTGATCATACCCACCCTTGAGACCACTTTCGCGTACAGCACGACTGATCTGTGTGGACCATTTTGCTTGGTCAGAGGTCACCTGCATCTTTGCAGAACCAGTAACTGAGACGATGTCACTCTGCGCACGAATACGAAATACCGTAAACGCACCAAGAAGTGTCGCGACAAGAAAGCTACCGCCGAGCACAATACCGAGCCATACCAAAGGATGTAATTTTTGTTGAGGATTCATATAAATTAGAGTATAGCACCTTCGCTTCGAAGCAAGGCCTGCTTTGCACGCGTGCCTCCTCTGTTGTAGCTGCCAATACTGCCGTCTGCACAGATAACTCTATGACAAGGTACCGTCTCATCAAAATTGTTTGCCATGACCGTACCCACCGCACGAGCAGCTCCAGGATATCCTGCTTTTTGAGCGACGGCGCCGTAACTCATCGTCTCCCCTTTTGGAATCGCACGAACAACAGCTCGGATCTGGTCAGCAAACGAATGATGTTTCATCCCGTTAGAAGTCACGCTCATGCTTTTAGCATGAGTCCTTTTCGGACCACTGGCGTGGCTATTTCTAACGGGATTCATCCACATAGTCTAACAAAAAAAAACGCTGACTCATCAGAGATGTGTCAGCGTTTGCTCAACGTGCAAGAAGTAGAAAAGAAACACCGGGGGTAATCATGGGTTCTTCAATCTTGTGTGCTTGGTACTCAAGCGATCCTTTGCGACTATATTGTCTGCGATAGGATACCCAATACCATGCAACCATACGAGGACACCCACGAGCAATGAGTGCCTGCACCTCTTTTCGCTCTTTCTTCTTAAGAAAAAATCCTTCAAAAAAAGCCTGGAAGAACCCTTTGACTGCGAGACGGCCATGCCAAAGCGGTGCATCAGTGAACTGCTTTGCATGCGGAAGCTCCCCCATCCAGAGATCTGATATACAGAACGAATCAGAGACGAAGAGGTGCATCGTCCTGCTGGGCCATACGAAGTGGCTCGAGCCTGTTCCATTGTGAACAAATCGAACTCTCCGTATGTTGTACATCCGGTGAACAAGTTGCACGGTCTCAAGGATATGAATCGAGTCGGAAAGAGAAGTGTACCGACACTCTTTCATGATAGCTTGTGTAAGCTCGACCTCCCCTTTCAAACGTTTTTGAATAGTGCGTTGAGCATTTCCAAATAGTGGAATAGCTAGGAAAAATAAAAGAACTGTTTTTTTCATTGGTAGTGGTTTGGTTTCAAGGCATTTTGCCGACCACAACCAAAAAAGTCAAACCCTATGACTCTATGATATGACGCCCCCACGATACGCGGTTCCAGAATCGTTCATGGACAAAGTACATGATGATACTGATAGCATTTGAAATGAGGATAAATATCAGCGTCTTTTGTGCGCTCTGTGTGATAGCATAGGCAACCACCGTATCAAACATGATAGAGATGATACGGTAAGTCACTGCTTTTGCGATTGATCGTCGTCGGTGTTCTCGGTGCATATCAAGACAGTATAAGGTGAAAATGAAGAAAAACAAAAAGACCACCGTGCAAAAACCGTAGCAAAAAATCCCCAGCATTGGGGATTTTTTGTCTTGTGGACCCAAGGAGATTCGAACTCCTGACCTTTGCTTTGCAAAAGCACTGCTCTACCAGCTGAGCTATGGGCCCATATAATGGGTGTGGGGATATTGTACTGCAAATATTATTTTTTGCAATTCTCCCACAAAAAAGAAAGCCTTTCCGAAGAAAGGCTTTTTATATATTCAACGAATCCACTTGGGTCGTTGGGAAAAGAACATTCAGCTTTGGTTTCGTAGCGCTGAAACTAATTTCGACCATTTCTTTTTTGAGGAGATCTGGTTTAAGGAAAGTAATTTCGAGCGTCTACGAAGGACCGAAAGGCTGAGTCAGTAAAAGTAAATGGTACTCAGTTGTAAGATTTTTAAGTCTTATAACAGGACCTGTCCTAATACGTGACTTTGCTGTGAAGAGATGTAAGCTCTCCAAGCGGTTCCCAAAAGCATTTGCATGCGATGGGATTAACAATATACTCCCCGCTCAATTTTTGTGCAAGAGTCAAAAACATTCTACAACACAAAAGTACTCAGTCAAATTCTCTTGCCCAACAAAAAAGCACCGAGTCTCCTCGGTGCTTTTTTGTAGTGTGATTAGGATATGTTAGTTATCATCCTTATCATCCCCTCCTTTTCCTTTGCCAGAGTTATCATCATTGTCTTCATCATCAGAATCTTCATCCTCATCTGAATCATCATTACTGTCATCATCTGAGTCGTCAGAATCATCACTACTTCTTCCTGAAACACCTCCGATAATATCAGTGAGCGTCGAGGCACGGTCTTCAATCTGAAGATCGAGCACCGCTTCTACTTTTGCGCTGGTAAGCACTGGATACTTTGCAACAACGGCCGCCACTATTTCTGCTTTTGTTTTTGCAGACGTGGTAAAGGTATTCTTTATGTTATTGATTTCTACCTTTACCACTGTCTCGTTGGTAAAGACATCAGCTTCTACTTCGAGCCCCCAAACAGTTCCGGCAGAAACCTGTACTGTCTTTTTGAGAGAATTCTTATCGTCAGACTTGTCATCATCAGAAGAGTCATCATCGCTGTCATCAGATTTGTCCCACCCATTGTTGTCATCGTTATCATCAGTTTTGATACGAAGCTCACCATTTTTAACCTCTACACGAACACGTCCGTCTTCGGTGCGAAGTTCGACACGAGTCTTGCTGTCATCTTCTTTGATGCGAACCTCTCCGTCATTATCATCCAATGATTCGTCTGCAAGATATGCATTGAGTCGATCAGTGATTACTTTCAAACGAACGGCCTCATCACCAGAGAGTGTTGTCGAAACACCTTGGAGAAGTGCAAGTGCTGTATTGAGCCCTGTCGTCACCTTTACACGATCTTCTGATGAAAAGTCATCTTCGCGAAGGTCCTTGTCAGAAGCGCGACTTGCTCGATCTTCGATTTGAAAATCGATTTTTGCTTCCACAAATGTTTTTGAAAGTTTTGGAAATGCAGCGATCACCGCATCAACGACCGCCTCCTTGGTCTTTGCATCGCTTGTAAAGACAAAGTGTTTGCTACTGTACTCTATCTTGATGAGTGTTTCGTTGGTAAAGACATCTGCCTCGATACCAGAGACGGTTGTCTCGGTAACAAGCTCGCTTGCAGGAGCTGTAACCGAAGTCGTTGTGCTCGTTGAAGCGATTGTGTTGATCTCCTGTACTCGCTCATCTGCAAATCTGATGCGGAGTTCGTCTTTCTTTTCTTTTGCGGCAAGATTGATGCGCAAGTTTTCAACAGCGCGGTCAACGCCAAAGAGCGTATCTCCCGGAACTGCGTTGTCAGCAGTCACGACAGTCCCTCCGACACCGAGTGATATTGCAAGTGCGATAAGTAATGATGTAAGCATTGGTTTTGAAATAAAATGACTAATAAATCCCTGTTGCTGCGCACCAGCGACACGGTCCCAGACGCACGCTGACTCCTCATTTGAGAGCTCTCGAAATGAAGTCTGCGCAAGTACTGTTTCAATGTCGTGGTCGTTATGCGTCATAGGTGAGTTTCTTTCGCAATCGAATGAGGGCTCGATGGTACCTCACTTTGAGTGCGTTTTCTGATTGCTGAAGAAGCTGGCTAATTTCGGCAAAAGGCCTCCCTTCGACTGCTCGAAGAGTGATGATCGCTCGGTCGCTCATCGAAACTTTCGCAAGTGCTCGAGCAACATCGTGCATGTCAGAACGCCCTTCTACTGATGAAGATTCATCAATAAGAACGTCTTCGAATTGCTCGAGAGAGCTCTCGCTTTTCCACTGGCGAAAGAAACGAAAGAGCCGACGAATGGCGATGCGGTACAAGAGCGCCATAAGCGCGCGATCACTCTCGTACCGAAAGCCTGCGAGTCCTTTCCAAAATTCAATAAACACCTCCTGGAGTACATCGAGCGCTTCCTCTCGACTGCGCGCCCTGGGTCGGATGAACCGAAAGACCAATGGCGACAGTTTCAGATAAAGCACACGAAATGCCTCACGGTCTCCCGCTTGTGCAGAGAGAAACAATGATTGTAAATCTCCCAAAGATGTCATACAGCTTCTCTAGTAATAATGGCAGTGTACCACCAAAAGGTTACACTCTGTACTTTCCCCTCTTTGTGTTGTAAGGTAACGACAAAATAACGCTCATTCAAAACCTTTTAAAAAGTAAACTATGCAACAAAACAATCAAGAACTGTACCATCAGGGGCTTTTCAATATTAGCCCTACTGATGGCAGAGAGGCTCTCTTCACCGCGCCGTTACGCGGCATCACCTCAGAAGCGGCACTGTACAAGTATCGCTGTGAAGTGGAACTCAGACTTCTCCTCCACATGATCGGTGCCCTCGGCAAGAAACCGTTGTCCGAAAGCGAGACAGCGTTGATCAACAAAATGATTGAAGAAAAAGCGTTTGACGTATACGCCATCGCGGACCTCGATCATTTTGGATGGAGAGGATTGGGACCACTCGAACATGACGTCAAGTCAGTAGAGATATACCTGCGCGAAGAACTCCGTGGGAAAATCCCCGACGAGTATCTCGAATTGCTGCATTTCCCGGCCACATCAGAAGACGTGAACAACATCTCCTGGAACCTGATGCTCCGTGACTCGGTGAACAAAGCATGGCTCCCGAATTTGCTGTACACCAGTGAATGGCTGGCAGGACTTATTCTTTCATCATCAAATGCCCCTGTGATGGGTCGCACCCATGGTATGCCGGCAACTCCAACAACAGTTGGAAAGAGGTTCGCATACTTTCTGGACAAGATCGTATCTACCCTTCACCACATGCAGGCACTTGATCTGTCTGCGAAGTTCTCCGGCCCTGTAGGTAATCACAACGCGATGACCGCAGTCATGCCTTCTTTCAATATGGAAGCTACTGCAAAATCTTTTGTGGAAAGCTTCGGCTTCCCATATAAGACACTGGAACACCAGCGCAATAGCCACATAGAGATTGTGCGAGTACTGAATGAGATCAACCTCATAAACCTTATCTTGATCGACCTGTGCGAACATATTCGCATCGGTATCATGACAGGGCATTACGACCAGCTCACCACACCAGGTGATACCAGGGTAGGGTCTTCGGTAATGCCGCAAAAAACCAATCCCTGGGCATGGGAAGTAGGTCAGGGATACCTGGAACAATCAGTGGCGATCATCGACAGCGCGAGTAAAGGGTTGGTGTTAAGTCTGAACGAGAGAGATCTCACAGACCATCCGTGGGAGAGATCATATGGGGAAATGATTGGTAAAAGCCTGATCGGTATCAACTACATCAATATCGGCTTCAAAACAATCATGCCGAACACTGAATTCGCCCTGGAAGAACTGGAAAAACATCCAGAAGTGATGACCGAGGCAATACAAATTGCCGGCCGTCTCTGTGGTACTGAAAGTGCCTACATGGCAGTCAAAGAAGCATCCCGTGGTAAGAAGTTGAACATGGAACAGGTACGCGAGATCATCAAAGAAAACATCCCTGACACAGAAATGCAAAAAAGACTCCTTGCTCTGACCCCGGAAGAATACACCGGCAATGCAGCAGTACAGGCACAGGTTGTTGCGAACTATTACCTATTCAATTCAAAACCTAGCCTGCAAAAGGGAATGTTTTTCCCGTTCTCAGGGATACGGGCTGTCCTGTTCGATTTCGATGGTACGCTGCAACTCAACGACAAAGAAGAACTCTTTGCTCGTCTCAAATCGGTAAATGAAGCACTCGGAAGCGGCTTCACCGATGATGAAGTAAGGGGTTTCGGAAACCGAAGCGATTTCAGAGAGATGCGCCAGATGATGATCAATGAACACAACAGGCGTTTCGGTGAGAACCAGATAGACGAGACATTGTTCATGGAAAAGAACAATGCTGTAAGCGGCACATTTGATCACCTGCTCGAGTTCGCACCTGGGGTAAAAGAACTTCTCGGGTATTTACACGAACATGAATACCTTATGGGTATCGTAACGACCCGTGGATCAAAATCCTTTTATCGCATTATCGAAACTCACGGTATTGATGTCTACTTTTCTGTATGTATCACGCGTGATGACACGACAGAAAGAAAGCCGTCTCCTGAGCCACTCCTGCGAGCAATCGAAAAAATGAGGATTGACCCGAAAGAGTGCCTCTTCATCGGTGATAAAATCGGCGAAGACGTTCCTCCTGCAGCGATGCTTGGAATGAAGTCCATTCTTATTTCTGAAAAAGAAAGGGGTCCTTACGACCCCATCCCGACCTACCAGGTCAGATCTTTCGACGAGATCAAAAAGCTGTTTACGTATTAAAAGGTTATCAAACCTCAAAGTCCGCTCAAGAGAGCGGACTTTTTTGTTTTTAGAGCAAAAAGATGCTATTGACAAATAGATGTATAAATGCTATAATCATACTAAAGATGGTCTGGGTGTTTATCAGTATCTCTCCCCTTTCAAAACAAGGAGATAGCGATAAACACCTAAAACCATAACAATGAAAAAGTTCATTACCATCATTCTTATATTCGTAGTAAACAACACAAACGCCCAGTTGGACTCATACGTCCGGTTCGGAGAAAAAGCAAGGCCTGCCATGGATATCAACTATTACGGCACCAAGAAAATATCCGAGAAGTTCAGTCTGAATTATTTTGGGCTGATCGAGAAAACATGGGGCGAAGCGCTGATCGGGGGTTCCTATAGCCCGAACAACAATCTGAGCTTCACCGCCATGACCGGCGTAGAGCACGGGTCAAGTAAGCCGAGACTGTTCCTTGGAGTATGGACAGGAAAGAACAACAATTCGATCCTGGCAATGTACGAAAAGGGAGCAGGAAAAGGGAATTATTGGTACCGCATCAACGCGTACCACACCTTTTCAAAAAGCTTTACTGCTGGTATTACCAGCTGGCGCTTCAATGGTACCGGAGTGAATCTCCGTTATACCAAAAAGGATGTGACCATCTGGTCCATGCCTGGCTATGACCTTGAATACGAGGTTGCCCGACTCATGGTCGGTGTGAATATAAAAATGTAAAGATAGTCAAAGTCCGCTCAAGAGAGCGGACTTTTTTTATTTGAAAAGATTTTGTTTTTGCGTTCGAGTCATTTGTTTGATTTCTGCTTCTCGACGACGTGCCTCTCCCATTGTTTCGCATTCCTCCTTGTATACGAGCGCAACAGGACGGCGGATCTTTGTATAGTGAGCGCCCGACTTTGCATGGTTGTGTGCATGCAGTCGCTTTGCAATATCGTTGGTCGACCCGGTATAAAGTGTCCCGTCAGCGCAAGAAAGTATATAGACATACCACATGATGATGAGTGTAGCAGGGTTTTTTGAACAAAAAAAAGTAGCCTGCATCTGCAGACTACTTGAAAGGATTTTTAATCTCGAAACAATAGGATGGTTCCGACAGGAATGGTTCGTTCACTGATACCATCTCCGGTAACTATCTTCCCGTTCGGGAACAGATAAAACGTCGAAGGTAAGTTGTAGTCCTTCCCTACCACGTCATACGCGGTGCGACTCTTGGTCACCTTGCCCCCATGGACATAGCCGACGAGCACCTTGGTGCCTTTCGGAAGAGAAGCAAACTCAGACTCTTTGATTTCTTTTCCTGTCCTGATTGTTGTATCAGGGAAAAAGTAAATCGTTGTCTTTGCATTGTACTCCTCTCCGGCAATCGGGTAGACCCCTTTTGCACCGATCTGCCGAAACCCTTCAAAGTCATCCTCTGAATTGTTTTTTGGATCGGTGTACTGTTTCTTGGAAGAAACAGTTGGAGTTGGCCCGCCGTAGAGGACCTTTGCAAGATAAGGGTCAGCGTTGATGAGACGACCCGCTTTAACGTCGGGGTCAACTGAAAAGCTTCCCTTCAGACCAATCGATGTGCGAAACGATGCACTTGCAAATAACATTCCGCACCGTTTCCGTCCGCGATGTTTCTTTGCGAACCATTGATTGGGGCTGCCGTAGGCAACCATTGAATGCGTCACCACTGCCTCATCTTTCAGGTGATACTTCTTTTTCAAAGAAGCGACCAGAAGTTTGATTGCGGCAGTTTGTTTCTTGGTTATCTTTTTGTTGTGATAACCGACGATCTCAATTCCAATCGATACGTTCGAGAGGTTTTGATGTCCGTACCACATACTCCGTCCGGCATGCTTGGAGACCTTGCCATCACTTATGATGGTATAAATGGTCCCATCCGTTGCAACCATATAGTTGCAGGTACCGTACCGGTGAAGCGTATTCAGTGACGGACGATCCGATCCTTCGGTCGTATGGAGCACGATATATCGTGTACTGGACCGATAGGGACGTTTTGCATTGAGTGGGCTCAGCCAGTCTTTGTAGGTCTGCCCTTTTGCTGAAATTACAAATCCTATGAGAATGAAAATGAACAGTATTTTCTTCATAATCAAACAGTTTTATTTTGGTGATTGATGAATATTTCTAGATAGTATTATAGCATATATTTATATAAATGTCAAAAGAGTTCCTCCCTACAAAAAACCTTATTTCTCATCGATATACGGTGGCACCGCACCCTGCTTGTGGTAGCGAGCTTGGAGAATAGGTGGAAGCTTGGGAAATGATCGCACGACTTTTCTGCAAGTAGATGCTCCGCAATTGCAGCGCATCGTCCAAACATCGTCTGCTGCAACAATGGTCGAGTAATCAATGAGCACTTCCCTTCCTTTCCCGATTGAGCGAAGTGCGACAACAAAGAGCTTCCTTCCTCGCTTCACCACTTTCGCGTTCGGGGCACAACTATGGTTGAGCATATCTGCGATGAGACCCTGCGGGCTGATATACCAGTCTTTGTCATATCGAAATGTATTGTTTCTGATTTCATCCTCAATGTCATCATCTTCATCACACGTGAGCATCTGTCCTCGTACTTGAAAGAGTGTCTCTTCTTTTTTAAAAGGTACTCGCGCAAAAATCCCCTGCCCATTGCGAGCAGGTCCGATAGAAAACAATCGCGATTCTCTTTGCGTCAGATGCATACCTACCCGAGCTTCACCTCCCAAACTTCCAATGGACTAACTGCAAAGTTCGAATATCGCATCCAGCGCGGAACAATCTTGAAGTATTCCATCCCTTCATTTGCATATGTCGCACCGTGCGGAACAGAGACAGCTTCCCCTTCTATCTGTATCGTTGTTTTGACGACAGGGTCCCACCCAATGACGAACGACACGTTGTTGTTCTGTGCGATATTGTCATTCTTTCGAGATCCTTTGAGTGATCCGACCACAATCGACATATCCTCGATACCTGCGATGGTGATGAGTGCTGACTCGGGCGTCTCTTGTCCCGCCGTTGCGATTACTCCGTAGGTACTGCCTTGTAAAATGGTCGTGATTTTTACCCGCTGTTCGTCTGTCATATAGGGCTAGTATACTCCTGTCTCAAAAAAGAATCCTAAATTAAAAACTGGAGTGCTTCGATTTCTTTTGTTATTAATTATGACTGTGTATTTGCCAAATCAACAATGTGCATATTTTCTCCATGAACCCAAACATACTGCAAGTCATTCAAAATAATCATTGGCACTTTCATGTCGTATGCATCTTTGGGCATTTTTATATAGGACTCTCGAAAGACATCAGTACCCCAATGTGGCATCACGAGGAAATTGACCAAGCCGATTCCTTTTGTATCAAAGCCTTCTTCAAGATACGTCTCCAATGAAAGACCTGGTCCCGTATCTTGTGCTGCGATAAAACTCCCTGTGCTCGTCCCTATGTATACACCTCCTTTGTTCAAAAAATCGATAATAAAAAAATCAAAACCTGAAGCGCGAACCTGGTTCATCATATGAACCAAACTACCACCTTCAACATAGATGACGTCACATTCTCCTAAGTCTTTCTCCAAATCTTCTCGCCGTTTGTCAGTGATCGTATATTCAAATATTTCAAACCCTGCTCTCAACATCGAGGATTGGTTTTCTTTTGACCAGATGAGATCATCGTCTTCATGTCCCCTTTCAAGAGGTGTCGTAATGTATGCGGTCTTTAAAGTACCGTTTTTGGTTTTTATCTTCTTGCGAATATCCGAAGAAACCATATTTACTTCTGAGGTAAGAAAGAGTTGTTTCATATTTTTAGTATACCGTACAAAACAATTGAACCTATTTTATTGACAATCCAACAAATAATCGTAATATCAGAAAAAAACATACCGCTATGCACTTCATAACTAACCTATTCCGTTACAAAGGAAAGAACTACAATTTTGGATTCATCATCCATGAGAGGATCTTCCCTGATGATTTTGCTCTCGAATACCCAGGACAAAAACCTCCTGAGAGAAACTCCTTTGAGATCCAGGTGTCTGGCTTACGGAATGACCTCAACATTCACAAACCACAGACAATCGGACTCACTGAACCCTCGGCCGCCGGAGACCTTTTTATCAATTGCTTTCCTTCTACAAGCTATGAGGAAACAAAAGAGACCATGGTCACCTGGTGCAAACGCGCAGTTCGTTTTTTGGCAGAAGGGACTGGCTTCGACAACGATGCAGCGGTTTCAGACATGGTGTTTGAAGGAGAAACTACGATGGAATTTGGAGAATCGGGAAAGAGGAACTGAACGAAGAGGAATGGAAAAACCATTCCTCTTTTTAATTGCTATCAAGCACACAAAGGTATGGGATTTGACAAAAATAAAAACTGTTATAATATCATAATCGACAAGTTCACTCCCTCTTCACCAAATCATTTCGAAATGGAAAAGTATTATGCATTTTATTTCTGCGGTAAAGATTTTTTTACCGAAAGAGAACTAAGTCGGACATATATTCTGGCAGGAGAAACCCAGCTGGAAGAACTCCTCCAGATTGCAAAAGAGTACGAAAAGAATCTGAAATTCAGACCACAGTACGGACTGATCAGAGAGGTTACGTGGAAACCAGATGGTACCCCTGGAATCAACAGCCCTTCCTGTGTCAACGGAGAAAAGTTTCAGGCCTTCATTTTCAAAAGAGCCAACGAATCCGTAACCGGCGACGGTACCATCTACTCTATCAATGGAGAAAGGATTGATCTGGAGTTTGACCGGTACCAGGTAGAAATTTTAGAGATTTAAAAATTCTTTTGTTCAAAAGACCGTCCACAAAGGATGGTCTTTTTATTTCCAAAAAGACGTGCTGGCCGTATGGGACGAAGTTGGAACTTTGACTTTCATTTCAAAAGAGATACTATAATAAAAAAAGAGGTATGAACAATACTAGTACTATTAGTGCAGGGTTAGAATACCCTCAAGTTAAGATGAAAGGTCAAGGGAAAATACAATATGGAATTCGAGCATACATTGGCAATATTTATGACGAGGAAGAAGTGTTAGAGATGAAAAATAAACCTTCTAAAATAGTTTCTATTATTTTCCCTCGGCACAAAGTCATTGATAAAAAAGTGGAAACAATATTCAATCCTTACAGCTTCCCTTTTTCCAGTGTTATGTTTATTGATACTTTATTTTTTCTCGAACCTATTTCTGATTAAAAATATCTATATCCGTTAAAAAGATGCCGAGAGCATCTTTTTTTATTGACATTTTAATAAAAATATGTTAATTTATTGAAAATTAAAAAATACCTACTATGGAAGAAAGATTAATTCCAACAGGGACAGTCGACGTACCAAGTACCGGTCGATTTGAGATATTTGATTATTTTGTTAAAGGAAGAATTTATCGATTCATCAAAGACTCGTTCTGGAGATTGGTTCCGCGAACAGAAAGTAACGTCCCCTTTAGAAGGTTGAACATTCATCTTCTAAAAGAAGAGATTTCTATTGAAGACTTGAGAAAAATATTTGAGAAAAGCAAAAATGCACCTATCAACCTTTCCCAAATACACTCTCTTGTATCGAATCAAATCAACGTAAACCCAAACGGAGTGTTGGCTGAAAACAATTGCTCAAATTTATTTTTTTGCCATGGTGCTAACCGAAAAATAATCATGCTTTCAATTACCAGACAAGGTAAGAAAGGTTGGTCAATTTTTCCGATAGATTATTTTGGAGGAAAACTTAGAATGAGAAAAGATTCAAAACTTTTCTTGTAAATTCTAACTAGTAATTATTATGTCCGAGTAGCTATAATACTGCTCGGACATTTTTTGTTGCCCGACAAGGAATCTCTCCTTCGACTAAAACTTTTTCCGTCAAAAAGTTTTGTCTAGGCACCGCCTCAGTTGTTTTCTCTGCTGAGAAAACATACTTCCGGCGTTCTCGTCCTTACGCATGACAAGCAGTTGTCATGCTGTCGGGCAGAAAATCCGCACAGAAGTGCGGATTTTCTAGTGCTG
>JBPOIF010000011.1:0-6433 GCA_052034745.1 Candidatus Nomurabacteria bacterium | reverse complement strand
TAAAGCTCCACGCATAGCTTGCAATCGTTCCATCACTGTCTGTAGAGCTTGAACCGTTTAAGGTAGCGGTATCAGTCGGGAGAGTGATTGACTGATCGGTACCTGCAGCGGCGGTGGGAGGGGTGTTGCCTGAGCCGTGCTCTGTTATCTCTAGAACTCCAAGATAACCGAAAGATGCTGCTGTCGCTTTTAAAACGCTGATAATAATCTCTCCTGAAGTAGGACTCTTCCCAAGTATTTCCACATATCCGTTAATGTTATCCGTGGCGTTCAAACTCACCGTCGTGCCACTAATTACATAGTCAGTGGTACGATTTCCTGAATCTCCAGCAACCCGAGAAGCATAAAAACGAAAGTCATATGTATACGCATCGTTCAACCCCCCAATAGAAATCGCCCCTGAAGTATCTGTGATAGCGATCGTGCCCAAAAAGAAGCTGTCCCGGGAAGCGCTCGCAGGATATAAAGAACTACTTGTGGTACCGTTTGAATTACTACAAAAAGTAAAGTTTACAGAACAGTTGGTTGTTTCATAATAAAAACTATTAAGAATTTGAAAAGTTAAGCTCGAGGCAGCCCCTGTTGAATCAACAAGCGGAGAACTTGACCCCGCGCGAGGGTCATAAAAATTGTTCCAACCAGTCGTAGTTGTCACATAAGGACTATCTTCACGACCAAGATCAATCAAAAAAGTAGTGTCTGCAGCATAACTATCAGAAACAAATGGTGATAAGAAAGATAGAGTGCACAACAAAAAAAAGCTTTGCAAAAAAAAGAATTTATTCGCGATGTTCCTTGGGGGAAAATTGATCATTTATTGTCAACAGTATACCAAAAAGCAACACTTGAAAGATTTTGCTATAACAAAAGGCCCCGTTTTGGGGCCTTAAAAATCTTTTTCATGGATGACTAAGCAACAGCTGCCTTCTGGAGTTTTTCCTTCACAAAAGTTGTAAGCTCTCGCTCAATTTGCGGGAAATCCTTTTTGATTTCCTCAAAGGTTGCCGAAAGGCAGCGGGAGTGCTTTCTGTACTCGACACGCTCTTCTTTGAGGTTGTCATAAATCTTTCCGTTTACCCTGTCGAACCTCTCTCGGATGATGGGTACTGTCTGCAAAATACGGTTTTTAAGATCTTTGCTCAAGGAGTACCTCAAGCTCATCGTTTTTTGAACCAATTCTGCAGTTTCCTTCATCTGGTCCATCATCCTTTCCTTACGCTCTTGAAAGACAATGACTTTGTTGACCATTTCATTTCCCGAGAACTTCTCTATAGCTCCCTGCGCAATACTGAAGCAGTTGAGCCTTTTATTTTCAAATTCTACGAGAATTGCTTCTCGAGTGAGTTCGTCAACCTCTTCTTCTCTTTCCGAAGGAAAGTTTTTCTGGAGGAGGTTACTTAAAAAACTTCTGATTTCCCCAAAAATAGGGGCTACCTCCTCATCGATAGCGTCGATAGTAACGTGCTTGTCTCTTTCTTGTTCCATGATTTCGGTTTTTTGTTGTGAAAAGATCAATTGCGAACACCACAATACAACTACTTGCAAAATAAGTCAATAAAAAAACACTGTCCTTTCGGACAGTGTCGAGTGTTTATTTCTTTTTGTAATTTTTGGAAAGTATGTTTTTTGCTCCATCAATCCCCTTTTTTGCCGCGAGGTTTTGTTGTTCAGATGGTTTTTCAAGGAGAAAAGATGCTCCGCGAAGAACTTCTCCATGATGAATCTTGTCAGAATAGCTACCTTTTTTATTTTCCATAAGAATTTTTTCCTACTGTAACAAAAAACTACCCGAATGGGTAGTTTTTTGGGAATAACTAATGTGATTAGCGATTTTTTCCAGTCTTTCGTCGTGAGACAACGAGAGCATTTGAGTACTTCTTTGGGGTTCGAGTACGTACTCCAAACGCTTGTTTTCCGTGACGAGTCTTTGGTCCACGGCGAAGTCCGATACCTTGTCGTCCTTCTCCTCCACCGTGTGGGTGGTCGACAGGGTTCATCGCAGTACCACGAACAGTTGGTCGGATACCGAGCCATCGTGATCGTCCTGCCTTTCCGAAGTTTCGGAGCTTGTATTCGTCGTTTGATACCGATCCGATACATGCATAACAGCTCTCCATCACACGTCTGATCTCTGTTGAAGGGAGCTTGAGCTGAGCATAGCCATCGTTATGAGCAACAACTTGTGCAAAGGTGCCCGCACCACGAGAGAGCTTTGCCCCACTCCCTGGCTTGAGTTCGATATTGTATACAAAGGTACCAACCGGGATATTTTTGAGTGGAAGACGGTTCCCGACTTCTACTGGAGCGTTTTCTGAAACAACAAAGCGTGAATCTACTTTGACGTTCTTTGGGAGGACAACATATCGCTTTTCACCATCAGCATAAACAGCAAGACCGATAAATGCACTGCGGTTTGGATCGTATTCGATAGTCGTGATCTTTGCTGGGATGTCCTTTTTGTTGTACACAAAGTCGATCACACGGAAACGTCGCTTGTTTCCACCACCTTTGTGAGGAGTTGTGATACGACCCTGGTTGTTGCGTCCTACAGAGCGCTTTCGTCCAAAGGTAAGCGATTTTTGAGGCTTTGATACGGTGAGGATCTTGCGATACTCAATCGTCTGCATGTTTCGTCGTGATTTTGTTGTTGGTTTGTAGCTTTTCATATATTTAAAATTACATCACTTCAATACTTGTTCCTTTTGGAAGGTATACGTATGCCTTTTTGGTGCGCTTTCCAAAGCCGACTTGACTGCCTTGTGCGGTGCGACGAAAGTGCGCTTTTGGCTTCTGGTTGAGTGTGTGCACCTTGAGTGGAACATGCTTGTAAACGACCTCAAATGCCTTTGCGACTTCGTTCTTTGTTGCAGATACTGCAACATCAAACACATACACACTGTTGGTACTTGCACTTGCAGCTTTTTCGGTGATGCGAGGACGTCCGAGGACAACAACATCTGCTTTTTTCCCTGATGCTTTCTTTGGTGAAATCTTTTTGGTTGTTACTTTTTTTGTCATAAAGGTTATTTCATCTTAGCGGACAAAAGCTCCACTGCGCTTTTTGGATCGACGAGTACCAACTGTGCTGCGTTAAATGCATTGAGTGCTGAGAGCTCAGCAGTCGTAATAACTGTTGCTCCAGGGATGTTTGCAAAGCTCTTTTTGAGTGCAGGAGTCACTTCAGGGATACCGATGAGTACCGCGGTGCGCTTCTTGCTTGCGATACCTGCAAAGCCATCAACAGAAGCAAGTGATGAGATGATCGATACTGCGTCTTTTGTCTTTGGAGCGTCGATTGAGAGTGCATCAACAAAGAGTACCTTTCCATCAGCATACTTTCGAGAGAGGATGGTGTAGAGCGCCTTGACTGCCATCTTGCGGTTGATCTTTTTTGAGTAGTCTTTTTCAGATCGAGGACCGTGTGTGGTACCTCCCCCAACCCAGATAGGTGATCGTGATGAACCATGACGAGCTCGTCCTGTTCCCTTTTGTTTCCAAGGCTTTTTACCACCTCCTGAAACTTCTCCACGGTCCTTTGTATGAGCGGTACCCGCGCGCTTGTTTGAAAGCATACCGGTGATGACCTGGTGAACGAGTTCATTGTTCCACTTCACACCGAACACTGATGAAGGAAGAGCGATAGATCCAGAAGCAGAGCCTTTTTGAGAGTAGATAGGCGCATCAAGAGAGACGACCTTCTTTGAAGATTTTGGTGCAGTCTCTTTTGTTGCGACCGCCTTTTTGGTTGTAGTCTTTTTTTCAGCCATAAAATTACTCGTTTGTCGTTATAGAAATGAGTGTCCCTCGACGACCTGGTACTGCCCCGCTGATATAGAGAATGTTTGACTCTACATCAACAGCAACCACTTTGAGACCCTTGACCGTGATGGTCTCGCCTCCAGTACGTCCTGCCATACGCATTCCTTTTGGAACGTGTGTACGGAGACCTCCACCGATCGAACCTGGTTCACGCTCTGAGTGCTTTTGACCGTGTGTTCGTGGTCCACCATGGAACCCGTGTCGCTTGACCACACCCTGGAAGCCTTTTGCCTTTGAGATACCTGAGACGATCACTTTGTCGCCTTTTTCAAATTTCTCAACAGTGACGATATCGCCTGCTACCATACCTGCGTCGCCTTCAACACGAAACTCTTGTACTTCTTTGTAGCCCTTGCCACCA
Source organism: Candidatus Nomurabacteria bacterium (assembly GCA_052034745.1). Lineage (GTDB taxonomy): Bacteria > Patescibacteriota > Minisyncoccia > Phycocordibacterales > UBA9973 > UBA4124. The sequence continues at coordinate 2,253 of JBPOIF010000011.1, read as the reverse complement.
AAAACTCCAAGAACCGCCTTTGAAAGACGAGATGTTTTTTGTTCTTCTGTCCCGAGCTGTACTGAAGTATAGCCGTCAGATTCGACAGTCTTTACCTTGGTAACAACGTTTGGAGACGCAACAACAACCGTCACTGGAGTGACGCGACCGCTCTCATCAAAGAGCTGGGTCATATTTTGTTTTCTTCCGAGAATAAATTTCATAATGTTCTTGCCCTAATAAATTATCGAAGGGTATTGGACCATTTAAAGACTATTTAAATGTCCAGGGATTATACACGGCTTTTATTTTTGTGCAAGTCAGATAGAAAAATCCGCCGTTGGCTTGGCCAAAGGCGGATACAATGAGATTTTTACCGTTACTCTACCTGTTCGAGCGCCTCCTTGAGGGGTTCTTTCATACCCTCCGGGACCACAAAGTACAGCTTGTGAGGGAGTGCTTTGATAATCGATGTACAATCGGCCATCGCGGTCCGGAGCCCCTCAATAACACCAGGGACAAACGAGGACATATCCACCTCTTCGGCCCCATACCTCACCTTTGGTAACACAATAGCCACAGAACTGCACCCAGGTACTCCGATCAAGATCTGGACGCTTTTGTAGACCATTGATTGAAAAATTTTTGTGTTCGATGCCTGGTCGACACCGAACAGAATAAACCAGCTCTGGTCGTCAGAAAAGTTTTCTGTTTTACTTGCACCGTTAAGGACTGGGTTAACGCAATCTGAAAACTGCATGTAGCTCTCCACGGTTTGAATCCCGTAGATACTTACCTGGACATGAGTTCTTTCTGGTCCTGCGACCAGTTCCCTCACTGTCGAAACAATACAGGACAATTTATACTGTTTTTTCGTACTCATACATAGAACAATTTAAGGTGATTTGAAGCGATTTTTCTCTACACTACCTTTTTTCCCAAAAAAGTCAAAAGAAATATCCCTGCAAAGCAGGTTTGCAGGGATAGGGAAAATTTACTTCTTGGGGATCTTTTTTTCCCAGACGACCTCGGTCGTCTGGTCGCAGACAACCAGGGCACCGTTTAAGATACGGAGGACATCCCCCGGCTCAAACCGTTTGAGATAGCTCGGCTTAAGAAGCCAAAACCGATTTCCGATTCGGTAAAGTTCAGGCAATAAACGACACCCCTCCGGTAGAAGAGATTGAAACCGGCAATACTCGCCTGTTTTTGTATCGTAAAATACCTTTCCCTTTCCATGCACAAGTTCTCCAACAAGAATCTTGTCCGGCAGAATCTGGTACACACCGAGATATGCTACTTTTTTCAGTGAAGTAAAACGTTTCGGGTCTTTGAATGTTTTTATTTTCACATACCACTCATCGAGATTAGATGCTGCGCAAATAATCAAAACGAGAAGAATAAAAAGAAGTATTCCTCCCCACAATTGTCTTGAGGAGATGGAACAAAGATACAAGATATTCATGAGCAATTATTTTCCCCTACTTTACAGAGAAAAAACTTTTTGTCAAAAAACCCCGCGTCAGATGCGGGGTTTAAAAAATTCGATATTTACTTAGATTGAGAATCCTTCAAAGAAAAAAGATCTCTCCGCTGCTGAAAGCGGAGTGAACTGTCGTAATGCTTTACCGAAAGAGGCAGCATACAGTATCGGTATCTGTTCGCCGAAAAGAAGCTCCTGATCTTTTTTGACCAGAGCCTTCCTGGTATCGGCTCCAAAATCGCGGAGCAGTTTGTTTTTGTTTTCTCCTTTCCACCCTACAGGGCAAGAAACTGAAAGTTCACAAATCCACTTGCTATCAGTAAAGCTTTGAATGGCAAAAGAAAATTCTCCGTTATGAAGGGTACGGACAAGGTACACGAGTTTTTGTTGTTTTTTCATGATTACTGTTTTGCTCCAAGATTACTTTTTTCTCTGTGTAAGTCAAGAAAAAGCGCCTCTCGTGAGAGAGGCGCTCCAGTAAAAGTCAAAAACCCGTTCATGCCAGCATGAACGGGTTTCGTTTTTTACAATTTAACAATCGAAAAGCCGGGATCTCTACGGCTGTAGTTGTTACCATTTACAAACCGCCAGGCACCCTCTCTGAAACCAAAGGTGAAAACATCACCAACGATATTTGCTTTGGATTTAGTTATTTTGATTTCAAGTTTTTCAGGGTTCGCTGTGAGCACAGCCCCCTCATCGGTATACCCACCTTTTTCGAGTCTGTGAATACTTACCTTGTCATCCTTTTGGAACAAGGCTTTTTCTGTAGTAGATTCTTTCATAAAAAA
>JBPOIF010000003.1:0-6316 GCA_052034745.1 Candidatus Nomurabacteria bacterium | reverse complement strand
CCTCCGATAAGTTGAACATCGTAGTGTCGCTTTCCCATAGTACGACGTGCGGCTTCACGCGTGAGCGCAAAAGCCTCGGGAAGAAGTACTTCGAGAGATTCTCCTTGTTGAAAGCGGGCTTTGAGCTTATTTGTTTCGTCAGGAAAGTCTGCGTCAGAGAGCGCCATCATACGCTCTTCGAGCGCGTTTATCTCAGAAACGCGTGCTTGGTACTGTTTGATCTGGCCTTTATCAAAAAGGCTTTGAATAAAAGGGATTTGCATATAAGAGTCTGATTTTACCACAAAAACACCCCTGTTTCCAGAATGAGAAAAGACCCGCCGGAGCGGGTCTTTTCAGTGGAAAGAGAGTGAGTGAAGAGATTATCTCTTCTTCTTAGCTGCCTTCTTCTTTGAAGCTTTCTTTGCTGACTTCTTAGAAGATTTCTTAGCTGCTTTCTTTTTTGCTGCCATAAATTTTTTTTGAATGCATTACGTTTATAATCTTCTGTGATGATCGACCACTTAATTGTGATTGAACGCGTTATCACCACATGTACATTAATTATCGCTCTCATTACTCACACATGCAATATTTTTTTTGAAAAACTGTGGATAACTTTTTTTAAAAAAATATTTTTGCAAAAACTTTTTTTAAAAAATAAAATAAATTTTTTAGTAGGAAAAAATATTTTTTGTTTTTGAAATAAAAAATCTCATTTATTTTCAGAAAAAAAATGAGATTAAAAACGTTTCGCTTTTTTGAAAGAATCACAAAAAGATCTTGCTCCTCCTAAAACAAAACCACCCCGTAAAGGGTGGCTTTGTTGTTTGTTCTCGGACTGGCAACGGCGGGTGCTAGACTCCACCACAAATGCCTATGTGAGCGCAGCCGCCGATGGCAAACCACGAACCCCTTAAGTATTGCAAAGGACCACAAAAAAGACAACCCCCTTCTTCTCGCCTATGAAGAAAGGGGGTTTTGACGTTGATTCCAGTAACTGATGACTTTGTCTTTCCGATCATGACTCATTTGTACCCCACAGGGAATACAACGAATACTATACTGGGAATTTACCGCAGAAAAACAAAGTTCTATATTGCCACAAAATGGACAAGGGAGGACTTCATCAATCCCCCATTTTTGAGGTAAGTCCTCCGGTGGAACCTTTTGGATTTCTTTTTGGTCCATAGTCTACAATTTTCTTTTTTATAACATAGAACAAACAAGCGAACCACCCCTTAAAATACCAAAACCCCCAGAGGGGGTTTTGGCGGGCATTTGTGTTGTTAAAAACTTGTGGAATTTAACTCACGAGACCATTATAGCAAATTGTGAGCGAAAGTCAATTGAGGGTCGAAATCACAAACCATGTGCTCATCGGACACGATGAAAATCTGCTGATTTTCTCTCACCTCGGCTCAGTCAGCCTGCGGTAGTTCCGTCTCGCACATCGTTTGTGATTCCTCTGGTAAAAAAGAAAAACACTTCGTTTTACGAAGTGTTTTTCATATTGTTGTACTCATAAGCCGAATTCTGTTTTAGCGATCATTTATCTGGGATGATTGTTACCAATCACCTCAAGCAGCACTCCACGTCAGACGTGGCACGGCCTTGCACACGGATAGACATTTAGCCGTTTCACTCCCACTAAAGGGATTCGTCACTGTTCGCAGTCCTAAGCTTGCGCTCGACGGGCGTTACCCGCTACCTGTCCGGACCAAACCGGTGTGTGTTCGGACTTTCCTCCCCTTATATATTGCTATACAAAGAGTGATCGTTCGGTACAACGCTTTATTTTTAGCACATATTGACAAATAAAGCAAATAATATATAATAATTAAAACCTTCGGTCATGAAAATAAACATAAGACTCACAAAAAATGAGGAAAGGGTTTTAGATGCCCTGATTGAATTAATGAGTTCCTTTGGATTACAGAAACAATTTTTTACTACAGGAGATCAGGAATTCTTAAAGGTTAACGAGCACATAATAAGGGAAGTATTTACTCCCAATGAAATTATTGAATGGTTTCCTGAAGGATGTGGACAAGTGAAATTTAAGTTTACAAAACTTGGTCTTGGATTAATAAAAGCACACAGGCCTAATTTTTTTGAAAAACTCAAACCATTTCTTCCTTTTCAATCCCCCTCAATCAACCCAGGGCATTTACCTGAAGTAAATGTTCGACTTATTAAAGAAAAAGCCGTCGCTTAGTTGTCGACGGTTTCTCTTTTTGCTAATCGCTAGTAGCTAGCGCCTAGAGGCTATATTACGCCTCGCAACTGACACAAACGTTTTCTTCTGAAAGAATAGTGACTTTTGGCTTTTTGGCATCTTGCTCTTGGAGCTTCTTGCGGCCGAACTGCTGAGCAGCGTTCATACTGTGCTGATAGTAGAGCGTCTTGATCCCCTTCTCCCAGGCATAAAGGTAGAGAGAGTTCAGATCCTTAGCGGAGATAGCCGGGTCAATCATGATGTTGAGCGACTGTGCCTGATCGATGTGACGCTGTCTATCAGCGGCTTGCTCAATGATCGTCTTTTGATCTATCTCACTAAAGGTACGAAATACTTTCTTTTCATGATCAGTGAGAAATTCGAGGTGCTGTACCGAGCCATCGTTATCTCGGATACTACTCCATACGTTTGGTGTGTTTTGTCCTTTTTCTTCAAGTAGCTTTTCGAGCATTGGATTTCGAAGTGTCACCTTCATCTTGTCGACATCCTTTACAAAGATGTTTGACATGAGTGGTTCAATCCCCTGAGAAACCTGCCCGAGAATAAACGCAGACGATGTTGTTGGTGCAATCGCAAGAAGTGTGGTGTTGCGACGACCATACCCCTTGAGCACTTCTGGCTCGCCGTACTCTTTTGCCATCTCTTCTGATGCCTTGTACGCCTTCTCTTTGATGAGCGTAAAGATATCGTTGTTCAGTACTGCTGCTTCAGCGCTTTCAAATGCAATGTTGTTCTCCTGAAGAAATGAGTGCCATCCGAGGACTCCAAGCCCCAGCGCTCGGTGTTCCTTTGCAAACTTGTGCGCTCGTTGCATGAAATAAAATGCGGATTGTTTGTGAGGATCACTACTATCTTGAAACGACTCAAGACGCTCTACAAACTCACTAATAACTGTGTCGAGAAACATCGTGAGGGTCTCCACTGCGTCGGTATCTTTCCACTCGTGATAATGCCGGATATTGATAGAGGACAAGCAACAGACAAACGAGAGTTCATCGTTGGTAGGAAGTGCAATCTCAGAACAGAGGTTACTTCCATAGATTTTCATCCCCTTATCTTTGTAAACATCCACGGTGTTGTTGTTCATCGTGTCACTAAAGAGAATATACGGGTAGCCGATCTCGGTGCGTCGCTGGATAATCTTCGCCCAAATCTTTCGCTTTTCTTGGTCTCCCTCTACCATCTCTTTGAGCCAGTTGTCCCCTACGGTTACTCCATAGGTTGACTCTTGAATTGGGTGCCCTTCTTTTCCGATGTTAAGAAACTCTTCTATATCTCCATGCTCCACGGGAAGGTACGGTGCGCAGTGTCCACGACGAACAGTTCCTTGACTGACGATGTTGATAAGCTCGTCAAAGAGCTCCATAAAATGCACCGACCCCGATGAGTGACCGTTGCCTTTGATTTCTGCTCCGCGAGGACGAAGCGCTCCAAAATATCCGGATGTTCCTCCGCCGTACTTTGTCATCATCCCCACTTCGGCGTGCGTGTAGAGGATGCGCGACATGTCGTCACCAACGAAGCTTCCGAAACAACTGATTGGCAGTCCTCGAGTATGCCCATAGTTTGCCCAAATAGGCGTTGCAAGCGAATAAAAACCACGAGACATGTAGTCATAGAACTTATCAGCAAACCCCGGCTTTCCGAGTCGCTTTTCTGCATTTTGAGCGATTTCACGAATACGGTCTTCGGCACTCTGTCCGTTCATGAGGTACCCTTTTGCTAAGAATTTTCTACTGTTTTCGTTAAGCCAATACATGTGTGTGGTTTTTTATTATTGCTTGTAATATCGACGCTTTTTTAAAAAAGATCGTCACTGGTAATGCTTTTGCCTTTCTTGTTGTAATTGATCGATTTTTTATTGAAGAAATCTCCGTGTTTTGTGGCAATGACTTCATCATAAAACCAATCTGATTCTTTGAGGAGATTCTCATCCAGAGTAAAGATTGTGCGGATACCGATACTTTGGAGGGAATTGTTGAATCGTTGTTTGATAAATTCGATGACCACGGCTTTTGGAAGAAAATCGAGCTCTCCTTTTTCAAAAATCCACTCAACAACCTCTTGTTCTGAAGCAAATGCTTCTTCACAGAGTTTGACGATCTCTTCTTCAAATTCTGCATCGAACCATTCGGGATGCTCCTCTTTGATGATATTGATAAGGTCGATACCAAAGAGTCCGTGAATCTGCTCTTCCTTTGAGGTTGCTTCCACCGCATTTGAGATACCTTTGAAAAGGTTCTTATGCTTGTTGAAAGACATGATAACCAGAAACTGTGAAAAGAGCGATACATGTTCTATGAACAACGAAAAGAGGAGTACTGATTGACTATAGTCACGATTGTCTTCACTTCGGGCGTTTGCAAGTGACTTTTCGAGATAGTGCACTCGTCTCATCAGCGCAGGGATCTCTCCGATGGTCTGAAAGACTTCGTTGAGTCCGAGTATCTCGAGAAGGTGTGAATATGCGTCAGTGTGTCTGACTTCACTTTCTGCAAATGTCGCTCCAACTGCACCTACTTCTGGCTTTGGAATCTTTTTGTAGATATCCCCCCAAAATGTTTTGACGGCAACTTCAATCTGAGCGATGGCAAGCATCGCGTTTTTGATGGCGTTGCGCTCTTTTTCGTCGACGTTAACCTTGAAGTTCTGAACATCTCCCACAAAGTTGAACTCTGTGTGGATCCAATACGAGTGTCGGATCGCGCTGACATACTCATAGAGTTCTGGGTATTCATACGGCTTGAGATGGACTCGTTTTTTAAAGAGGTCTCTCTGTCGCTCCTTGTTTCGCTCCTCTCGATACAAGATATACGACTTTGCAACCTCAAAATCCCCTTTTTCTGCAATCGCTTTTTCAACGATGTTCTGAATAGTCTCAACATCGGGGATATTTTCTTGGCCATAATCCCCCTCTTCAAGGACACGGACGACAGTATCGACAAGCTCCGAAAGGGAAACGATATCGATGAGGACTTTTGACGCCTGATACGCCCGAGAAATCGCTGACTCGACTCGAGATCGATCAAAATCAACTACCAAACCGCTTCTCTTGCGTACAAGGGTGATGGGCATAGTGGAAAAACAAAGTTACCTAATAAAGTTTGTAGTGTAAGTATACAAAACTTTGTGGTATGCAAAAAATAAATACCCATTTTTTGACCTCTCCATAATAAAAAAACTTCCTTGTAAAGAAGTGTCACACACGAGTCTATAAAGAAAGGCTTTTTTGACCGTAAAAAATTATTTTTTGATATTTACAGACTGACCAATCACAACACGGTGTCTGTCAGCAAATCCTGCATTTACTTCGAGTACAAAACGTACAGGAAGAGCGGGGGCAACACTTGTCGGATAGCTCTCAGGAGTAAAAGACTTTGTAATATCAACGATAGTTCCGCCCTCATCAATCCAGAGGATGTCTATCGCAAAGAGCATGTCTTTCATCCAAAATGCGGGAGTGCTTGGTTCGTCAAAAACAAAGAGTTTTCCACTGAGCTCAGGCAATGACGAGACTCCTGAAAGCCCTTGCTCTCGCTCACTATCGTCATCAGCAATAGAGACCTCCACTGTCACTGAACCAACCTCCACACGCGGCAAAAACCCCTCTTCGGGGCTCGCTCTGTGTTGTCCAAAAAGCAAAAAAAGTACTGCAAGCAGTACTCCTCCTGCGATCACCAATACTGCAACGTTTCCTTTATTCATACCATCTTTCTATTGCCTCATTCTACCACCTGTGCGCTCATATGCTACGCACTGATGGATTTGTGCATTCTTACCCTTATGCAGGGAGTGAATATTGAGTCATTCACCACAACCTTTTTTCTGACATGTGTCAGGTTCAACCGTTTCAATCTCTGCCTAGGGCAGAAGACTATCTCAATTTGAGTTAATCCACGACCAGCTTCCGCTAGCCGTGCCTTGTTACGACTTATTCCCTGTCACCGATCTTACCGTAGTCCCTGCTTATGCAGAGCCTTCGGGTACTACCGGCTCCCTTGAATTGACGGGCGGTGAGTACAAGACTCGAGAACGTATTCACCGCAGTTTGGCTGACCTGCGATTACTAGCGATTCCAGCTTCAAGAAGTCGAGTTGC
>JBPOIF010000012.1:0-33850 GCA_052034745.1 Candidatus Nomurabacteria bacterium | reverse complement strand
GCTCATGCAGATCACGATAAAAAAACCGAATCACAAACCAAAACTTCATGTCCCCACACAAAAACTCCGTCGCGCGACGGAGTTTTTGTATGGAGGAAAAGGTATGCTATGGTGATGGAAAATGAGTAAAAATGAAACTTTGCCGGAGGTATGTGGATACCCGTTTGTATAAGACAAAAGGTATCATGCTCTCAGTGGTAGGTGATCGTACTCGCGGTCTGCGTCCAGCAAACAAAGCCGAAACGTTTTTTGTCTGTTTATGTCCTTTTCACAAAGAAAGGACCCCGTCGTTTCGGTTGTTTTACAACGAACCTCGCCAGGGGTGGTGGTACAAATGCTTTGGCTGTGGCAAATCAGGAGACGTGTTTCGTTTTTTGATGCTGTATGAAGATTGGGAGTTTTGGGATGCACTCGCGTATCTTAGGCGAGTGCATGTGCAGGGTGGCAAGTATGCTTGGTGGATGAAAAGTTCTCATCCGCTTTGGATACAGCTCGAGATACCATTTCCTCCACGACCTCGAGATGAAACCGAGCTGGACAATGGTCTACCATTTTGAAAAAACAAAGCCGTGTCAGGATTGACACGGCTTTTTCTCGTAAAGATCGATTCCTCACTGATTCACTTGTTCACAATCCGTGAATCGTTCTTTACACACATACTATACAAATCTTTTGTTTTTGCAAACTTCTTTGTGGTATTTATTTTGCTAACAAACTATCGATGTAATAGGAGAGATCTTCGGTAACATCTGATTGGTTCTTTGTACAAGCTTCATAGCTTCCGTCAGTGTTTCCTTTGTAATGACCACAAGAAGTATAGGCTAGTGTGAATGTTATAGACTCTGTTCCAGCACCATTTCGAGATGGTGTAGTGACTGTGTAGTCATAAAATATTGTTCCCATGGCACCCTCTGATTTTAGGTAAGTACAGTACTTGTTATTATTGACTGTTGTTTCGGTTACTTTTGTTGTTTCAGTTGCTTCTGTTTCAGTACACGAATAGGTGCTTGTGAGATGGGTAATAGTAGGGGGCCATGATTGTCCGCCAATATATTTTGGCAAACTTGTTTGGATCGAGCTTTTGTAAGTATGACTCGCAATTTCAGATGTCTTGGGAGTGGAAAGGTTTGTAGTGGTTTGAGGTTTGAATTGTAAATATCCGAGCACAATAACTGCGACAAGGAGGACACCAATTAAAAAGTTTTTCATATGTCAAAATAGTACTCTTTTTAAAGAGGTTGTCTATCGTTTTCATTAGAGATATTTACATAAAAAATGTCTGAATTGCTATAAGCGCAATTCAGACATTGGTGTTATTCCTGGAACAATTTCTTTAAGACCGGATCGTAGACCCCGACAACAGAGATATTTTTTTCGGCATCCAACCTGTCTGCCAGGGTGAGTTCACCATTTTGATCTATAAATAAACTCTGGTTTTCCGGAAAAGGAACTTTTTTTACGAATGCGACAATCTCGTTCCGATCAATCATTCCTTGAACCAATTCTTTAGGGAGTGGGTTGCTGTCTGTCTGTAAAAAAAAATCATCTTCGTCATCTTTGGTTGTTAGGTAAACAATCCTCCTTTTCCCCTTAAGAGGACGGAGGCCTTCTGTTGTAAAGAAGTGTGTTATGTATCTCATATAAACAGTTTTCCTCACCTTACAACCCAACCTTGACTTTGTCAAATGTGGAAGGTAGAGTGGTGAAAACATACGTTAATGAAAAATGAAGTTATTTCAAAAGAAGTAGGGAAATACCTCGTCATCAGGCTTGATGAATCGACAGTCTCACACATAGCGGAGGTTCTCCAGAGCGACCCCTTGATTGTAAAAATTACCGAAGAAGGGCCGCTTTCCAGACTCAAAGAAAGTAGTCATTTTATTGTTCTTGAAACTGAGACAAAGAAAGTTCAGGGGAGTGAAGAAGAAAGTACGCAGTTTCTTGCAGAAGCGGTCAAAAAGGGAAAGCCTTTAATTTCCGGCTTGCGATCCCTGGGTATTGGTGACAATGTTCTTCATGAAATTCTTCCTGCTCTTGAATAATGTTTTAAAAGCCGCTCCTGGAGGAGCGGCTTTATCTTTTTCCTTTAGGTGATTGCGTAATCTAACTGAGATGTTAGAGTGACAAAAAACGATTTAGTATGGAAGGCGTTCTCAATCTAAAAGACGGGGATTACAGAGTCTGGTTAGATATGAAAGAGGTTGTACTACTTCAAAACAACGGGGTCATTAGCGGAGTTCTTGCCTATAGAAACGGGGGCGTATCTCAAACTCATCGACTCATACTTGTGATGAAACCAAAAGAGGAGATAAGAAAATTGAAAGTAACGTTACGAGCAGAGGGAAGGTACTTTTATGAAGGACCTCATGTGATGGTTGAAGTTGTTGATGGTATTCATACAGTTTCGTATATTCAAGAAGAGATCGACGACCTCACGACAAAACTTAACGCTCACAATCCGTTCGGGCACTACGCAAATAGGTATGACAGCTTCACCGGAAGAAAAATCTTTTTATACCTCCAGACACAACAAGGCTAATGGTCTTGTTTTATTTTACTCCAAACCTGGGGCGATGTTCGAATGAGTTTGAAATAATAAAAAAGCTGTCCCGTAGGACAGCTTTCATTTTTATTAAAACCTTTCTGTTTTTTAGATCAACCTCAGTCATGCCACTGTGGAGCCCTTTGCCACTTTTGTCTTAAAGAGATTGCCTCCCTTGTTTTAAAAAGATAGTCAAACCCATTACGGTAGTAGGCAAAATATCCTTCCCAGTATTCTTCTGTTGTGACACTTTTTTTAAAAAAGAATGGTTTATGATTTTTTAATATTTTGGATATAAGTAATAATTGAACGATAGTCCCGTAGACTGCATAGAGAATCTCAAACGGAAGTTTAATTATATTAATCATATAAATAATTTTTATAAGTATATCATTAATATAGCGTTTAGTCAATAGCACGTCTTAATCTATATAATTAATATTTTCAATACATCATCCCAGGTATCAACTACCGTTACCCCATTTAAATATTTTTGAAAGATATCTACTTCTGATTTATCTGGCTGAAAAAGAATAAGAGTACGCTCAGGCTCAATCATATGACTTAAGACCTCTAAGCGGTCATCAATAAAGTGAGTAATTCCTAACTTATTACATAAAGTATTTTTATCAGATCGTTCCCGGACAAAATGGACATGGCTTCGATCGATTCCAGTTTTAGTATAAAAATCATTGTAGTCGAGCCATTCCGTTATCTTTTTTTCTGCCCACTCTGTGCATTTTGAAATGAGGTGTACATCATTATGAAAATAGGTATTCAACTTGTTGAGCGCGTTAAATACATTTTCTGTCGGAGGTATAGTAGAATATCGTTCTTCGTATAATGTTTTATCATTCGGGTCAGATAGTCGATGATTGATAATTACATTTCCAATATCTACGCCCAGAACCTTTTTATTTTTCATAATAACTATCGTAGCATGAGTTTTTTTGTTTCTCGCTTTCTTCCCTCGGCTTGAATTTCTCCCGCGACTCTTTTGCTACAGCAAAAGGTCTGGGCACCGTCTCGCTCTTTCGCGTGCTTGCTCGAATCGCTCCGACGTTCGAATCCGGCCCGCACATCAAAGCAGTTTGATGTGCTCGGGGGAGATCAAAAAATCAAAGGCCGCCATTTCTGGCGACCTAAGATTTTTACGTGCTCCCCCGGCTGGATTCGAACCAACGGCCAATCGCTTACATTTAATCTCGCATTACTGCGGGTATGGACTATATCATCACCCACCTTTATAAAAAAGGGAGGGTGCGAAGCGCTTCCGCCCGCCAAAGTTTTGTAAAACAAAATTTAGGCAGGAGTACTCTCTTTCGAGATAGTCTCTGGACCTTCTCCTCACTTGCAATGCAAGTAAGGGGCTGGGCTGCTGATTACCCTCGTGTGTGGAGGGCTTCCAGCAATTCACTTCGTTTTTCGACCCGTCTTTCGATCGGGAAGCTGCGTGATGCCGTCATGGACTTCCATATGACAGTTTGCGCACAAGAGAATGCATTTATCAATTTCAGATTTTGTCTTTTCCCAAGAACGGGTAAGACCCTTATCTGATACCCCAAACTTTTTTTGTTTGGGATCGAGATGATGAAACACAAGTGCGCGACTGCATTTTTTATATCCACAAATTTCACATTGGCTGCCTTTGTATTCACGAGCCATCAAGCGGATTTTAATCCTTCGTTTTTTGACAGCTTCGCGCATATAGGCAGCTCTATCGGCATAGGTACGGGTTTCTGGCATACTCATCAAGTATACCATCGTAACCTTTCCACAGGCGATCGCTCTACCGCTGAGCTACAGGGGAATATGTTGTGTGATGTTCTTTTTGACTATTACATATATTGTACTAGTCAAAATTTTGGTCACATGCGGTATCGCAATCGCCTCAGGGGAATGTGTCTCAAAGACGAAAGCGATTATAGCACTAGAGTCCGATTTGAGGAAGGGGGCTCTTTTGACATTGGTCAAAGAGGTGGTATGATGCTCGGGAACTTTTAAAACCAACTTTTATATGTTGCAACTCGTTCTTGGGGCAATAGGCTCCCTCATTTTTTTGTCTCTATGTATTGTGATTCTGAGACACAAAACCAGACCAAGGAGTATTTTACCCTTGATGACGGTCCGTAACCCGATTGCTCCTAAAAAATAATTAGGGTTCCATTACAAAAGCGCCTTCTGCAATGCAGAGGGTGTTTTTTTATTTCCTGCGAATACGGAAATCATCCGTGGTGACCGCGCGGCTCTCGGTGGGGCTCGCATTCCAAAAGTCGATCCGTCGCATCCCAAAACCTTGATCGGGTGATGACATGGCCTGGGCGTAGTCACTATCGATGTAGTCTGCCATCCACGTGTTTGGTGCAATCGGAGTAGGCGCGAGGTATTCACCGCGCTTCACATGGGGGACCATCACGTAGACGATGAGGATCGCGATTGCCCCCGCAAGAATCTTTTCGAGTATCATGTCGGCATCCTACGCTTTCGCGCCCTTTCGCACAAGAATTGCCAGACCTCTTTTGCTGTACTATAATCTACTCCTTTATTTATAACGTTATTTTCCCATGCATCACTTTTCCCGAAAAACAAAAATTGTCGCCACGATTGGTCCCGGAAGCGAGTCAAAAGAACAGTTCACTCGTCTCCTCCGTGCAGGGGTAAACGTCGCTCGTACCAACATGAGTCACGATGACCAGGCGGTGCACCAGAAGCGTATCGAAACGATTCGTGCTGTCTCAAAGAAAGAAAAGATCCCTGTCGCAGTACTCTTTGATCTCTCAGGTCCAAAGATTCGTATCGGGGATTTTGCAGAAGGAGTCGTGGCGATCGAACCAGGTGAGTGGTTCATCCTTTCGGCAAAGCCGTGCGCAGGAGATGCATCCAAGGTCCATTTCCCATATCCAGAAATCGTCAAAGAACTTAAGCGAGGTCAGGTGCTCATGCTCGATGATGGACGCAAACAACTCGTTGTTGAAAAGATTGTTCGGGGGGACGTGCACACCATCGTGCGTGTTGGAGGCTCGATCAAGAGTCGTCGCGGGGTCAATATCCCGGGGGCATATCTGTCTATCTCTGCGCTTACTGACAAAGACAAAAAAGACCTCGTCTTTGGGGTCAAGATGGATGTCGACTATATGGCACTGTCATTTGTGCGCACGGCAAAAGATGTGGAGCATCTCCGCAGTCTCATCAAAAAGCATGGCGGCCACCAAGCAATCATCTCAAAAGTTGAGACAGAAGAAGCAGTGCAAGACATCGACAATATCATCGCAGCTTCAGATGCAATCATGGTTGCTCGAGGAGACCTTGCGATCGAGATCGGCGCAGCGCGCGTGCCAAGTGTGCAAAAGATGATCATCCAGAAGTGTAACGATGCAGGCAAACCTGTCATCGTCGCGACACAGATGCTCGAATCGATGATCAACAGCTCGACACCGACGCGTGCCGAAGTCTCCGATGTTGCAAACGCTATCTTTGATGGAGCCGATGCGGTGATGCTCTCGGAAGAGACTGCACTTGGAAAGTATGCACTCGAAGCTATCCAGACGATGAACGGTGTTGCGCTTCAAGTCGAAGGCGATATCGGGACTCATCGACGCTACAAGGTCCACACCAATAGTGTTGTCGACTCAGTGAGCTCGTCAGTCGTGCACAATGCCGAAGACGTTCTCGCAAAAGCGATCGTGACGCTTACCGAGTCAGGATTTACTCCACGGATGATTTCACGGTACAAGCCTCAGCAGCCAGTCTTTGCACTTACTCCTCATGAGAGGGTGGCACGCAAGCTCCAGCTCGTCTATGGATGCTATCCTGCGGTGACAAAGCCATTTCAAACTATCGCTCAGATCTCAGGCGTCGTTGAAAAGCTTCTCCTTTCAGAAAAGCTTGTCACAAAGGGTGATCGTGTCGTTCTTGCTGCCGGAGTACCATTTAACGTGGCCGGAACAACCAACATGATGATGATCCTCCCGATTGCCTAAATTTGGTATACTGAAAGGGTATGAATCCCGTTAGAGACAATACGCGTTTCTTGATGGGGTATACGCAGTGTTTATTGTCTAGTATTTTTATCAAGTAATCTAACACGAACATCCTAAAGATGTTCTGTCTCTAACGGGATGAATATTTCAATCAAAGCAAGCAATATCGAACTGACTCCAGCGCTCAAAGACTATGCTGAAAAACGAATATCGAGTATCACGAAGTTTACCGAAGGCGATGCAGATATCCTTGTTGATATTGGAAAGACGACCGCACATCACAAAGGAGGAGAAATCTTTCAAGCGAGTGTGAACGTCACCACACCACTTGGCAAGCAATACCACGCAGTGACTCAAAAGGCAGATCTCTATGAAGCGATCGACGATATCCGCAGTGAAGTCGTTCGAGAGATTACGAGTGCAAAAGGCAAACGCGACACACTGTTTGTCAGAGGTGCTCGCAGTATCAAAAAGATGCTTCGCGGACTTCGTTAAGAAATAATCCACCGGTCAAACTCCTCTTTCGAGAGGGGTTTTCCGTTTTCGGGGACAACGGTATCAAGGACAAAGGATGTTCCTTCGAGATGCGCGGCTTTTATTTTTACCCGCACTGGAACACCTTTTTTTTCAGTGATAAAAAAGGTTCCTGGTGAGCGATAGTACGCACGATATTTTCTATCGTTTCCCAATCCGTCTTCAGCGAGATCGATGAGGCCATCACTCTTTTTTATTTTCTTGCAGATGCTCGCTGCTGACTCGTCTTGTTCACAAGCGGTGACTGTCCCGTCAAATATCTTTTCGAGTACTTCAGGCAGGAGCGCGAGCGCGCGCTCGTTGAGTTTGGCTCGCAATGTTTCGGTAGTATCAGTCTGGTCGATTGGTACCTCACTTTGTGCCAAGAGAGGACCTGAATCAAGCGCAAAGCGCATCTGTTGGATACAGACACCCGTTGTGCTATCGCCATGCAAGATCGCTGATTCTACTGGTGTTGCTCCTCGGTATTTTGGCAGGAGTGAATAGTGCACGTTGATGGTCCCAAAACGAGGAAGCGCGATGAGTGCTTCGGGAAGGATTGCTCCATAGGCGACAACGATAAAGAGATCCCATGTCTCTTGCGCAAGAAGTTCGACAAAAGACGCATCTATCTTTTCTGGTTGGAGTGTACGGATGCCTTGTGTTATGGCCCACTCTTTTGGCTCTGGTGCTTGGAGATGCATCCCACGGCCCGCAGGGCGGTCAGGGTTGGTCACGATAAGGGAAGGGACGTATCCTTCGTCGTAGAGCGCATCAAGAAAATCCACGGTAAAAGGTGGAGTTCCAAAAAATGCAATTTTTTTAGCGTTTTTCATCGTGAGTATGAGGAGGGACCTCTTTGACGTGGTGTGCTTTGTCGATAAAGAGTGTCCCGTTGAGGTGGTCTATTTCGTGTTGAAAAATCTGTGCGAGCAGTCCGGAACCAGCGAGGACAAACTCGTTGCCTTCTTCGTTGTATGCGCGCACGGTTGCACTCAGAGAGCGTTTGACGAGGCCGTACTTCCATCGTACCGACAGACATCCTTCCGATAGATCCTCTTTCTTTTTGCCGAGACGAATAATCTCAGGGTTGATAAAGACTGCATCACCACCGGTCTTGAGGAACTTTTTTGAAGCGCGTTGTGCAACGACAAATATCCGAAGCGATACCCCGATCTGAGGGGCAGCGATAGCGACTCCGTCATCTTGTGTCGCGAGGGCTTCTTTCATATCAGCAATGACAGTGCGGATTTTTGGTGAGACGATTTCCTCGAGTGCAACAGGAGCAGCAACTGCACGGAGGACGCGGTGTGGTTCTTGAACGATGTCTTTCATACGAGTACGAAAAAATTATTTGAGGTGTTTAATGTAGGTATTGAGTTCAGCGATAGGAACCGTATCTTGTGATCGTGTCTCCATGTTGCGGATGATAACAGACTTTTCCATTGCTTCTTTTTGTCCAAAGATAACGACATAGGGAGCACCTGATTTTTCTGCGACAGCGAGCTGTGCAGAGAGAGAGTCTTTGGACAGTGCTTGGATCACAGGGACATGCGCTTTGCGGAGGATCTCAATGACAGAGAGGCTCTTGAGTTTCGCATCCCATCCAACTTGGATGAAGTAGACCTTTGGTTTCTTCATGATGCGAGGCGCGAGGTTCTTGAACCATGGTCGCTCGACGATACGGTCCATACCGAGGGATCCTCCCATTGCAGGGACGTCTTTCTTGCTACCGAGTTGTCTGCCGAGATAGTCATATCGGCCACCAGCGGCGATCGTCATGAGAGAACCGTCTTCTGTCGCTTCGATGATCTCAAAGACGGTGTGTGTGTAGTACGAAAGTCCTCGAACGAGGGTCTTGTCTATTTGGTAAGAGATGCCCATCTCATCGAGATATTCGAGCACTTCTTTGAAATGTTTTTTGCCGGCAGGGGAGAGGAAACTGATCGCATCGGGCGCGCCTTGATTGATCTCTTTTGTCTTTTCTTCTTTTGAGTCGAGGATACGCATCGGATTTGTCTTGAGACGCTCTCTATCGAGTGCAGGCAGATCAGCGAGGTGTCGCTTGTAGTAGGCAGTCAATTCGCGGACGTATGCAGTGCGAGATTCTTTGTCGCCGATAGAGTTGATCGTGACCGTGAGGTTCTGTGCCCCTGATTCTTCGAGGATGGTGTAGATGGTGCGTATGACAAGCGCGTCAACGACACTTTTTTCACTTCCGAGAACATCGACATCAAACTGATAAAACTGGCGGTAGCGTCCTTTTTGAGGTTTGTCGTGTCGAAAGACTGGACCTGAGTGATAAAAGAGGAGTGGCTGGGGGAGTGACTGCATGCCGTGCTCTATATACGCACGCATGAGTCCTGCGGTTTGTTCAGGACGCATCGCAAGGTGGTCACCACCTTTTGTCTTGAGCGTGTACATCTCTTTGTCCACGACATCAGTACCGATACCGATTGCGGTCGTAAAAGTACTTTCTTGTTCGAGGATCGGAGTTTCGATCGGTTTAAATCCGTAATACACAGCGATTTCTTGTGCTTTTTCAAAAAGTCCTTGGAGTTTGTAATAGTCATCGCCGACGATATCGCGCATGCCTTTGGGGCTCGCGAGTCCAGTTGATTTGATGTTTGGTTTATTGCTTTGTGTCATAGGTGGTATATCCTGGCAGATAATCAATTGCGGTAAACGGGAGGAGCCGAAGGACTGCTCTTCCTCGGATCTCTTCTTTTTCGAGCGGTCCCCATCGTCTCGAGTCGTAACTTCCTGCACGGTTGTCTCCCATCACAAAGTACGATCCTTCGGGGACGACTTCGGTAACGGTGTCTTGTTCGGGATGAGTGATGTACGGCTCATCGAGTACCAAGCCGTCAGGATGCTCTGCGTTGATGATGGTGACTTTTCCTTGGCGGATAGTGACGGTCTCTCCAGGGAGCCCGATGATGCGCTTGATGTAGTATTTGTCAGGTTCGGGAGGTGCCTTAAAGACGACAACATCACCACGAACCGGTTCGCGGAATCGGTAGCTTACCTCGTCGATGATGAGGTACTCCTTGTCCTTGATAGTAGGATCCATTGAGCTTCCCGAGACGATGAA
Organism: Candidatus Nomurabacteria bacterium; assembly: GCA_052034745.1. GTDB lineage: Bacteria > Patescibacteriota > Minisyncoccia > Phycocordibacterales > UBA9973 > UBA4124. The sequence continues at coordinate 23,721 of JBPOIF010000012.1, read as the reverse complement.
GGGACGAACGATAAATGCTTGGATCAAGAGGGCAAGTCCTACCGCAAGTCCAATATAAAATGCGTTTACAACAAATACCTTTATTCGTGATGGTGATGCAGGAGATGAGACAGTGGGAGTATCCATGAATAGGGCAAGTATAAACGATTTTTGGGGTGGGGACAATGCGACAAGACGACTGGTTGGATGCTACTATAGTACGTGATGATTATCCTCGCGCTCGGCAACCCAGGAACAAAGTATGAATATACGAGACACAACATCGGGTGGCTCGCTCTTGATGCGTATGCAGAAGGGCAGGGGCTCAGTTTTGAGACAAAAAAGATTTTTCAAGCAGAGGTTGCCAATACGGGGGACTGGGTGTTTGCAAAACCAGGAACTTTTATGAATCACTCGGGAGAATCTGCAAAAGCACTGGTGAAGCAGTACGGTGAGGAGCTCGTGGTCGTACATGATGATATCGATATTCCGCTTGGGCAGGTGAAGTGTTCGTTTGCGCGTGGTTCAGGTGATCACAACGGGGTACAGTCCATCATCGATCATCTCGGAAACAACAATTTTTTCCGTATTCGCATCGGCGTGCGCCCTATCCACGAAGAGCTCCTTCCGCGCATCGCACCTCCTGACGGATATGAGCGATTTCTTCTTGATGACTTTACACCATTGGAGCAACAAGAGTTGAAACAGGGGATACAAAAAGCAGTCACTATCATGGGTGAGCTTGCCGGAGGCAAGACATTCCAAGAGCTGATGAATATATATAACGTGTAAAGGAACGCTCAGAGGCACGATGTTTTTAGAGCACGGATATTTTTCTGCTGAAAAATTCCTCGTACTTGGCGCCAGTCGCGCCTCCACAGTCTCTAAAAACATCGTACGTCCTCGCTTCCTTTGCTAGATATAAAGAAAACACCCCGTTAAGGGGTGTTTTCTTTATGGAGGAATAACTTCTTTTCAAATAACTCCCGCAGACATTTCTGATTGGTCTGTCATAGACCTTGTTGTCTTGACAGAGAAATGTCGAGGATGAGCGAGGTGTTCGCTGGAAAAACCGAGCGTGTATTTGAAAAGAACGTTATTCCGAAACTTTACGCTTCTTTCTTTTCTTCTTTGATCTCTTCGAGCTTTTGTTCACCAAAGACGAGGGTCATGCGCTGTTCTCTTGGTTCAAAGAGGGTCACGGTGAATGGATAGGTTCGTCCGAGCTGAAGGGCTTCTTTGAGCTTTGCCTCACTTCCAAATGATGATTGGTGGACAAGTCCTGCAACACCTTCTTTGATTGAGACGAGGGCACCATGTTTGTTGTACTTGATGACCACCCCTTTGACGAGGTCTCCACGTTTGAGTGAACCTTCGAAGCTCTTCCAAGGGTTTTCCTTGAGGGCTTTGATAGAGAGCGAGATCTTGCCATCTTTTATGTCGATGATCTTTGCCTTTACCTTGTCCTTGAGCTTAAAGAGTGCGCGTGGGTCTTCCACGAGACCCCAGTCGAGCTCACTGATGTGAACGAGTCCTTCGAGTCCTTCCTCGATCTTGAGGAACACTCCAAAGTCAACGATACCAGTAACTTCACATGAGAGCTCATCGCCAACAGCGTACTTGCTGATGACTTCTTGTCGCTCTTGAGGGTTTGATTCTTTTTCAGAGAAGATGAGTTTGCCATCTTTTGGATTTGCCGAAATCATCGTGACTGCAAGCTTGGTCCCTACGAGACGCTTGAGTTCGCGAAGGATCTTGTCCTTGTCGCTATCTTCAACGCGAGGGTAGTGCTCAGGCTTGAGCTGTGATGCCGGGAGAAATCCTGACACCCCTTGCCAATCGATAATGAGCCCACCTTTGTTTGCATCCTTGATGAGGAGGTCAAAGAGGGTCTTGTTCTTGATTGCTTCTTCGGCTTCACCCCAGATGAGTGCTTGTTTTGCTTCTTTGAGAGAGAGTTCGACGTAGCCATCGGTGTTTTCACTTTCGACAACTTTTGCCTTGATGATATCTCCGATGTTTGTCTTCTTGATGAGATCACGTGCTGCGATGTATTCGCGACCGTAGATCACTCCAGTACCGTAGGGAGGCAAGTCGATGTAGATCGCTGCTTTGTCAACGGCAATCACTGGACCTTCCACAAGACTGTCGACACGAGGACGACCTTCTTGTTCTTCTTCTTTTTCGACAGGACTTTCAACCGCAGTTGTTGTCTCTTCGATTTCGTCAGTAGCTTTTGTTCTTGGCATAAAAATAAAAATTCCGCCCTGAGGCGGCATGCATTCCCCGTACAAAAAGGGGAATAACAGCCTCCCAAGATTCCAAGCGCTCATTTTGTGCAACGCGAGGGGTTATTCCTGAAAGGGTACTTGTTAATACAAACTCATGTTTGCTAGGAGACAATACCATAAAAGAGTGTGGAGTGGTAGTATTGACTATATAGCATAAATATGCTATAATACAAGTGCTCAATAAAATGTTCATTCAAAAAAATAACCATGAAAAAATTACATGCATTATTAACGTTATTTTCCATTGTCGGTATTGTTTTTCTGGTAGTTTCTCTTTCTAACAAGAAAAGAAAAACCCAAACCATTTTTGATCCCGTCAAGGAAAAAATATCCGTCGATAACAAGTTGGGATACCTTTCGGGTATTGTTGTTGGTGTGGACTCATCAATGCCAGGACATGTTGTCCGGTACATTGTTGGCTATGACGCTGACACATCACAAAAGGTATCTGGTTTTTCAGGCATCCCACTTAATATCGGTACGAAGGTATCTGTAAAAAAGTACTGGTACGTTTCTGATGATCCTGTTTGGGAAAACGACATTGTTGTTTTTATAAAACAATAGTAATGTTCCAGCACATAAGCCCCTGTAGTTCATTTGAAGTACAGGGGTTTTTTAGTACTTATTTTTTTGCTATAGTGTGCCTATGGTTATCACACACTACGGCAAATCCTATTTCAAACTGACGCTCGGAGATCTCACGATTGCTCTCAACCCACCAAGCAAAGCATCAAAACCGGCACGTTTTGGCGCTGATATTGCACTCATTACAACCAACACACCTGATTGCAATGACCCAGAAACAGTGACGCTCGGAGAAAAGACGCCGTTTGTCATCGACGGACCTGGAAGTTATGAAGCGAGAGGTCTCCTTTTTACGGGTGCGATGAGCAAGACTGCCGAAGGGACTATCAACACGGTGTACGGTTTTGAGCTCGATGGGATCAAGATTGCATTTCTCGGGCTCGCATCAAGCGACAGTCCACTTGCCGGTGAAGCAAAAGAGATTGCGACAGCAGCAGATATGGTCTTTGTTCCTGTGCTCGGTGATCCTGCTGGAGCATACAAAGCTGCGGTCGGGTACGATCCAAATGTCATCATTCCGTACGAGTACGATGGTGCGTCACTTGCGAGATTCCTCAAAGAGGGTGGTCAAGAGAAAAACGAAGTACAGGACAAGGCAACCCTCAAGCGTCGTGATCTCGATGGGAAAGAGGGACACATCATGATCCTTGCTCCACAATCATAACCTTTCCTCTTTTTATGCTTTCCGAAAAGCCTCTCCATGTTCGAAAAAAGATAGCTTTTCTTGCCACGGCAGGGGTCGCACTCGTACTCATTGTTTTGATGGTGGTCCTCTATAGTACAAAAGGACGGCAGCAGAGTTCAAAAGAAGGAGACGGCGCCCCACTTCGTGATTTTTATAAAACGATTTTTGAGACTACGCAATCGTTTTTTGGGGCAAATTAGGGTATAATCTCAGGGCTTTTTATAGAATATGGCTAAAAAATCTCAACCAGAACAATCAGTCGTTGCAGAGCCTCGTCAGCAGGTAGTGCCGATCAATATCGTACGCGAGATGCGTGAATCATTCATCGACTATGCGATGAGTGTCATTACTGATCGTGCGCTTCCTGATGTTCGTGATGGTTTGAAGCCAGTGCATCGTCGCATCCTCTACTCTCTCCATGAAAACGGCCTCACTTCGAGTGCAAAGTTCCGAAAGAGCGCTTTTATTGTCGGTGACGTGCTCGGTAAATATCACCCCCATGGTGACGCATCTGTCTATGATGCGATGACAAAGATGGCGCAGGACTTCTCGTATCGCTATCCACTCGTCAAAGGTCAGGGAAACTTTGGGTCTATCGACGGAGACTCTCCCGCAGCGATGCGTTATACCGAGGCTCGTATGTCAAAGATCTCTTCTGAGATACTTCGCGATATCGAAAAGGATACCGTTGATTTTCGTCCCAACTATGACGCGACTCGCAAGGAGCCGTCTGTTATGCCAACTGCAGTGCCGAGCCTCTTGCTCAACGGGACACTCGGTATCGCTGTCGGTATGGCGACCAACATCCCTCCACACAATCTCGGTGAGGTTGTCGATGCGTGTCTCCACATCATCGAACACGATGATGCAACCAACGAATCACTCGCAGAGATCATCAAAGGTCCCGACTTTCCAACAGGAGGACTCGCTTTTAACAAGGCTGACATTGCGCATGCCTATGCAACAGGTCGTGGAGGCGTCGTCTGTCGTGGCGAAGCGGAAATTATCGAACAAAAAGGTGGTGCCTACCATATCGTGATCTCATCACTGCCGTATCAGGTCAACAAAGCGACCTTTATCGAATCAATCGCGAACCTTGTCCAAGAGAAAAAGATAGAAGGTATCAAAGACATCCAGGAACTTTCGACGAGCGATATCCGCATCGTCATCGTGCTCAAGTCCGGCGCAAACCCTCAAAAGGTCTTGAACTTCCTCTACAAGCACACCCAGCTCGAACAGGCATACCACTACAACATGGTCGCGCTCGTTGATGGGGCGCCAGAGACACTGTCACTCAAGTCTATCTTGTCTGCATTTGTCGGACACCGAGAAGTGGTGGTTCGCAGACGCACTGCGTTTGATCTCAAAAAAGCAAAAGAACGAGAGCACATCCTCCTCGGTCTCAAAAAGGCGCTTGATCATATCGACAAGGTCATCTCGACGATCCGTGCATCAAAAGACGCTGCTGTTGCAAAGGTGAACCTCATCAAAGAATTTAAATTCTCTGATTTGCAGACTGATGCCATCCTTGAGATGCGCCTTCAGAAACTCGCAGGTCTTGAACGAAAGGCTGTCGAGCTCGAACTCAAAGAAAAGCAGGAACTCATCGCAGAACTCGAAGCACTCCTTGCAAGCGCAAAAAAGATTTTCAAAGTCATTGCAGATGAATTGCATGAAATAAAAGCAAAGTATGGTGATGATCGCAAGACAAAGATTGTCTCTGGTGGGACAAAGACCATCTCCGATGAAGACCTCGTTCCCGAAAAGGATTCAGTCCTCGTCTTTACTTCAGGTGGATACGTGAAGCGTACCGATCCTGGTGAATACAAGATGCAAAAGCGTGGTGGGGTAGGAGTGATCGACCTTGAGACAAAGGAAGAGGATTTTGTGACGATGCTGCTGACGACCGATACTCACTCTGACCTCCTCTTCTTTACCAACAAAGGAAAGGCCTATCAGATCAAGATGTACGAACTTCCTGAAGGAAAGCGTGCAACAAAAGGCAAGAGCATCATGAACTTCCTCTCGCTTGCCTCCGATGAGCGCGTGACCTCTATCCTTGCGGTTCCAAAGAAAGCAAAAGAAGAAAAAGCATCACTCATGTTCGTCACTCGATATGGTGTCTCAAAGAAAGTCGCGTACGAGAGCTTCAGAGACGTGCGTCGCAGTGGTATCATCGCGATCAAGCTTGATGCGGGAGATGAACTCGATGTTGTCCTTCGCGTACAAAAGGGTCAGAGTGTCATCCTTGCGACTGCACAAGGCCAATCAATCCGTTTCGATGAAAAGGATATCCGAGAGATGGGACGTGCTGCAGGTGGTGTCCGCGCAATCAAGCTCGCAAAGAGTGACAAGGTTGTTGGTGCTGATGTTGTCGTCGAAGAGACTGGTGCGTACATGCTCATCATGGGTGCAAATGGTCTCGGCAAAAAGACTCCACTCAAAGAGTACAAGATCCAAAAGCGTGGTGGCTCCGGTATCAAGACCGCAAAAGTGACCGCAAAGACGGGCGCACTTATGGTAGGAAAGGTGGTCCACAATGATACTGAGCTTGTTGCGATGTCAAAGAAAGGACAGGTGATCCGTGTGGATCTCAACACTATTCCTTCAAGTGGACGACAGACACAAGGTGTCTCTATCATGAAGCTTCGAGGAGGGGATGAGCTGGCGTCGGTGACGTGCCTATAGGTGGGGCGCTCGGAAGTGTAAGTACTATTCTTTTCCTGCGGAACTCGTGCTGTATAAATACAGCACTCAAACAGTCCTCGGTGCAAGAATAGTACTTACACTTCCTCGCTAAAAGAAATTGTTCCTGCGGAACTCGCTTTGCTCAGACAGTCCTCGGTACGAAAAAGACAGTACTACCTCCTCGCTTAAAGAATTAAGAACTAGTGAGCAACTACAAGAATAAGAGTAGATACTAGGGGAGCGATTATATGGAACCAGGGGTGAAGTTTTTCATAAGAAGCTTTTTTCCATCCGTACCAGAAAAATATGACAACAAACGTCAGGAGCGCAAAAAGAGTAATGCGAAAAGTGGTTGTGTAGGTATAGGTGTAATAGTACATATACAAAAATGCTCCTACGGCGAACAGCCAATCGAGCGTTTTGAACAATTTGTATACGTTTGAATTTCGATCGGTTATTCGATAATAGTGGAATAGTGGAGAAAAGATGACCAGTCCTGTTGCAAAGAAGCAATAAAGCCACTGGTGATAAAGAGCTGAAACTATCGCAGGGAGAGTGAGGAATATGTTTGAGAACATCATAAACGATTCCGGTTTAGGTAGATTTTTCATTGGAAATAGTATACCAAGGAGTTTTCTTTTTAATTTATAAACTTTTAACTTTCTTACTGCTATACTACATATATGTTCATGAATCCTGCGCAGATACTTGCTGCGTGCAATCTCCAGGTGACCGATAGCGTCGCTGATTTTGGAGCAGGGTCAGGATTTCTCTCACGTGCAGCGGCATCGCTTGTCCCGCAAGGCAGTGTCTTTGCTATCGAGATTCACCGAGAGATTGTCAACCGTCTCGCCCGTGACGCACAAGAGGCGCACATGGCGAACCTCCATGCGCTCTGGGGAGATATCGAACTTCCCGGAGGGACTCGTCTCGATGATGCGTCGGTTAACTTCGTGATCATCTCAAACGTCCTCTTTCACCTCGATGACAAAGTTGCGTGCATCAATGAAGCAAAGCGCATCTTGAAACCAGGAGGGCGAGTACTCGTCGTCGACTGGTCCGAATCTTTTGGAGGGATTGGACCGGCTCCACAGGCAGTAGTGACTCAAGAGATGGCAGAAGCACTCTGCACTCGCGTCGGACTCACCAAGCTTCCAAGCACGCTTCAAGCAGGCGATCATCATTGGGCGCTCTTGTTGCAGAGATAGAGAGGAAATGGTGTTATACTTTTAGATAATGAAAACATCTTTTCAAACAGGGATCATCATTGTTTTTTCAATCGCATTTGTTATTGCTGTTGCGGTTTTTTCTGGAATATTTTCTTCAAACTCTAACCAGGCAGACAAGATCCAGGGTACCGTTGTTGCATGGGGTATCCTTCCTGAATCGGTGATGAATGGATATATATCAGACTTCAATGCTCGAGGAGGTGACTATACCGTTGCATACACTGAGATTCCCGCAAAAGACTTGGCGCAGACGTTAACCGTAGCGCTTGCAAACGGGTATCCTCCCGATGTCTTGTTTCTCTCTTCTGAGACATTTGAACAGTTCAAAGACAAGTTATACACGATTCCTTTTTCTGTTTTGAGTGAACGAACCTATCGAGACACCAATGTCGATGGGGCGCAGATATTTTTGAACACTGAGGGCACTTACGCCATTCCGCTGGTTGTCGACCCGCTTGTTGTCTATTACAACAAAGATATTCTTGCATCGGCTGTCTACGCACTTCCTCCTCGCACATGGAACGATCTTGTTGATGCAGTGCCTCGTTTGACTAAGCGCTCTCCGACAGGTGCCATCACACAGAGCACTATCGCTCTTGGTGATCCGGTAAACGTTTCTCACTTCAAAGATATTCTTTCAGCACTTTTTATCCAATCAGGAAATCCTATCGTCGACTATGATGCTTCGATCGGTGTCTACGAGACAGTCCTCGATGGAGGTGCCCCGATTGATGGAGCAGTTGATTACTTTAACTCATTTGCTGACCCTTCATCTGGATCGTATTCATGGAATCGTTCGTTCCCCAAGAGTGTCGATATGTTCATTGCTGGGAAAACAGCGTTTTATATTGGGCGTGCAAGTGAACTTTTCACTATTCAATCACAAAACCCAAACCTCAACTTTGATGTGATGGAATTGTTCCAGCCACAAGAGGCTGTTCGCCCACTCACGTTTGGATCTTTTACGGGGGTTTCTCTTATGAAATCAGCACCGAACTTCACCACCGCGTACGCATTTGTTGCCGAGCTTTCAGGAAGTTTTGCATTGGTCGATGATTTGTCCAAACGACTCTCACTTCCTCCAGTGCGTCGAGATCTTATTTTGCAGACACAGCAAAATCCGTATGTGTCGACATTTTTCAAGGCGGCGCTCGGGTCGTTTGCATGGTATGACCCAAATGCAGTAGGAACAGAAAACGCCCTGTATGATATGATAAACACTATTATTAGTGGTCGCTCTGACACGATGAGTGCAATCAATGAAGCGCAGCGCAAGATTCAGTCGTATGTTCAGTAGAAAATTTTATTTGTTCTGGGGAGTATTACTGATGGTGATATCACCTCTTACTGCAACTGCTGCACTTGATGTGACAGCTTCTCTTGCTTCAAAAACGACAACAAGTGCTGTTTTGACGATTCAAAACAATGTGGTAGCAACAACTGGCGCTGATGGGCAATATCGTGATACGCTTGGGATTTCAGTCTCACTCCTTCGCGCATCTGATCGACGGGAGATTTCTCGAATAAGTGAGTTTCTTTCTCGAGGAAAAGAAACTAAAAACATTACGTTTTCCTCACTTGCTTCAGGGACAGAGTACGAAGCCGTTTTCTCGATTTACAATAAAACTTCAGGGGAAAAAACAAGTAGTACCGTTTCGTTTACGACAAGTGGACAATTTACTCCTCCCACGACAAATATCCCTCTTCCTGTTGAGTTTCTGAAAGATAAGACGGTTGTTGAAGCAAAGAAGATTGTCCTTACTGTTTCAAATACAAGCTCCGAGAATCTTTTTGTTGAAGTTTTTGCATTGACGAATACAGGGTCTGCTGTTGAATCTCCTGAAACAAATGTTCCTGCAAATGGAACCGCCCTTCTTACATTTTCTAAGGCCATCCAGAGTGAACAGACGTATGACTTTCGAATGATGGGAAAAAAACCAACTGACACCAACTTCAATCGGTATGCCCCAGTGGAGTACAAAGGTGTTACAACACCAAAAGTCACTATCGTAACAGGAGGACAGTCGGGTGGTAGTACTACAGGACAACAGACGGCAACTGTTGCAGATGTCCAAACGGGCAAATCCCTTACCGGAGCAACTTCTGTCGGAGATGGTACTTGTGGGGACGGTAAAGACAATGACGGTGATGGGAAGCGTGACTGGGACGGTGTTGCATCTGGAGGTATCCCTCAATATCAACCAGATCCTGCATGTCTCAATCCCGATATGACCGAAGAGGCAGATGTTGTTGCAAAAGGGTCATGGATCCCGTGTACGAACAAGTGTGACCTTCCGAGCGTCTTTGTGTTTATCAATTCAATCATCGAGAAGCTCATCACCGTGATACTGTTCCCTATATCAGTTCTCATGTTTGTTTATGCTGGGTATCGCTATATCACGGCGCAGGGCAATCCTTCAAAGAAGGCAGATATCAAAAAAATGCTGCGAAATCTCATCCTCGGGATTATCATTATCCTTATTTCTTGGGTTGCGGTTCAGACAGCGCTACAAGTTGTCGGATACACTGATTCATTATATTTCTTCTAGTGGTATACTTATGACAATGTTCAAGAAAACGCTTTCTATCCTTGCACTCGCCACTGTCTTTGTCGGTATCCCTTTCGGGGGCGCTCTCGTACATGCCGAACTTCCTGCATGTATTAAGTCGCTCAACACGCTTCAACAATCAAGCAATGATACAAATAGTTATACAGCAGTCTTTAAAGAAGAAGGCAAGATACAGTTGTTCATATCAAACAACCGTTTTATGGTTCTCGATGGTGTCAACAAAGACAAAAAAGGAACGTGGGCTTGCAATGCCGCAGGAGTCATCACCCTTACACTTGACCCTACTATAGTCACCGGAGGTCAACCAGGAGGTACTTTTACCCCTTCAAATGGTCAACCGGGAGGTACCAATGTCTCAAGTACACAGACTGACTTTGCCATTCCTATCAAGCTCAAAAATCCTCTCAAGGTAAATACGATTCAAGAAGCGATCAAACTCTTTATGGATGCGGTGGTCAAGATAGCAATCCCGTTTATCGTCGTGTTCTTTATTTGGAGTGGTATCAGCTTCATTCTCGCTCGTGGAAATCCAACCGACATCACAAAAGCAAAAAATATGTTTTGGTACACCGTGATCGGGACACTTCTTATCCTTGGTGCGTGGGCGATCACTGACGCAATCGTCGGCACTATTAATTCATTTGCAAGCTAATATGATTATGCGATATTTCTTTTCAATGGTTTTCTTTGTTCTCTTTGCTCCAATGGTTGCTCATGGTCAGATCGATCCTTCACCATCAACTCAAAATCAATGCGTGATCATCTCCGCGCTGAACTATGGTCGCTGTTGCGCAGTGAGTCAGACATTTAACGACAGTGCCCTCTCAAAACGATGTGAAGAATACAAATCTACCGGCGCTATTTCAGGTCCACAAGGAGGTTCACAGTCAAGCAACCCTATCAACGCTGGGACTGATTCTACAGGAGCAGCTCCTATGGGAACGACCTCTACAGGGATACAGCAGGGGACAGTCTCTCTGAATGCATGCAGTAGTATCAGATTTAAATCATTGATCGATATATTGATTTGGCTCAAGTGTGTGATTGTGACCGTGCTTATCCCACTCATCTTTTCAGTCGCATTTTTGGTATTTTTGTGGGGAGTATTTAAATTCATTGCTGCTGATGATGTAAAGGGTAAGCAAGAAGGTCAAAAAGTGATCTGGTGGGGACTCATCGGACTCTTTGTGATGGTCAGTGTCTGGGGGATCATCAAGATCCTTGGCACCACGCTCGGTATCGAATCGACTGTTCCGATGCTCCAGACCGAATATATCAAAAAGTAACCCTATCAAAGGGGTTGCTGTGGTATACTTTTGATACCTGTTTACCAGGTTTATCATTAATAGCTATTTTATGAAATACGTACTATTTGCTTTATTGGGTGCTTTTGGAGGGTTTGTTTCTGTAGCATCTGCTCAGAATTTTTCATACCCAAATCGTGTTATTCAACAGGGGTCTTCATACCTCAACACCGCGATTACTATCCTCATGGTCCTCATGACCTTGTGGTTCTTGATCTCAGTATTCAATTTTATTCGTGAAAAAGATCCTGCAAAGATGAAGGATCGAAAGAAACAGGTCATCAATGGTGTCATCGGTCTCTTTGTGGCAGTTGCTGTTTGGGGGATCATCGGGATTATTCGAAATGTAACCGGTACCAATACAAACACTACCCCACAGATCACCTGTCCTCCTGGGTATCGTCCTGGTCTCCCCGGAACAGCCTCAGCAGGAACTTGTATCCCAGGGTAATCTCTTTCCTTCATGTTTCCACTCGTTGCATACGCAGCAACACTTGATGAGTTGCTCGGCAAAGTAAACGCAAAGATTGTCAATCCTGCGATTGAGTTTGCATTTATTGTTGCGCTCGTGGTCTTCCTTTTTGGTGTCCTTGAATTTATTCGAGGAGCAAATAGCGAAGAGAAACGAAAAAAAGGGAGAGATCACATCATGTGGGGTATCGTCGGTTTTCTGATTATGTTTGGTGTCTGGGGTATCATTGAGATCCTGGTAAACACCTTTGGCATCAAAGGCGCCACCATCAATCAAAAAGAGCAACGCTTCGATCCTCCTTGTATTCAAGATCTCAAGATCAATGGAGAAAGTGTTGGTTCGTTTGCTCCCTGTACGCCAACCCAATAGTGTGGAACGAAAAAAGAACCGGCACTTGTGCCGGTTCTTTGTGTAAGAACGTACTTTATTGATTTTCTTCAGCAAACCACTGCATTTGGCAGGTGTTACTCACCGTGAATGCCCAGTCTGCGAGGCCTGCACCATCATCGTGAGTCAGGTCTCTTTTGGGAGCCCCATTCTCATGTGAGGATGAGGTAGTAACTTTTGGATTTGAAATCCTTTTATAAATTACTTTCACATTTGGATCAGCAGAATGGTATTTTAATGCGATACCCATACCGCGTCGGTAGTAGTACACACTGTCCTTGTGATAGGTGGCCCATTCGTCGAGCTTGAAGTTCACAGGCTTGGGAGGTTCCGATTCGATCATTGCTTGACGCTCTTTGAATTTTTTGTCCTGGAGCTCTTGTACCTCAGGATAAGTTTCAAAGATATTGAACCATATCTCGGTGCCTTTCATTGTGAGAAAAAACATAAAACCGAGAAACAGAAGACCTGTTGCAAACGTTGTCCAGTTGGTCGATATTTTTGACCATTTCCAGGAAGCCACTTTTTTCCACCCTTTCCATTTTAATTTAACGGCAAGGAAGATTATTATGGCCACTACGGTAGCAAAACCAATAGCAGGTAATAACCACGTTGGAGGTTTGTCGTCTGCCTTTGATAACAGGTAAAGACCAAATGAAAGAAGTAAAATAACAAAAACAAAAGGGAGCCATGAGGGCATTTTTTTTGTGTTCATTTTAAACTTATTTTTTTGTGATCAAATTGGCTTTGATACCGGACTCAAGTATTTTGTCGTCCAGCTCAGAACCCGCTTTCTCTACAGGTTGATAAAAAACAGTACCTTTGGTTTTTCCAAGTCCTTTCGCGACACCGATTTCGGTGGCGTCAGGAATTTTCTTGTACTCCCCAAGGGCACTTATTCGTTTTTCATCATTCCCCAATTTTGCAGCTTCTTGTTCGATAAACTGATCTGTTTCATTTTTTTTGATCTGTTTATCTTTGCCTACCGCAACAGTAGCCAGTCCTTGTTCTTTTGTAACCAAGACATCTGCTTCTTGCCTCTGGAGGTCGATGGTCGCTGCATTGATTTTCATCATTTTTCTGCGTTCGCCATCGCCAAAGGTTTCTGCGGTATCAGCTTTTACTTTAGCGGTCTTCTGGTCAAGTTCAGCTTTTCTCAGGTCTTCTGCTTTATCGAATAAATCCTGAGAGGATTTGTCGAGTGCAAAATTGAAAAATTGAATTTCTTCCAAAATCCATCCTGTTGGATAGATGGAATCGTTGACAATTTTGTAGAAATTGCGTGCATAAGGCAAATCTTCAAAGCTCACCCCTTGGATCTGTGTAGCAGTACCGTTTGACCCATCGATCAGATAGGGTACGCTCGTTGCCCATTTTTGGAAGCGGTCTCTGATTGCTATTTCCGCATCTTTTTTTTGGCTGTACATTGAGGAGATTCCCTTTGTCATGTCCCACAGAGTAAACTTCAAATAGGCAAATGCTACTCCTTTGTACTTGTCTTGTGATATGAATGGAATTGCGATTTCTTCGCGCTCCCATGCAAAGAGAGAGTTTTTGTTTCTCTCTTTCCACTCCCCGAGAACGGTGGAGTTGTCATTCAGTCCTTCAGGAGACTCCGGCCATGATAATGTGCCGTGAGTGTCCCGCACCTCTTTTAACGTTTTCATACGTTTGTAGGTGTAGTCGAACCTCGCTATTCCAAGAGGATAAATCAAAGAGATGAGAGTTTTACTACTGTCAATCCGTACTTTCAGATTGTCATGTTCATCGAGCAGCAGGTTCTCTACTGTAGGGGAGAGAGTTTTTCCGCGCTCAATTTTTGTTTTGAGAATACCGATACCAATCACTCGGTCATAATGACCAAATGATTTGCGGACGTATAGTTGTCCGCTGATGGGGGTGAAGAAGCGAAGCGTTAAAAGCCACGCCACACCAACCAAAAGGAGGATAATACCTATTACTGTTGTCATAGTGCTTATTTTTTTGTGAATGAAAATATTGTTTACGTTTGCTAGCATTATAGCAGAAAAAGCTTTATTTGTCAATACATAGTAAAGAAAAAGACCGCTGGGTGACAGCGGTCTTTTGCAAACAATAATCAGCAGATTTTTTAGAGAGTGATGTAGTAGCGAGTTGTCTCGCCATCCCAGTACCGGTGATAGGTGAGCATGAGTGGACGCACATAGGAATTGGTAGCTTTTCCATCAGCCCCCATCATGGTGGGCTGGTCAAAGACTGACCAATTGATCTCGCTGTTTCCGGCAGAGATTTCTATGGTGTGTACTGGCGCCCTCATAACAAAAGCGCTTTTTCCTTGCCCAACCTTGATCAGTAACTGGACTGAAGCGGGGGATACGATCCCTTGTCGGTTGGTGCTCGGTTTAAAGAACACCAATCCTGTTCCCACTTCGTGTTCAGCTTGTTGCTGAGCCGGGAATACAGTACACATCGTCCACTCAGGTGCAGACTCAATTGTCTGCGCAGAAATATTGTTTACAGAAATTACAATGATAAAGAGCAAAAAAAACTTTTTCATGAGAATAGTTTTTATGGTTAGTTTAATTTATTTTCTAGTTATATTATAGCAGATTTATTACAAAAAGTCAAGTACCTTGGGTATCAAAAAAGTGTTGTGGAGTAAGGCTTAAAAAGGTAGTACGAAAAACATCCCACGTAGGTTTTTATTTGTGGTCACGAATCACTAAGCATAATCCTTCGCAAAAAAGAAGGCTTGCCTTCGAGTCAGAGTTTGTCAGTCACAAACTCTGCTCTAGGCACCGCCTCGCGGTTTGTTCTGCTGAACAAACAACGTTCCGGCGTTCAAGTCCTGACGCGAGCAAAGTAGTTTGCTCGCTCTAGGCGCACAATTAAAAAACCCGAGATTCGGGTTTTTTAATTGTGCGCCTAGCAGGACTTGAACCTGCGACAGTCTCCTTAAGAGGGAGCTGCTCTACCAACTGAGCTATAGGCGCATATTATTTTTCTATGTGCTGGGGAGAGGACTTGAACCTCCACAGGTTACCCTGATAAAAAGTAAAATCGTTTACTTTTTATTCCCTCGGTAAGTGCGTTCTTGTCCAGAGTGCTGGGGAGAGGACTTGAACCTCCACAGGTTGCCCTGCTTGCTCCTAAGGCAAGTGCGTCTACCAATTTCGCCACCCCAGCACTCTGCTCGAGAAGTACTTATCAATTTCGCCACCCCAGCATATGATGGTAACGCAAATACGATAGTACTATATCAATCTTAAACTTTCAAGAGATTTCTATTCTTGTAAAGAAGCTTCTGTGTACTATTGTGCCCGGGGTGGGACTCGAACCCACACGGCCTTGCGGCCTGGGGATTTTAAGTCCCCTATGTCTACCATTCCATCACCTGGGCAATGCAATATAAAAGTGAAAAGAATTCAGCACGTTCACTGAATGAGGCCCGAGCGAGACGCTTCGCTATCTCACTCCTGGGAAACCTACGGTTTTCCCAATCCTTCCTCCACGGGAAAACAGAGTGTTTTCCCGACCCCTTTCACGAGTTCGATTCTCGCTCTGAGAGGTGGGTATACATACTGTATACCTTGAGGCCCGAGCGAGAATCGAACTCGCGTATAGAGATTTTGCAGATCTCTGCCTTACCACTTGGCCATCGGGCCATATCCAAACGGATACGGGGTACTACTTGTCACTCGCAAGGAGTGCGTCTATAGTTTGTCTTGCTTTTTCTCCTTCGTCAATCGCAACATCAATGAAGGGGATCGGGTGGATTGCAAGACCATCTTTGAGCGCCTCCTTTATCTCGATACGTTTGCGTTTGAGGAAGTTGAGCGCTGACGCTTCACCATCTACAGGCATGACACTGATATAGATGGTGCCGGTGCGTCCCTTTTCATCGAGTTCAACACGGGTCACCGTGATGAGGGCAGTCTTGTTGCTTTCTCGTTCGATAAAGCGAGCGACGATCTCTTTGATTTGTTCTTCTTTTTTTTGTTTGCGATCATGCATAGGATTATTTTGTCACCATGACAAATGCTTCAATGATATCTCCCGGAGCACTGTCAGTTTTACACTCGATGAGCATACCACACTCTCCTTCACCAATCTCTTTTACGCGTTGTTTCGCGTGTTGGATTTCGATGACGGTACCGGTGGCAAGAGGGAAGTCTCTTCGCAGAAGCGTGATCTTTGCTCCTTCGAGGAGTTTGCCTGAGTCGACACGACAGCCGATGACTTGGCGTTCTTTTGTTTTTGAAAATGTCTTGAGGATCTTTGCGCTTCCAATTATTTCACGAATCTCTTTGCGAGGACGTCGGCGCTCGAGTTCTTCGGTGAGCCATTCGAGGAGTTTGTAGATGATCGTAAAGGTATGCACGGTTGTTCCTGCATTTTCATTTGCTTCACGAGCTCGTGCATCGAGGGATACGTTAAATCCGATGATGATGGACTCCTTGTCTGATTGAGCGAGACGGATATCATTTTCGGAAATAGCTCCGATACCTTTCCCGATGATTTTAAGGGTGAGACCTTCAACTGCTATTTTTGAAAGCTCGCGTTCGATTGCTTCGGTGGTACCAAAGACATCGGTTTTGATGATGAGAGGGACGACCTTGGTGTCAGAACCAATCATCTGCGCGTAGTTGTCTTTTGTTGAGGAGAGTTTGTGCTTTGAGATGAAGTCTTCGGCGTCGCGCTTTTTGTCAAAGACGCGTATTGCACTTCCCACTTCAGGGAGTTCGTCAAATCCGACGAGACGAACCGGCATACTTGGAGAGGCTGCGTCGACGGTCTTTCCAAGGAAGTTTTCCATGATACGGGTAGTCGTCAGTCCTGTTCCTGCGACGACAAACTGCCCTTTTTTGAGAGTGCCGTTTTTGATGATGATTGTTGCGGCGATTCCTCGTTTTGGATCGAGGTTGCTTTCGATGACGAGCCCTTCTGCTTGAGCACTTGCATCTGCACTTATTTGTTCCATGTCGCAGACGAGCAGTATCGTCTCAAGGAGATCGTTCACTCCCGTGCCGACGAGTGCTGAGATCGCAACAAAGGGGATCGATCCACCAAATCCTTCAACGAGCACTTCTTGTTCGGCGAGAGAGAGTTTTGTTTTTTCGATGTTTGCACCAGGACGATCGATCTTGTTGATAGCAACAATAAAAGGGATCTTTGCTGCGCGAATAGTGTTGAGTGCTTCGATGGTCTGTGCCTTGACTCCGTCTTCGGCAGAGACGACGAGGATGCCGATATCTGCAGCAGATGCGCCACGTTCACGCATGCCGGTAAACGCCGCATGTCCTGGGGTGTCGAGGAATGTGATACCACGCTGTGCTCCTTGGTAGGGGACACTGATTTCATACGCAGATAAGTGTTGAGTGATACCGCCCGCTTCACTTGCGACGATTTGTGTCTTGCGGATGTAATCAAGGAGTGTCGACTTGCCGTGGTCGATATGTCCCATGATGGCGACGATCGGAGGGCGTGTTGTCTGTGGTGTATTCATAAAATAGGTGGGGGATTATTTGATAGCGTTTTTTGCTTCTTGGAGTGCTTGGGTCTCTTCTTCGGTCAGGCTTGATTCTGCAACGCCTCTGTTTATTCGCTTTGCGTAGACACCGGTATGGTTTCGATTTGCAACAACAGAGAGGATAAATCCGTCTGCATGTTCGTCGAGAAGTCCTGTGGAGAAACTCTGTGCTCCTCCCGCGCCGATGTAGGCATCGTAGCGAATGAGTGAGTAGCCACGCACGCTGCGTTTGACTCTTCGGTCGATATACTCGAGTCCCTGTTTGTGTGTATCAAGCGTTTCGTCTATTGCAGCAATCTTTTGGGTGAGCCAAGAGAGCGTCGCTTCGAGGGAGGATCCGTCTTTTCCTGTCATAAAAGAGCGGAGACGCCGGCGGAGATGGATGACGACACCAATGAGAATGAGGAGACATACTCCTATACCTGTAAATGCTACAATAACCACTGTGGATGAGACCCCTTCCATAGCGTGCTATTCTATACCTTTCTATGCTATTTTTCAAGCGTTTTAAACTTATAAATAAAGGAAAATCTCGCACTTATCTTGACTATGCGTCAAGTACACCGCTTGATATGTCGATGATTCGTGCAATTCCAAAGATCCCTGTGGAGGTTTTGGGTGCAAATCCTGGTGCCCTTCATCGCGAAGGGGTGCTTCTCGCGGGGTATGTTCGAGATGCTCGATCTCGTGTTTCGCGCTCTCTTGGGGTGCAAGCAGATGAGATCATCTTTACCTCAGGTGCGACAGAGAGCGACAATCTTGCCATTGTGGGTCTTTTGCAACAATGGCAGTTTCAGGGGATCCCTCTTGAAGATATCGTTGTTATCTCGAGCGCACTCGAGCATGCAGCAGTTGCAGAAGCGATCGAGTCGTTTACGGCGCGTGGGGTACAACACACCATCATGCCTCTTGGTGAAGGAGTTGTTGATCCAAAGCATCTCATGATTCCTCCGACAGCAAAAGCAGTTCTCGTCACGGTGATGTATGTGAGCAACGAGATCGGCACCGTCCAACCAATTGCACTTCTTGCAAAGCGTATTCGCAAACTTCGCAAAGAGCTCCCTGAAGTGATCTTTGTTTTTCATACTGATGCAACACAAGCGCCGTGTCACGCCGAGCTCCGCATCCCATCGCTCGGTGTCGACATGATGACCCTCGGTGCGACGAAGCTTTATAGTCACAAAGGGGTGGGGCTCTTGTACAAGAGGCGGTCACTTTCGCTCAAGCCACTTGCCTTTGGAGGAGGACAAGAACAAGGACTTCGTCCAGGCACCGTTCCTGTTGAACTAGTGCATGAATTTTCATATGCACTTGAAAAGGCGGTGACGATGCGCGAGGCTGAGACTGCGCGCGTGAGTTTTCTTCGGGATTATTTTGAAACGACACTTCTGCAACAGTTTCCCGCATTTCGTATCACAGGTGCTTCACATCCGCGTTCACCGCATATCAGCCATGTTGCGATTCCTGGGTTTGACAGCGAGCTTCTTGTGCTTGAGCTCGATGCGCGTGGTATTGCAGTTTCTGCAAAGAGTGCCTGCAGCAATAGTGACGAAAACGAGTCGTCAATTGTTGAGACTCTGTATGGGGCAGGGTGGGGAGCAGTCCGTGTCTCTTTTGGGCGCATGACCACAAAGAGAGATATCGACAAACTTTTGAAAGCTTTTGCCTCAGTTTTTCGTAAATATAATAGGCTTTAGCCGACTGGAAAAAAACCTCCTTTTTTGCTATAGTCAAGCTATACAGTCACTCTGATATATCCCTTTTGTCTGCACGGTTGTTTTTGTTTGTTTGTCCTTGTCGGTACAATCTTTTTGATTAGTTAGTTATTCTTTTATTTCATATGGATATGCCTCCACTTCACCAATTCACCACAAAAGCAAAAGAGGCGATCAAACGAGCTCACGAGCTCGCGATTGAGCGTGGGCAAAACAACGTCTCGACGATCCACCTCCTTGCTGCTCTTCTTGTCCAAGAAGAGTCAAATGTCATCTCTATTCTCGACCGTCTCGATATCGATACGATTCATTTGACCGACTCAGTGCTCGAGAGTATCGAGTCTGCAGACGGACAGACAACAGTTGCTCCGTCGTACCAGATGTTTCTCACCGCAGATCTCGCGCAGGTGATCGAACAATCTCTCAAGACCGCTGCAGAACTCAAAGACAACTTTGTTTCAACCGAGCACTTGTTTCTTGCGCTGCTTGATGTGCGCAACCAAGTGTCAGAACTTGTCGATCGATTCAAGATCGATCGCGCACAAGTCTCGGGCGCGATTCTCGATGTTCGAAACAACCGCACTTCAGATACGAGTGGGAGCAAAAAGTTTCGCATGCTCACCAAGTACACGCGCAACCTCACCAAGCTCGCTCGTGAAGACAAGCTCGATCCCGTCATTGGGCGTGATGCCGAAATCATGCGCGTGATGCAGATACTGTCTCGTCGCACCAAGAACAACCCTCTCTTGATCGGAGAGCCAGGTACAGGAAAGACTGCAGTGGTAGAAGGGCTCGCAAATCGAATTGCTCGTGGAGACGTGTCAGAATCACTCAAGGACAAAGAGCTCGTCTCTCTCGATCTCGGGTCACTTCTCGCAGGGACAAAGTACCGTGGTGAGTTTGAAGAACGACTCAAAAATATTCTCAAAGAAGTCGAGCGTGCTGATGGCAAGGTTATCTTGTTCATCGATGAGATTCACACAATCGTTGGCGCAGGCGCTGCAGAAGGGATGATGGATATGGCAAATATGCTCAAGCCCGCACTTTCTCGCGGAGAAGTACGCGCAATCGGTGCGACGACTCTCAAAGAGTATCAAAAGTATATCGAAAAAGACGCTGCACTGGCGCGTCGCTTTCAGCCGGTGTATATCGAAGAACCAAACCAAGAAGACGCAATCGCTATCCTTCGAGGACTCAAAGAAAAGTATGAACTGTATCACGGGGTGCATATCACCGATGATGCGCTTATTGCAGCAGTACAGCTCTCGACACGCTACATTACGAACCGTTATTTGCCTGACAAGGCAGTGGACCTTCTCGATGAAGCATCGAGTGCACTTCGTATGGCACTCGAAAACAAACCAGTCGTACTCGAAGAAGCACATCGCAAGATCATGCGTCTTGAGATAGAAAAAGAAGCACTCAAAAAAGATCTCGAAAAAGAAATCGACCACAAGACGACCAAGACTCGCATCAAAGACATCGAAACAGAGATCGCCAATGTCAGTGAAAAAACAAAAGAGCTCGAAACAAAATGGAAGACTGAAAAGGGTCTCTTGAATGACATCGCAAAACTTCGCAAGGATCTCGAGACGCTTCGCAACGAATCAGATGCTGCCGAACAGCGCGCAGACCTCGGTCGTGCCGCGGAGATCCGCTACGGACATATCCCGATGCTCACGACTGAACTCGATGCAAAGATGGCGCGCCTCAAGAAACTCCAAAAGGTTCGTCGCGTCCTCAAAGAAGAGATTACCCAAGAAGACATTGCACAAGTGGTCGCACGGTGGACAGGAGTACCGCTCGTCAAAATGCTCGAAGAAGAACGCGACAAGCTCATCAACATGGAAGACGAGCTCAGACGTCGTGTCGTGGGACAGGATGAAGCAGTGCAAAAGATCTCGCATGTCATCCGTCGCAACCGTGCAGGGATCGGAGATCCGAACCGTCCGATTGGATCGTTCCTCTTTCTTGGACCGACAGGGGTTGGAAAGACCGAGCTCACCAAGGCACTTGCCGAATTTATGTTCAACGATGATCGTGCACTTATCCGTGTCGACATGAGCGAGTACATGGAGCGACACAGTGTCTCAAAGCTCATTGGTTCTCCCCCAGGTTATGTTGGCTATGATGAAAGTGGACAGCTCACGGAGCAGGTACGTCATCGTCCGTACGCAGTCATCCTGTTTGATGAGATCGAAAAAGCACATCCCGAAGTCTTTAACATCCTCCTCCAGGTGCTCGATGAAGGGAGACTCACTGACGCAAAAGGCCGTCCCGTCAACTTCAAAAATGCGATCATCATCATGACGAGTAACATCGGTAGTCAGTATATCCAAAAGATGGAAACGATTGGTTTCCATACCAATACCGAAGAGACTGAGTATGAACACATGAAGACCAAGGTCGAAGATTCGCTCAAGGATTATTTCCGACCAGAGTTTCTCAATCGTATCGATGAGATCGTCGTCTTTGATGTTCTCTCACATACTGCAATCAAACAAATCGTCAGTATTCGCACGATGCAGATACTCAGTCGTCTCAAAGAAAAGCAGATCGAAGTATCAATCAGTGATGAAGTGCTTTCATACCTCGCGCGTGTCGGCTATAATCCTCAATATGGGGCACGGCCCCTCAATCGGTTGATTCAGACAAAGATTCTGAATCCGATTGCAGAACGTATCATCCAAAAGACAATTGTCGAAGGGGATACGGTCGGCGTTTCCATGAGCGGTGATGACGTCCTCATCAGCACTCGACATATAAAAGCGAAACGTTCTCGTTCTTTTACCCAGGGTGCTTCGAAAGTGAAACATATTTTGTAGCATTCTCCCAAAGACCAGCCCTTGTGGCTGGTCTTTGGTGTAAAAGGGAATGAAATAGTTCTTCTTCTCAATCGTCTGTATACTATAGCTATGCATATTTCACGGACCGTACAGCAAGGCCTCGGGCTCTTTATCCTCATTATCATTCTCCCGACGATGACTTTTGGGGCAAGTCTCTCATCACAAGTGAGCAGTCTCTTGGTCAAAGACACCGGTCTCCAAAAAGATCAGCAAGCAGTGTGTATTCGTGATGAAGGAGGGGATGTAGTCTCTCTCAACGCTGATATGCGGATCATTCCGGCATCGGTGTCAAAGGTCTATGTCTTTGACTTTGCGCTGTCGAAACTCCCCGAAGATTTTCGATTCACCACGACCTTTATCCCTGTGGGCAAAACACTCTATATCAATGGGGGAGGTGATGCGCATTTTGTGATTGCACATATGCGCGAGGTGCTCAAGACTATTCGAGCCGACAAGTCCGTCACGTTTGACAGGTTCGTATTTTCTCCCAATTTTTATTTTAACTGGCAGAGCAAACCAAAGGACGTGCAAATGGGACTCTTTCGAGCGCTCAAAGCAGAAAAGGGGCTTCCGATCGCATCAAAGATTTCTGTCGTGATCGGGAGTGCTCCATATACAGGAAAAGGACAATCGTATGAATTCAAATCAGCGCCACTTTCTGCGCTTATCAAGCAGATCAATGACTACTCGACCAACGTCGCCGCAGATGCACTCTTTGCGTATCTCGGGGGAACGAACGGTTTTGCTGCATATATGCAAGAGACCTATGGTGTGGGAAATGAGTCGATACGATTCACTACTGGTTCAGGACTCACCGGGAACTACACCACCTGCGAGCTCACCCTTCGCGTGCTTGAACATCTGAGTGAGACTGCCGATGAAAAAGATCTCGCTATTACCGATATCATGTCAGTCCCAACGATTGATCCAGGAGTGCTCAAAAAGCGAGGCATTGAAGGGGAGTATGCAGAGGCCTTGGTTGCAAAGTCAGGGTTTATCAACTATCACCACACACTCGCAGGTGCGATTAATACAAAAGAAGGACTTGCATTTTTTGCCATCTTTACCAAGTACGCCACACTCGCTGAAGGTCCAAAAGTAAAAAGCGCAATTGATATCTTTGTAAATACTACCGCCGAGTCCTATAGCAAAGTACTCAAATCATTCCAATACACACCTGACCTTACTATTTTCAAGAATATTAAAATCGCAAAACTTTTGGGGTAGGATTTGGTCACGAGTTAGGTATTTGTTCTTGTGGTCACGAGGCAGGATTTGGTCACGAGTTACTAAGTCTGCTCATGCACTTTGTGCATTGCGCGGACATAAGTACTCTCGACCCCGGCTCGCTTCCGCTATAGGCGGAGCGCTGCGCCTTTCAAATCCTGACGCACGACAAGCAGTTGTCGTGCTCCCGGCGCACAACGAAAAAATCCCACGCAGGTGGGATGTTTTCGTTGT
>JBPOIF010000015.1:0-12985 GCA_052034745.1 Candidatus Nomurabacteria bacterium | reverse complement strand
AGCGCCGGGAGGATGAGACAACTGCACAGGAAAATAATATAAAGAAGAACCAAAACCTGGGATAAGTATAAAGTATTGATCAGAAAAAGTAAGAGGCTTGGTCACAAATAATTTCTTTCAGAAATTTTCGCGACCCCGGCTCCGCTGCCTAACGGCATGCGTCCGCCTTTCAAGTCCTCACGCACGACAAGCAGTTGTCGTGCTCCTCGCGCACAAAACAAAAAACACCAAATTGGTGTTTTTTGTTTTCATTTCTTGTGGTCACGAATCACTAAGCATAATCCTTCGCACGCTCGGATTCTGCAAAGTGTTCGCAACCCCGCCTCGACTCGTCTACGACATCGTCTCCGGCTCGCCCAAGTACGAAAAAAATCCCAAGCAGTTGGGATTTTTTTCGTCTTGTGCGCGAGAGAGGACTTGAACCTCCACGAGATTGCTCCCGCTACCACCTCAAGGTAGTGCGTCTACCAGTTTCGCCACCCGCGCATATACGTCACTCTTTTGTTGTATCCGCTACTATAGCACAAACACCTTCCTTTACAAGCAACACAAAACCCCGCGATGCGGGGCTGTGATTATTCGGTCGCTGTCTCTTCTGAAGGAGCTTCGTCGCCTGATTCGTCGACAACTGCTTTTCCTGAAACAATCGCTTTCATCTTTCGGCGGATTTCTTTTGCTGCCTTGTCTCGGATGTAGTAGAGCTTACTTCGGCGAGCATTTGATTTCTTGGTCACCTCAATCTTGTCGATCATTGGTGAGTACAGTGGAAAGATTCTCTCTACTCCAACACTGTTTGATATCTTTCGAACAGTAAAGGTTGCACTTGCGCTTGAGCCGTGTTTTCGAGCAAGAACAAGTCCTTCAAATGCCTGAAGGCGGTACTTGCCCTTATCTTCGATTTTTGACCAGACACGAACGGTATCCCCTGATGAAAAATCAAGTGCCTTTCGTGCTTCGATATCAATTGTCGTAAATGAAGTTGCCATATAAGGCCTCAAATCTATCACGCTTTGAGGTATTTCGCAAGGGCATGCTCAAAATCCTCTGGATAAGGGGCTTCGACTGACAAATGCTCCCCCGAAAGGGTAAAAAAGGTGACTTTTCGAGCATGGAGCGCTACCCGAGCAAAACCGAGGACGTCTGGCTTGGTAGGGGCGTAGAGATGGTCGGCAACAATAGGCCTCTGGAGGTATTTCATATGCACACGGAGCTGATGGGTACGCCCCGTCTTTGGGAAAAGATGCACAAACGAAAACTGCTCCCCTTCCCCATCAGCGAACTGTTCTGCCACCTCAAAAGAAGTCGACGCTTCTCTCAACTCACCCCGAACACCACGGCCCGCGTGCCAACGTCGAAAGTCGTTTTTATTTCTCCCGATTGGTTCGTCCACCGTCCCTTTTGGTTCTTTAAAATTCCCCCATACAAATGCATGGTATTCCTTTGTAATGGTGTGTGCTTGAAACTGTTGCTTGAGATGTTCAAAGGATTTTTGGTTTTTTGCAATGATGAGTGCCCCCGAAGTCTCTTCATCGAGACGATGGACGATACCGGGCCGATCGATAAGCTTCCCGTCGACCTCCATTGGTTCACCTACCCCGACAATCTCAGGTCTTTCTCTTTTTACCCAGTCAGCAATAGTTTCCTCCGACCTCTTTCCATCAGGGTGCACCATGATTCCTGCTGGTTTGTTGATAACAAAAAGATCGTTGTCTTCAAAAAGAATCTTCATGGCTACAAAAGAGGGACGATCTCAGAGAGCGTCGCGACTGTATGTTTCGCAAATGGTTTCAACACATCACTCTGTCCAAGAAGGATCCCGTTGGTACTTTTAAAAAGTTCAAGACCATTTCCTCCGTCATCAATAGTGTATGTATCTGAAAGGGAGATATCGTGAACGCGACAGTACTCCCTCGCAAGTATTTCTTTTGCGGGAGCTTCGTCACCAGAGGCGACAATATCGACGAGCTCATCTTGTTCATTGAAAACGAGGCGCGATGTTGTTCGCCACTCTTTGACTCCAAGACGCGCCGCGATGGTTGAGACGATCGTATCTACCGAACCAGAAAGGATCACTATCTCATATCCTTTTTCTTTGAGTGCCTCCACAGTAGATTGTGCATCGGGACGAAGCACGACTTCCTGTGCAAGATGAATAATATCTGCTTGAGTAACAACACCCCGAGATCGATACAGCTCAACAAGTGCTCTGTTCCATGCTTCATAGGAAAGCGACTCTTTAAGGTATTGGTCAAAAAGCGCCTTGTCTTCTTCGGGGGTGATACCGAGCCGCATATTCAAGAAGTACCACGTCGACGCCTCCGTAAGTGTCCCATCAAGATCAAAAAATATAGTGTTGTGTTTTGTCGTATCCATGTGCCCCGGCGAGGAATCGAACCTCGATTAAGAGCTTAGAAGTCTCCTGTTCTATCCATTGAACTACCAGGGCCAGTGAGAAGCCTCTAACGAAAATTTATTTTCGTTAGAGCTTCGAGCGCCGCCCTGGAAAGCCTTGCTTCCCAGGGCAAGTGGGAACTCCACGCCGGAAAACTTTGTTTCCCAGGGCAAGTGGGGATTCCACCCTACCAGTTTACCTGTCTTAAATCAATTTGCGAAATTTCTCCTTTTTCAGTATGATGCCATTTGCGAGTCAATGCGCTCTTAGCTCAGTTGGTAGAGCAACTCTTTTACACAGAGAAGGTCGGGGGTTCGAATCCCTCAGGGCGCACAAGACGAAAAAAATCCCAACTGCTTGGGATTTTTTTCGTACTTGTGCGAGCCGGAGACGATGTTGTGGAATTACTGTATCGGTACCCCAGTCCTCTCTGTTACCGCCTTTTCAACAACATTGAGTGTTGCCTCCATCGATCGAATACCTGGCGCATTTGTTTCAAGGATAGGAGTTGCGGGAGCGTCGAGATTCTTTGTCGCCTTCCAAAATACATAACTAAAATACACAAGCTCCCCTGCCAAGAACAATACTCCAATAGAAAGAATCCACACCCAGTACCGCCGAGGGTTGAGTTCCGAACGAACTTTTTTCTTAAAACTTTTTTTCTTACCAAGTGAAATATTGATATTCATATCGTCTGTAAAACTAAAAACTGAGAACACTCATTCTTGCGAGTAATTGCCATTGTGCCCCTTTTCCCTCCCCGGATGTCGCACTTCGCGTCTGAGTACCTCCCCCAGAAGAGATCATGAACAACGAAAACTCATCAAATACAACTTGGTATCTTTGGGATTGCATTTGCTCTACCACCGACTGAAGATTTGCAAATCCTCCTGACGCAGAGAAGTTTATCTGGAGCAATGGGTCAGATCTTGTCGGATCGTTTGCCGGGATAACTGTATTTACGGCAGTAATCTCAAAATCAACACCCTGTGCTTTTGCAATACCTTCAAGTGAAGAAAGTAGCGCAGGTATCGATGCTTCGGTGATGATATTACTCTCAAGCTGTATGATCCGCTCTCGTATGCTCTCAAATTCTTTTGTTTCTTCAGAAAAGATTTTCTTGTTTTGTTCAAACGAAGCAAGCCGATCTCTCACTTCAAGTACTCGCGTCTCACGTTGTTGTATGGCACGTATAAATACAATCAAGCCTCCTGCAAAAACTACAAGAACGACAAGTGCGACGACGGTACCAACGATGTGAAAGCGGAGTAAATGTTTCATGGCAGTAGGAAAGTTATCGTGAGATTAAACTGACTGTTCGTACTCTTTACATAGTTTGAGACAGGACTTTCCACAGAAGCAACCGCTGGGTTTTGTTCAAGAGCAGTAACAAAAGCCTGTAGCGCCTGCCTCGTTGTTGCAACTCCAGACACTTCCACAACGGGTGCAAGGCCTTGCGCAAAGACAAATCCCGAAAGTACATTGCCCGAAGTGAGGGCACCGCGAATATGTTCAATATAGCGCGTCGGTGGAGGAACTTCTTTGGTGGTGAGCTTGCGAGAAAGTATACCCACTCTCTCTTGAAGCGATGCGACATCGACAGGACTGAGCACGACCCCGCGCTGCTCAAGCGAAGAGATCTGTTCATTAACCAAAGAGAACCGTGAACTAATCGCAACAAACAGTGGTATGAGCAAGATCGCCGCGACCCCCACAAGAACGATCCCTGCCCACAACGTCACCGCAACCATACGCAGCAAACGGATCTTTTCGATCATCTTTTTTTGATTGTGAGGAAGGATGTTAATCATGGATAAAATCTGCAAGCGCAAGCCCGATCGCTGTCACATAACTCATCGACTGCTCATAGGTCATCTCAGGAATCGCATCCTCAAAAGACACACAATTCACCCAAGGATTTACCTGAACGACATTGAGCTTCAGTCCGACACTCAGATAATCAGCGAGTCCACGCATGTTGCTATGCCCCCCACAGAGATACACGGTCTCAATGTTTGGGAATGCTCCGTACTGAGATTTCTTTTCATGCCAATACACATACCGACGATTGATCTCGTCTTTGAGTGTCGAGATACCCCCCACGATCAGTTGAAATATATTTTGATGTTCCCCTGTCGAAGACAGTCCGTATTCCTTCTTGAGACGTTGTGCCTCTTCAAGAGAGACTCCGAGGTCTTTCTGTAGGATATCGAGCAACATCTTTCCACCAAACTCAAGCGTCGATGTCACCACTGCGGTGCCATACGTAACAATAGTGATCCCGGTCTTGCTCGCACCAAAGTCTACAATCATATATGAGCGGTCATCGTCCGGCTTTATGACTGCGCGAGCAATCGCCTGACCATCGAGTTCAAAGGAGGTAGGGGTCAAACCTGCTGCGGTAAATGCATCACAAAAACTTTGCACCGATGCCTCTGCAATCGCAACGACCTGCACGAGCAGTACTGTCTCATCATGTTTGATGATGTGATAATCAAACACCGTTTCTATGGCACGCAGGGGGATGTTGTCTTCGAGCACCAACTCGATAGCACCACGAACATCAGCAACTGCTGCACTGTCGAGAGCAAGTGTGAACGAGTACGTTTGCGATTCAGGAATTGCCACTCGCACGTATGACAATTTGTGCTTTTTGCGGACGTCCGTCAAAAAAGCAATAAATGCTTTTTCATCGGAAATGCGTCCCCCTTTCATACACCCTTCCGGGATAGGCATTTCTGCAAAAAAATCAGGAAGGATACCTGGTGTTGATTCCGCCAAACGTACAATACGCATCGTTGTGTCAGAGAAATCAATCCCTACAACAGAGAGTGTCAAAAATGATGGCGCTGGAAAGAGACGAGTAAGCATTGTGTACTTACTAGTATACGATACTCATCGTGCTATCGCACTTTTGATCCAGGATGTACAGGCTGTTCTGCAACAAGAAACACTGGTGCACCGTCAACACCATCAACCGCCATGAGCATCCCGTGTGATTCGAGCCCCATCATTGCGCGCGGTGCGAGATTGATGACGAACAACATTTGTTTTCCAACAAGTGCTTCTGGTTCATACCACGCACGGATACCAGAGAGAATCTGTCGCGGGCTCTCTTCTCCAAAATCAAGCATGAGTTTGATGAGCTTGTCCGACCCTTCAACTGCTTCAGCAGAAAGCACTTTGCCGAGCCGTGCATCTACCTTTTTAAAATCATCATATGAAATGTATTCCATAACAAAGACACTATACTACTTTTTATTTTTATCAAGAAAGCGCTGGAGGATAATGGCGGCAGCACTATCATCCCTATCCCCTGCATCAGTTTGAAACCGATGCGCTTCTACCGAAGAAAACATCTCTTGTTCGAAATATACCGGCGCAATCGAAGTATATGAATCTGCGACAGAACGTACCGTATCAGAAATTTCGTTTACGACCCCGTTGGTCGCGACAGAAAGCCCGAACACGATCCCTGCGATTGGTTCTTTTTCTTTCATTGAAAGAATCGTCTCTTTGAGAGACTGTGGGGTAACGATTGCATAAGGGAAAGCAAATGATGCGGACTCGTCAGACAACGCGATTCCCACCTTTTTTGTCCCATAATCAACCCCGATGTATTTCCCTATCATATATATGACAAGCCTACCATAAATATTGAAAAGAATACCTCCATATGCTACAGTTTCCCACGGAAGCGTGGCAGAGTGGTCGATTGCACCTGTCTTGAAAACAGGAGCCTCAGCAATGGGGCCGTGAGTTCGAATCTCACCGCTTCCGCACCAAACATAAATACCCCCTCTTGGGGGTATTTATGTTTGGTGAAGGAAAAGCGGAGCAACACAAACTGCTTTGTGTTGCGTTGAGATGAGAAAGGCGGAGCGATGTCGGAAGACAAGCGAGCCGGGGTCGAGAGTACTTGGTCCGCGCAATGTCGCGTAGCGACGTGAGTAGACCTAGTAACTCGTGACCGAATCTCACTTATTTAAGATGCGGTGAGAATCTCACCGCTTCCGCAAAAATTGACGAACACTCACTAAAAAAGGTACCCTTATCCCATATGGATTACAATATACAAGGAATGGGCAAGACAAAATTGCAAGGTTTTATGGACTTTATTCGAGAACAAGGAGTCGTCGGACTGGCAGTCGGTTTCATTCTCGGAGGAGCAGTATCAAAGACTGTTTCGTCTCTCGTTGAAAATGTTATCAACCCTCTCGTTGGCCTTGCGCTTGGAAAAGTAGACCTCGCGGAAAAAGCAGTGTCTTTTGGAAGCGCAACTCTGAAATGGGGCGCCTTTATCTCTACCATCATCGACTTTGTGATTGTCGCTGCGGTGATCTACTTCATCGTGAAAGGACTCAAGCTCGACAAACTGGACAAGTCAAAAGCATAAACGCGAAAACAAAAAGACAACGATCGAAAAACGGTCGTTGTCTTTTTGTTTCGTAGTATACTGATTGTATACATGAACGATGCGACACAAACAGAACAAACTCCCCCTACAATACTTTCTTGGAGTGCTCAAGAATTTGAGCCAAAAGAACGCCACCCCGACTGGGTGTGGTACGCGGGGCTCCTTTTTGCAATAATTGCCACAACCTCTTTCTTTTATGGAAATATTTTCTTTGGAATATTTCTCGTTGTTGCTGGTACGGTGACTATCATCTATGCACTCCGCAAGCCAAAGACCATCCCTATCTCTATCGAAGCCGATGCGGTCAGCATCAACAATGAAAAAATCCTCTTTGGGGCGATAACTCAATTCTGGCTTGACGAAACAGGTAAACCGGATAAGCTGTTACTACGCGTAAAGGGATCTTTCGTTCCTATCATCAGCCTCCCTCTTGAAGGGGTTCGTGCTGACGCGGTGCGCACCGTTCTTGCCCCTCACGCGAAAGAAGAGTTTATCCGAAGCTCCTTGAGTGAGAAGCTTTTCGATAGAATTGGTTTCTAAATTAAAAAACATCCTCTCGTCGTTCAATGGATAGGACGTAACTTTGCGGAAGTTATGATGTAGGTTCGATTCCTACCGAGAGGACAATATGAAAAAGGACTTGGTTGTATGCCAAGTCTTTTTTCATATATGACCCCCGAAGGTAGGAATCGAATCGTAGGTCCCAATACTCTTCGCCGAAGGCGGTAGAAGTATTGTGGATCTCGACCGCAGGGAGAGGCGAGTCCTATCGAGTGGACAATTTTTTAACTAAAAGTTCCGAATATTATCTAAGGTTCGAAGTAATTAGAACTTAAGCTTTTTCTTTAATACTTTAAATTGATCGCTAAACGATTTGTGTCCATCGATAATAATAATTGGTTCACCCTTTGTAGGTAACTCAATTTCGCTTTTTAATTTATTAAATACTTCAAGCGATATGGGTCGATACAGCAGTTTTTTATCTTTTTGTTTGTATCGAGAGCGTCTTTCAATACGCTTAAGTGCAACGTCTTCATTTGTCTGTATCCAAACAACATAGTGCTTTGTGTGAAATTTCTTAGCAATGTGTTTTAACTTTTCTCTGCTTCTTTTAAAGCTGAAGTTCGCATCGTATATGACGTTAATATTTTTCCTTAGTAATTCTTCTGCAAGATAATCAACCAATCGATACACGGCTTCGTGCTCTTCTTTCGTATACGTTGGTTTCTCAAATAGTGCGTGCCGAACCTTGTCTACTGAGAGGTGGAAAAAGTCCGCTTTCTTTGCTAGTCGTTCCGAGAAATACGACTTTCCTGAGCCAGGATGTCCGAGGGTTCCTATCAATACCGCCTTCATATACGACTACAATAGCAGACTAATACTATTCCGAACATATCTATGGTCTGAACCTATTCCATTCCTTTCCTGTGACCCTTATTTCTCTTGTTATTCCTAAAGGACAAGGACTTTTTCCTTACTAGTTATCCCTAAAATCGCCTCAGACGCTTCAAAAACCCATAAATAGAACTGGTTCCAACTTGTCTCTACTACTCCACCCCTGCCCAGGCGAGAATCTCTTCGTACGTCACTTCTCCACAAAGCCACGCTTTCGTTGTCTCGTTATAAAAAAAAGGAACACCACCACACTCGTCTTTTGTATCAAGTGTCTTGATAAGTGCCATATTTTCCTTGTTGTGCCAGACCTCTTTTCGAGTCACTACAATATCTGAATGTTCTTTCATTAGTCTATCAGTGAGTTTGCGCATCTTTTGACAGTGAGGACACTCTTCTCCGTAAAATTCATAAAGCATACACAAAGTATAGCAAAAACAAAAACACCCCTTAGGGGGTGTT
This sequence comes from Candidatus Nomurabacteria bacterium, assembly GCA_052034745.1. GTDB lineage: Bacteria > Patescibacteriota > Minisyncoccia > Phycocordibacterales > UBA9973 > UBA4124. Next base: position 4,322 of record JBPOIF010000015.1, on the reverse strand, counting down.
TTTGTTTATTTAGACTCTTTTGTCATCCGAGAAAGCCGTGCTTTTTTTCGAGCAGCAGTGTTTTTCTTGATAGTTCCTTTTTTTGCTGCCTTATCAATTGCGGCATATGCTTCGGGAAGACTTGCTTTCGCTTCTTTCCACTTCTTTGCAACGACAAGTTTCTGAACATTTTTGGTTCCTTCTTTCAAAACCTTTTTTGTGCGGTCATTTACAGCACGCTTTCGGTCAGAGACACGGAGTGCTTTTTTTGCTGATTTGGTGATTGGCATAACGGGAACACTATACCAGGGAACCCCTCCTGTCGCAAGAGCACCCGATGTCCGTGGTATTATACAGGCATGGTCACATGCAAAACCGTGACGAACCCCTTTATGGTCAGACTATTTATACAAAAAACTAACAAAAACACCACAGGAAACAATTACTGTGTGTTTCGTATGTGATGATTGCTCGAATTACCGGAACTGTGATCGAGCACGATGAGAAAAGCGTTATCGTTGAAATTAACGGCATCGGATATACGATTTACACCCCGGCACTCCCTCTTCTTGGAAGTATGGCGACCTTTTATACGCATCTCATCATCCGGGAGGATGCCCAGGAACTCTACGGCTTTCTCACAAAGGAAGAAAAAAATCTATTCCGCATTTTGATAGGGGTCTCAGGCGTTGGGCCAAAAACAGCTCTTCAGATGCTCACTCTCTATACACTTCCTGACCTTGTTCGTATCATAAAAAACGGTGATGCCAAAAGTATCTCCCTCGTACCTGGAATAGGGAAAAAGACCGCAGAAAAAATAGTAATCGACCTCAAAGATAAACTGGATGTATTTGATGCGAGTGCACAAGGGCCAGAAAGCGATCTTGTCGAAGCACTCCTTTCTCTTGGCTACAAAGAATACCAAGTTCGCGGTGTTATAGGATCAATCGACAACACTCTCCCTCTCCAAAAACAAATCACCGACGCGCTCCAAAAAATACAGAAATAAAAAGTGGGGGCCTTTTCCCCCACCGTTTCAGTCGGCATCTCAGATTTTGGTCATTTTGTCGTTTTTAGATACGACCGGTCCTTTGTTAAAAAGGCGCTTAAATTTCTTCATAGAAGTAATTTAAAGGTGAACAATACTATGTCAAAATTATCCTATCACAAAAATACTTTTTGATATACTCCCTGTATGGGAGAACTAAAATGGTTTTTGCTTGCACTTATCACCTTATGGGTGCTATGGGTACTCACTGGGGGGTATACTCGTGTTGAAAATAAACACCTTCCCTTCATCGAACAGCCCCAAGAACCTTTTTCTACAGGCAGACCATACACCTACGAGGAATTCAAGGCTCGTTAATGCATATCAAAAAGCCGAAAAAGTGCGACACCTCCGGCAACAGAGACATTGAGAGACTCTTTTTTTCCTCGCATAGGAATCTCGGCAACAACAGAAACCTTCTTGAGAATCTCTTCTTCTATCCCCTCAACTTCATTGCCTAACATACACGCAACAGGAAACTGCACTGTGACATTTTTATAGTCTACCGAGCGAGCACTTTGCTCAATAGCTATCACCTGAACCTGTTGCTCTCTCAAATAATCAAGTAGGGTATCTATCGAATCAACCTTTTCCCAAGAAATATTTTTTTCAGCACCAAGGGCAGTCTTTGCGATTGCACCCACGGGGCGCCCGAACCGATCAATCGGTGTTGGTGTATAGCCGACCAAATATATCTTGTCTACCCCTATAGCATCAGCTGTGCGAAAAAGGGAGCCGACATTTTCATTACTTCGAATATTGTAGAGGATGAGAGATTTTTGTGGTATGTTTGATTCCATATCATTTGCATGGTATAGTTTCTGACGCAATTTGGCCAGTATGCCCTCATAGCTCAGCTGGTAGAGCAGCTCCCTTTTAAGGAGACGGTCGCAGGTTCGAGCCCTGCTGAGGGCACAATAGTACATAATAAAACTAAACTGCTTTAGTTTTATTATGGTGAGTCGGAACCTTTGTCTTGAGGAAACGAAAGACATGGTGAGACGGGGTCGAGAGTACTTAGTACAATTCAAGCAATAGCGAAGATTTTTACTTAGTAACTCGTGACCAAAAAAACTCTCTCGAGGGTTTTTAAAATTAGTGTGCCTTAAAGAAAAGTGAAAGTATTGTCCCTATCACAAGACCGAGCACCACAAACCATGACGTACCTTTTGCTTCCTTGTGATGGTCAGTGAAATAAAACTCACTCACAATAAAGACATAAGCGAAAAGTGTAACCAGGTCTATCACCCCTTCATGATCGTGAAAGAAGTGTGTTCCAAGAAAACCTGTAGTAATACCTATCCCGATGCCAGCAAGTGCGGTGATAACCACCCAAAACCACCGTACCCCCATTGTTTTAAACGCGGTGATAAGTACCCCTTGTCGAAAAATCTCATGAAGGACAACCCCTCCGAGAAACACACCCCCTGCAACAGCTCCTCCTCCTTCAAACACTTCGTAGATAGAAAATCCATCCACCGCAGGATGAAACGTATTCGCAAGAAAAAGAACAATAATAGCAAGAACATCAAAACTTGAATCTCCCGCGTGGGTATGATGGTGATGAAAATGGTGGGCAGTCTTTTGTGCGAGAAGGACCGCAAGTATACTAACCACCACTCCACCAAAAAACCACCACGGCTGGGCAACAAGCTCTTTTAAAGTAAAGATGATAAAAGCAACGAGAAGCCCTGTGACTGCTCCGCGAGTGTAGAGTTGTGTTGTGTGAAGATATTTCATAATTGCAAATTATTTGCATTTGAGTATACTCAGTATGTATGAAACATGCAACCCCCTCTCCAGAAACCATACTCAAACAAGCAGGCCTCAAAGTAACCCCTGCGCGAGCTCTCGTGCTTCAAGAACTTCAAAGTACAAACGGTCCTGTTTCGGTCCAAGACCTCCAGAACACCTCAACACTCTCTCGTCTTGACGTCGTAACTATATATCGCACACTCGCGAGCTTCGAAGAAAAAGGATTGGTACGCAGTCTCTCACTTCAAAAAGAGAAAACACTATTTGAGTACTCCACGAAACACCACGCGCATCACATTCAGTGTGTATCTTGCGAAAAAATAGAGACCATCCCTTTTTGTGTAAAAAATATTTCAGATCAAGCACTCAGAACATCGCGCGATTTTTCAACTCTTCGAGATCACGCACTCTACTTTTTTGGCACTTGCAAAAAATGTGCTCGCGCGGTACGGTAATCTAACATGATGAACCCCCTTAGAAACTGCGCTCGGACCTCTATTAACCATAAAGGAGGGTCATCAAAAATTGTCGTTATTACAAATAATAATTTTATGTGTCGCTTTTTTAACACTGCGACATGTTTCTAAACGGGATGAAAAAACATGGATGGTGGATTATCACCTTAGTACTAATTGGGGCGTTTGTTGCATTTTTAGTAACACAAGCAAATCGTCCTGGAAAATATGACGGATTCGCACAATGTATCAATGATAGTGGAGCAAAATTTTATGGTGCGTGGTGGTGTCCACATTGTCACGACCAAAAACTTCTCTTTGGTCGTTCAGCAAAACTCCTCCCTTATGTTGAATGCCAAACAAAGTCTCGCGAAAATCTTTCAGTTTGTACTGATGTAGATATAAAAAGTTTTCCAACATGGATCTATGCTGATGGCGCTCGCGTTGTTGGTGTTGAGACATTTGAAGCACTTGCTGAAAAAACAGGTTGTCCTCTTCCTGAAGGAAACGAGTAACACCTATGTTTGACACTATTCTTGCTATTGGAACCATAGCGCTCCAAATCTTTATTGTCATCATTATCATTGCATGGATTGCAAAAAAACAATTCGTTACTTTTGTTGCCACACACGCGACCACTATTGCACGAGTTGTCTTTGTTGCTTCTGTCATCGGAAGTCTCGTGTATTCTGAAATACTCAATTTTGCTCCATGTATATTATGCTGGTACCAGAGACTTGCTATCTTCCCCATCACAATCCTCCTTTTTACAAACACCTTGCAAAAGAGCGCGCTCCTAAGGCTTCAGGTGCTCATCTTTTCAAGTATTGGATTTGCTATAGCGCTCTTTCACCGTTATATAGAACTCTTTCCTGGAGCGGGCACCGGCGTATGTGGACCAGACGGGGTTGCTTGTGACACTCTCTATGTCCTACAGTTTGGCTATATCACTATTCCCATGATGTCAGTCACCGTCCTTGGACTTGGCATTCTCCTCGCCCTTCTCGCAGGACGTTTTCCACAGAAGACTATTGCTCAGAACTCTTAATCGACGTACAATGATAGCAATAGTTCCTTCCGGCTTA
>JBPOIF010000019.1:0-2443 GCA_052034745.1 Candidatus Nomurabacteria bacterium | reverse complement strand
GTGATGATGCTATTGACGGCAATCCCTGTCACAAAATATGGCAATGCAAACACAGCGAGCGTAACAACAAACCAACGAAGTAAAATCATCCCGTTAGAGATAGGAAGCGCTTAAGCCGATTCCTAATATAGCGTTTCCCCGGACCGCTTTTGAGGTACCGTTCTCTCGACCGTGCATCTGTTTCATCATGACATGCTTCATAATAAATAATTGTAAACGGTCCGCGACCTTTTGTCGATACAGACAATCCTGCATTATGCTGCGCAAAGCGCTTCCGTAAGTCATTACTGAGTCCGGTATACCATTTTTTATCTTTGAGACTTTTAAGCACGTAGACATACCACATAGGACATCTCTAACGGGATCATCCCTTGATTATATCGTTAGACAAAGAGACTATCAACCACTTTTTTCACCACAGCACCGTCAGCCTGACCACCGACCTCTTTCATGACTGCGCCGACGAGGATACCAGACTTTGTCTTGTCCATTGCTCCCATTTCTGATTGTTTGCGAACAGCAATTGCTCGAATATCTTGTTCAGAGAGTGATTCTGGGAGGTATTGTTCGAGGATGTATGACTGTGCCTGTTCTGCCGCCATCAGATCTGCGCGTCCTGCCTGAGTGTACTGCTCGATGGCGTCCTTGCGCTGCTTGACGAGTCGCTTCATGACGACAACAACTTGTTCATCGGGAAGCTCTTCTTGGGGAGATCTGCCGAGGGTGATGGCTTCATTGGTAAAAGCAGCAAGAGCAGCCCGCAAAGTATCGAGTGCGACCTGGTCCTTTTCTTTCATCGCAACCTTGAGCGCCTCACGAACTTTCAATTGTAGTGACATATGCAAAGTAGTATACCCCTTTTGAAAAAGAAAAGGGATAGTATAGCCTGTGCTAAACTAATTGTTATGCAAATCTATTTTTTCGACACCGAAACAACCGGCAATACTCCAACCGACCGCATTTGTCAGCTCGCCATCAAAGAACATGGCGTAGCAACCCCTCTCGTAAACGAGCTCTTCCAGCCTCCGATGCCGATCCCGTTTGAAGCAAGCGCGGTGCACCACATCTCAAACAAAATGGTCGCCGACAAACCTCTTTTCAAAGAATGGCCTCGTTACGCTGAAATCAAAGCCTTGTTCGAAAGCCCTGACACGATTGTGGTCGCACACAACAGCGCATTTGATGTGGCAATGCTTGCTGCCGAAGACATTCACCCCACCCATGTCATCTGCACCTACAAGACAGTCCATGCACTCGATGAACATGGCGCCTTTACCCAACACAAACTCCAGTACCTTCGCTATGCGCTCGATATGGAGCTCGATGTTCCTGCGCACGATGCATTTGCCGATGTCCTCGTCCTCGAGAAACTCTTTGATTATCTCCTTGACCGTATCAAAAAAGAAAAAGGTTTGGATGATGCCGGCGCACTCGCACTCATGATGGAACTCACCACACAGCCACTCTTTATGCGCGAATTCACATTTGGAAAACACAAAGGTATGCGTACCGAAGAAGTCGCAAAGATTGACCCTGGGTACCTGTCATGGCTCCTCGCCGAAAAGCAAAAGAATCCTATTGGTGAAGAAGACTGGATCTATACACTCACCACACTCCTGCACCACTAGTGTATACTCGAGAAGTAAGCAGTTCTTTTCGCTCACCCAAAACAACCCATTATGTACATCTACATCATTTCCGCTATTACCATAGTTGGCGGCTCCTTCACTCTCTTTCTTCTCATAAAAGCAAGAAGAGAATGTGCATAAACATATTCAACGCCTGAGTTTCAAAAACTCAGGCGTTTTTTACTTGTATTGACTTTTTGTATTTTTTCAGTACAGTATATAAAAACGTTCCTACTTATGTTGATACTTAAAATCGGCATCACCCCAAACGGTGATGTTACTGCAATCAGTGCCGAGAGCACTGTGTTGTCCCAGCTTTGGAAAAAAGTGGTCAGTAATGTGTTCTACGCAAAAGTCACTGGACGCAATGCTCACCATCGCAACCCAAAGACATTTAACTGTGTGACTATCACACTGTACGAACTCTCCCTTCCAAAAGAAGTGCGAGAAAAACCTCTGGAAGTCAAAGTGTATTTTGAAGACGGTGTCCCTGTTCCCCACAAAGTGGAACTGGGCTTATCTGATTACAAAACAAACGCCCCTATCGAAGATCTGATGAAAGCAATCTGCCGGGCAGATGAACTGTACGGCGATTGTGGTGGAGGGGTATCTTATAAATACCCGTTTTCAAAAATTCCTGACCTTCAGGAAGACCTCAGACGACAACTCGATATCGCGGTCGTGCCGCTGCTTCCACAGGAAGCATAAGCGAACCCATTCCCCCTTTTGACAAACGATGTCAGGGGGAATTTTTTATTGCCCGCATGTTACAATTGCCCTATGCAAATGATATTTCCTATCGCACTTGCGCTCGT
>JBPOIF010000031.1:0-29394 GCA_052034745.1 Candidatus Nomurabacteria bacterium | reverse complement strand
TTTTTTTGCAGGAGGAAGTGATTGACTTTTGAGCCTTTTTGGTGTATAATGCTTGCTAGGAATCTAATATTTGTTCCCCAAAACCAAAAACCCATTAAACATGGAAAAAGAGTTTTTATTGACAATGAAGGTTGGCCCCATACAAAAGGCCGCAATATTTCTGGTGATATCTGAAATCGTCCCTGGATCTTTCATTGAGATCTTTCCCGGGAATGCCTGGCTCAAAGTTGTCACTACGCTTTTGCAGGAAAACGGAGTTCATTCCCGATGTGTTTCTACAGAAAAGGAAAGAACAATTCTGGTGATTGCTAAGTCAGAAGTTGTTGCTATCCAGCTTAGGGAGATGTTTATCTCCAAAAACTGGAAAGCTTGCTGTCAGTTGATGGAGACCCCGGAATCCTTTGCAGATGCGCTGAACGGCGACGTTCTGCCAGATGATTTTTATCCGGTGGACATGGAACACAATGCGCTTCTGCGGATACCTTTGAGCAAAAAGGGAAATGCGCAGGAAGCCGAATATGTCCGCGGGCTGATGAAAAAGGTGCATTCTCTTTTTCCTGAGCTGTACGAAGAGATTCATCTGATGCCTCTTGTCTAAAGACAGTAGACCCAGAATCACAAAGTGATTCTGGGTCCTTTTTATTTGCTATGGTATACTCTTAAACGAAGCGATTTATATTCCAATATTCTTACCAACCGGTTACTCCCCGTAACCGGTTTTTTTTATTTCAGGAGTATACTTGAGATATTATGAAAAAAAGATATTGGTTCATCATTATTGTCTCGGTGATCGCATTTGTAAACGCGCTCTATCTCAGTATGCAGGCGTACATGTACCGCATCGCTTCTTCACAGGCTCCTTCGTTTTGTGATTTTTCATCAGGGGTGTCGTGTTCTGCAGTACTGCAGAGTCCGTATGCAAATGTGTTCGGGATTCCTTTCCCATGGATTGCACTCGGTGTGTATCCGGTACTTTTGGCAATCGCAATCATTGGACTGCGACGCAAGACGGTTGGTCCCGCACGCGTCCTCGCGGTGCTCTCGTTTCTCGGGATGTTGTTTAACTTCTTTATCGTGTATCGAGAAATCGTCTTTATTCATGCTTTCTGTGTACTCTGTGCACTCTGCACACTGATCATCATCGCTATCTTTGTTGCAAGCCGTGGCATCATCAATCGCAAAGGAGTACAACCGGTGCTCTAAGTGCTATGTTTATTCGCGTCAAAGTATTTCCTGAAAGCAAACGTGAGGAATTCAAAAAGATAAAAGAAGGTGCTTTTGAGGCGCGCGTACGGCCAAGGGCCGAGTTCAATATGGCAAATGACCGGGTCGTTGAGATGCTCATGGAATACTTCCCGGGGTGTCGAGGCGTCAGACTCATAAGTGGTGCGACTCGACCAAGCAAGCGTTTTGAGATTATCGAACCTTCAGATACATTGTTTTCATAATCTATGACGTATCGTATACAGGCAGTGGTATGGAAATGGCCAGGAGACATGGGGTGGCACTTTGTGACGCTTGAGAAGGATCTCTCAAAGAAGATCAAAGCTTCGGCGCATTCGTATGGCGCAGGGTTTGTCAAAATCCGTGCGACGCTCGGAGAGACTTCGTGGCAGACGGCACTCTTTCCACATATACAATCAGGAGCATACCTGCTTGCGATCAAAGGTGCGGTGCGCAAAAAAGAAGGAGTATTTGAAGGGGACCGCATTTCGCTCTCCTTTGTATTGGAGTAGACTAGAGGGATGAATAACTACACCAATTACAGTGAACTCCTCAAACCTGCCTGGGCACCGCCATCCTGGCTCTTTGGTCCGGTATGGACCGTACTCTATGTACTCATCGCGATTTCTTTTGGAAAAGTTTTTTTGCTCTTTTTTGAAAAAAAGATTCCTTTTGTTGTTCTTCTTCCGTTTGTGTTGAATCTCATATTCAATATCGCCTTTACGCCGATTCAATTTGGTCTCAAGAACCTCACCCTTGCCTCTGTTGATGTGGTACTTGTCCTTCTGACACTCGTCTGGGCGATGATCGCTATCTATCCGTACGCAAAGTTCGTGACATGGATGCAAGTGCCGTATCTCTTGTGGGTGTGTTTTGCGAGCGTGCTCCAAATCACCGTGACCGTACTCAATACAAAATAGGATATACTAGGGGTATATGAAAAAAATAATCATTGTCCTTCTTCGTATATCACTCGGATTTATCTTTTTGTGGGCGTTCGTCGACAAGACGTTTGGGCTCGGATTTGCGACCACATCTGAAAATGCATGGATCAGTGGAGGTTCTCCAACGTACGGATTTCTCACCCATGCAACCAAGGGGCCATTTGCGTCACTGTTCCAAGGGATAGCCGGCCTCGCTGTTGTTGACTGGCTGTTTATGATCGGACTTTTGTTTATCGGAGTGTCGCTTATCATCAATCGATGGGTGTTGTGGGGAAGTATCGCAGGTACCGCGATGGTGCTCCTTATGTATATCGCAGTACTCCCACCTGAGAACAATCCACTCATCGATGACCATATCATTTACGCACTCGTATTTCTCTTTCTCGGAGCGCGTGCCTATTCGATCACGCACCGAGCCCCACTTACTACCATAACCCAATAACACCATGAAAAAAGGATTTCACGCACCCATTGAAGTGCAGACAAAAGAAAACAATGATTTTCGACATGTCCTCTATACCGGAGTACATATGCAACTTGTCCTCATGTCGCTTCTTCCAGGAGAAGAGATCGGCCTTGAGACCCATAGTGAAAATGATCAGTTCTTTCGTTTCGAGTCAGGGACGGGGACTGTCATTGTCGGAGAGACAACGTATGAGGTTGCTGACGGGGATGTTGTAATCGTTCCTGCAGGGACGGCGCACAATGTCATAAACAGTGGTACTGATTCTCTCAAGCTCTATACGCTCTATGCTCCAAGCCATCACAAAGACGGCATTGTTCGATCTACAAAAGCAGAGGCTGAAGCGCAGGAAGAGGAGTTCGATGGCCTCACCACTGAATAAGTCTCTTCACGTACTGTTTACTCGCGTGGTATAATAAAAGGGCTCTTTATTTATAATAATTTTTTAAGACATGAAACTTCATAAAATTGCAATCGTTCTTCTTGTTGTTGGTGGACTCAACTGGCTCCTTGTAGGCCTCTTTGGCTGGGATGTTGGTCAAATCTTTGGTGGACAAGGTGCGGCTATTTCTCGCATCGTGTACATCCTTGTTGGTCTTGCAGCTCTTGCTGAGATCTTTTCTCACAAAAGTTCTTGCAAGCACTGTGATGCTGGTGCAAGTACTCCTTCACAAATGTAATCACTGCTGTTCGAAAACAAACAACACCTCCTTATGGAGGTGTTGTTCTTTTGATTGCGACAAAATACTTGTATACTTTCGATATTAGCAGTCAAACAATATAAACGTATGGCAAAAGGAAACAATCGACAACAAAAAGACAAAAAGAAACCAAAGAAGGATAAGGCAAAATAAATGGATTCTCTTTTACCTCATGAAGGGGGTTCGCGCCAACCACTTTCTCCAAAAATGTTTTTTGGAGGAGTGGTTGTTTGCGCACTTCTTTCTGTCATTGGTTTTGTACTCTATGACCAGCTTTCAGGATCGCGCGGGGTGTCGAACCCTTATGAAGGGTATGCGTGTAATGTTCTCGGACTCAATATCCACGGTGAGATTGTGACCTATATTCCTCCGGAGAGTCTTTCATCTGAGAGCGAAGGTGCTCCACTTGAAGATATGGTCTCAAGCGAAGATATCGTTGCGACTATCGAGCAGGCAGCGCATGACGATAGTATCAAAGCGATACTTTTGGACATTGATTCTCCTGGAGGACTTCCGGTTGCAGCAGAAGAAATCGCCAATGCACTCAAACAATCAAAAAAGCCGACTGCAGCAGTGATCAGACAGACGGGAGTTTCCGCTGCGTATTGGATCGCAAGTGCAACTGATCGAGTGTTTGCGTCGCGCAACTCTGATGTGGGGAGTATCGGTGTGACGATGTCCTACATTCGTACACTCAATGAGCCAGGACAGTATGTTGAACTCACGAGCGGGAAGTTCAAAGATACAGGGAGCCCTGACAAACCCATTACCCAAGAAGAACGATCGCTTCTCTTGCGAGATGTCGCCCTTATCCACAAGTACTTTATCGAAGATGTCGCTCAAAATCGTCATTTGTCAGTCGAGGCAGTGCGAGCGATCGCTGATGGTTCATCGGTGCTCGGTGAACAGGCAAAGTCTCTCGGACTCGTCGATGAGATTGGGAGTTGGAATGAAGCAGAAACGTATCTCAAAGGTCGCATCGGTGAAGACGTTGCAATCTGCTGGTAGGTATTGTCTATGAGTGAGCTTGGTCCATTTGAAACAACACCGACTCGTACACACAAGAGATTTTCTTTTTCTCGAGTGTTCGTGGTCGGTGTTGTTTTTGTTGTTGCTCTAGGAGTGCTCGACCATAGACAAGCTCTCTCGCCAGCGCCTCGTGTTGATAGAGGAGGGGTCACCTCTGTCGATGAAAAGGAGCAGTCATTAGAAAATGGATTTACCCAGCTCGTCTCTCCATTTGTTGAGCCCGAGCCTCTCGTTGAAGAGCAACCACTTCATCTGCCGATGCCAGTGCCACTTCGCGCGGTATATATGACAGGGTGGAGTGCAGGCACCGAGCGGATGCGTGAACGCATCTTGGGGATCGCTGATCGCACAGAAATAAACGCAGTGGTTATTGATATCAAGGACGCGTCAGGACGATTGTCCTATCAGCCAAAAGATCCTACGTTGCTTGCAACAGGTGTCGGAACCAATCGGATCAAGCACCTTCCTGCAGTGATTGAGACATTTCATCAAAAAGGCATCTATGTGATTGGCCGGATTGCAGTTTTTCAAGATCCATTTTATGCACTCGCACATAGTGAGGATGCGTTTGTCGATACACGAACAGGGGCGCTCTGGCGTGACTACAAAGGGATCACATGGCTTCGTCCTGACAGTGTCGCCGTGTGGGACTATCTCGTTGCGATTGCTCGGGATGCTCATGCGCAAGGTTTTGATGAGATCAATGTCGACTATGTCCGCTATCCTTCTGATGGACCACTTGCAACACTTGCGCGAGGTACCGCGGAGAGTCGAGCACAGGTAATGGAATCATTTTTTGCATATATCGACCCGTTGCTTCGAGGAGAAGGGGTTGTTTTGTCTGCTGACCTTTTTGGGCTGGCGATGAGTGCTTCTGACGATCTCGGTATCGGACAGGTACTTGAGCGTATCGCACCACATGTCGATGTCGTTGCGCCAATGGTCTACCCTTCACACTTTGCACCCGGCGCGTATGGGATTGCTCGCCCTGCGGAGGTTCCTGGTGAAGTGATCCGCATCTCGCTCGGTCACGGTATTGCAAAACTTGAAGCCGCAGGGATCGATCGAAACAAGATTCGTCCGTGGCTCCAAGACTTTGACCTTGGGGCAACGTATACCGCCTCGATGGTGCGAGACCAGATCGATCAGAGTGAAGCGCTCGGACTCACGTCATGGATGCTCTGGGATCCGCGCAATCTCTACACCGAAGCAGCACTTACTGTTGAAGGCTTAAATGATGCGGTACAATAGTTTCATATGAATTCAAAAATAATTTTGTGGATTGTCGTGATAGGGGTACTTGGTTTCGGTGTGTACATGATGAAAAAGGACACTGCTCCTCGAGAGGATGCTGTTGCAGGACAGGAAGAAACTGTTTTGAAAGACGATGAGGCATCATCAGGGAAAAAGATGGCGTTTAGTGCATTTATGCAACAAGACAGTGGTGCATACAAATGTACCGTTAAACAGTATCTTGAAAACGCAGAGTCACAAGGAACTGTATATTTGAACGCGGGGAATGTTCGTGGAGATTTTGCAACCATGGTGGCGGGTAAAGAAATAAAGACTTCGTTTCTCATCAAAGAGGGATATCAGTATGTCTGGACATCACCGCTTGCCAGTGGGTTCAAGATGAAGGTCCCTGCACCAGGAGCAGACAGGGGAGAGTATGCAGGTATGTCCGGGAGTTATTCATGGAATGCTGAGCAGATAGGAGACTACGATTGTGTTGATTGGGCAGCAGATACGGCGACGTTTGCGCTTCCTTCAGGGATGATGTTTGCGGAGATCGCGCAACCTGCACCCCAGCTCGAATAGGAAACTTGCCGTTTTGGTCTTTGTGCGGTCTCGTAATAAGGAGGTCGCCATCGATGGTATACTGCGCGGATAGTAGCGTAAAGAAAGAAATAACAAAATTTAATTTATGATGGTACTTTTTATTATCGGTCGCGTTCTTCTCGGAGGATACTTTGTGTACAATGCATTTTTGCATTTTAAACAACTTGCTGGTTATACAGGATACGCACAGTCAAAAGGGGTGCCGTATCCAAAAGCTGCAGTGATCACCACGGGGGTGATGCTTGCAATCGGAGGTCTTTCGATTATTTCTGGATTTTTCATTGTGCTTGGTATGTGGCTTCTTGTCCTTTTCCTCATCCCTACTACCTTTATGATGCACAAGTTCTGGACAATGACCGATCCACAAGCACGAGGCATGGAGCAGATCGGCTTTATGAAAAACATGGCGATTGTCGGAGCACTGCTTTCCTTTAGTGCAGTACTTGCAATCATCGGCTAAGACAAAAAACGTTTCTTTTCAAAAAACACCAGATTACTGGTGTTTTTTGTTTTGTGTGGTATAATGATGTCAAAATTAAATTGAAAACAAAAAAAGAAAGGAGATTGTAATGAAGACAAGGACAAAAAGAAAGGTTGAATTTACTGCCGGGCAATACTATAAGTTTTGCGCATGGGCTCGTAAGGTTTTTGGTTTTTCTTTTATTTCAAAGACTGAGTTTGATGAAATAATTCATAGCGCTTTAGATTTGAGAAAGAGAAAGACTGATGGGCAGCGGGAGCTCGGACTTATCCTTCGGATGAATGATTGTACTATCCTTGTTTGGACGACGTTTCTTCCTGGTATCGGGAAGCAGCGTGGGCAAGATGTTGGGTGGGTTATTATTATTCAAAATAACAAAATCGTGTACTCTTCACCAAAGATACTTCGGACGAAGAACTTTTTTCATACGATGGAGTTCTATACGCAAAAAGCGTATGAAATGGTCTATTCGAATCCGATGTGTGTGAAGTGTCAAAGATTCCTCAGGATCGTAATGCCCGAACTTGAATGGGAAAATGGAAAACCGAAGCGACTTGGTGAGCGGTGGAGAGCTTGCCCCAATGAGCAGACTCGTCACTCGAAAAGAGATCGTCCGCGAGCGGGTATCGATAATGGCCTTTCTGAACATATTTTGTTGCAGACAAAAAAGGTCCGTAAGAAAAAGAAGTACAGAAGGGATCGCGCCAAGGAACAGGGCAAAACCTACGGCATCAGTCGCATTCAGCGAAGCCAACGCAAAAAAGGAAAGTCTGTCTTTCGACAGTAAAATCTATTAAACACTCCAGGAGGGGTGTTTTTTTTGTATACTAGAGAGATGATTTTCAAAATGTTCCGTATGAGAAAGACCGTGCGAGAGATCCGTTCCGATACGGGGGGCTTTGTTGCGGATGAAGCGGTAGGGCTCGTGAAAGGACTCCTTCTTATCCCCGTGGTCATTGTTCTCGTTGGACTCGCACTCTTTTTTGTTCTTGGATTTACCACAGTGCTTGGGGGACCTCTCGGACTGTTCAAAGTACTCTTTATCATTGGTGCGTCTGTTTCGGTGCTTGTCTTTGCGGTTATCTATCCCATCATTCGTTTTGTACGTCGTAGTACTGCGCGCGTGGTTCGTCGTGGAGTTCAAAGTGTGCGCAACGAATTTGAACAATAGTTTGATATACTACCAGCATGACTATTCCGTACGATCCGGAACATATCACGTACTTTGCAGAGACGGACTATCGAAACGAACGTAAAAAGTTTGGGATAAAGAGTCGCGACCGTACGCGTCACATGTATGTGATCGGTAAATCTGGCGTGGGAAAATCGACACTCCTTGAAAACATGGCGATCCAAGATATCGCACGTGGTGAAGGAGTTGCGGTGCTTGATCCGCACGGATCATTTGCTGAAAAGATGCTCGATTATATCCCGATGGATCGCATCAAAGATGTCGTCTATTTTGCGCCGTTTGATACGGAGCATCCTATTTCGTTCAATGTCCTTGAAGATGTGGGACACGACAAACGCCACCTTGTTGCTTCGGGGCTCATGAGTTCATTCAAAAAGATTTGGGTGGACGCGTGGAGTGCTCGTATGGAGTACATCCTCAACAATATCCTTCTGGCGCTCCTTGAGTATCCTGATGCGACACTGCTCGGGGTTAACCGCATGCTTTCAGACAAGGCTTTCCGCAACAAGGTCGTTGAAAATGTGACCGACCCTTCGATCAAGAGCTTCTGGACGGATGAGTTTGCGAAGTACGGTGAGCGCTATATGCAAGAAGCAGGTGCTGCAATCCAAAACAAGATCGGCCAATTCACTGCAAACCCACTTGTGCGCAATATCATCGGACAGACAAAGTCGAGCTTTGATATTCGCAAGATTATGGATGAACAAAAGATCTTGCTCATCAACCTTTCAAAGGGACGCATCGGTGAACAAAACACGAGTCTCTTGGGAAGTATGATTATCACCAAGATTTATCTCTCGGCGATGAGTCGTGCAGAGGTGACGCCGACTCGTCTTGGGGCACTCCCGAACTTTTATTTCTACGTTGACGAATTTCAATCATTCGCAAACGAAACATTCGCTGATATTCTCGCAGAGGCTCGAAAGTATAAACTCGCGCTCATTATCGCTCACCAATACGTCGCACAGATGGAAGAAAAAGTGCGCGACGCGGTCTTTGGCAACGTCGGAACAACGATTTCATTTCGTGTTGGACCGCTCGATGCAGAACTGCTCGAAAAAGTATTTGCACCACAATTTACTGAGAACGATCTTATCAACCTCGGGATGGCGCAGGTGTACCTGTCACTTATGATCAACGATATCGGATCGCCACCATTTTCTGCAAAGACGCTCCCTCCGATGCCTCGACCTGCCATTACGTTTCGCAATGATGCGATTGAGTATTCTCGTGCAAATTTTGCCCATCCAAAAGATCAGGTTGAGCTTGCAACTCGTGAATGGTACGCGCTCGGTGCCGATGTTAAAGACGAGCCCCCACAAAAAAAGATACGTTTTGCTGATGGGAAGGCTCCACAGGGAGATTTTCGTGAGTCATTTAAAAAGCCATTTCCTCCTCGCCAGTATAGTCCAAGTGTCCCACAAGATCGCCCCGCACAAGCACCTCGTCGCGAAGCTCCCGTGCAACGACCACAGGATCTCCCTGCGCAAAAGCCATTTCAAAAAGCATTTCAAAAAGCCGCTCCACTTGAAGTTGTTGAGGCTAATACAGAAACAAAACAAGACGCTCAGACATCTGTCGGTTTAAAGGCGCTCCTTGCGATTGATACTTTCGACAAACCAACCGAACGCGCATCAGAGACCACTCCGGTGCCTCAGGCACCAAGAGCCACATTTGACAGGGCACCTTTTGACGGAGAAAAGCCACTTCGAGAAGTTATTCCTCCTGCAAAGCTTGCGGAGCGAGGTGCGACTCAGGAAAGCAAAGATCTTCTCCGGTCAGTACTCCAAAAGGCAGGTGTTGGTGATGTCGCAATAAAAAAAACAGAACCACCTGCGCCAAATCCTCGACCAGCACCACGTCCTGCAGAGACGGTCATCCCACCTACTGTACCTGAGACTTCTCAAGTACCTACCGGACCATCGGAGGTATTACCGGATGATCTAAAGAAGATTCTTGAGTAAGACCAATGACGAAAGGGGCCAAAACAATTTTCTTTACACTTTTGTTTACCCCTTGTTGTGTGTCAGCGAGCGTCAGTATCTCCGAAGTTGCTTGGATGGGGATAGCGGGCGCAAACGGACAGTTCGGTGAATGGATAGAGCTTTCCAATGACGGACCGCTCCAGGATCTTTCTGGGTGGAAGCTCTATAGCGCAGGAGGGAGCGACCTCGTCTTTACACTTTCAAAAACAATCTCCGCACAAGGGTACCTTGTGATTGAGCGAACGACTGCTTCTATGCTCGATCCGGTTCCAGGGGTTGATGATGAGCAGGGCAGTTTTGGAGCGGGAGGACTTTCAAATGAAGGAGAGTATCTCGTTCTCAAAGATGCAAACGGTACAACGATAGATTCGATCAACGCAGGCGCGGGTTGGCCAGCGGGAGACGCAACGACCAAAGACACAATGCAGCGCAAAGGTTCATCGTGGGTGACGGCTCGTGCGACCCCAGGACAAGGACTGTCGACAACAGAAGACCCTCCCGGCGATGAGACAGATATAGAAACGACTACGCCATCACCTGTGGCTTCTTCAAATAAAAAACAGCCACTGCGATATGTCCCTACACTTTCTCTCGAGGTGCCTTCTGAACTGTATCAATATGTTGAGCACAAATTTTCCGCAGACGTCGTACTCGAGGACGGATTGCATCACAAGAGCGGGTTTATCTTTTGGAATATGGGGGACGGCACCGTGATCAAGCAAGATTTTCTCGAACCGGTGAGTCATCGGTATCTTTACCCAGGAACGTATACCCTTTGGTTTGGATATTATAAGAGTCGTACGGACAGTGAGCCATACCTTTTTACAACAAAACGTATTCGTGTCGGTTCGCCGATACTTTCAATAAATAAAATCAGTACTGATGCTGTCGAAATCACAAACCAATCAGACACTACGGTGGACCTGTCGCAATGGCAAGTGGTTTCCGGGCAAGACCGGGGAGTGATCCCACCTTTTACCTTCTTGGCACCCGAGGCCTCGATTGCTTTGTCTGCAGGGAGTCTTGGACTTTCACGGATCGACACCGTCGGTCTCGCTCGTCCGTTGGGTGAATTGCTTGCTCCACACAGAGAGTCATCAGTTGCAGGAGTCTCTACAGAGATGCGAATGTCGCAAGTACCTGATGATCCAGAGGTCAAAGAGGGCGAGGAATCATTGATAGGAGAGAGTAGCGAGATACCAGGTACAAAAAGAAATCGCACCAAGCAGATTGTCTTTGGTGCGATCTCTACGATATTGGTTGCCCTGTTCATACTCCTCGAACGCGCTATGGCGAAACGGGAGTAGGAGTAGGTGTGGTTGTTGCCGTTTCTTGTGGAGGAGGCAGTGGATCACTTGTTGGATCAAGTTCAACGAGTGAGTCAGTGGTCGTATCTCCGAGCTCTGTTGCGATGTTGTCGATTTCTTTTGAGAGAATCTTTACTTCTTGTTCCGACACTTTCTTCAACGTACCATCGATAGTTTCAATGGTTGCAAGCGCTGCAACATCATCGGTACTGAGAGAGTTTTGGATCTGCTCTTTGTTTGCTTTGAGTGTCTCTTCGAGATTGGCAGTGACTGACAAGGCACTGTTTGGTGATGTTTCTGAAAGAGTTGAGAGTTCACTTGAGAGGTTCTTGATGTTGCCATCGAGTGCTTTTTGAGCCATTGCCTGCTTTTCTTTGGTAAGGGTTTTTGTTTCTGCGAGCGTTTTGATCTCACCGACACGTTTTTGAACGAGCGATTGCTGGTACGCAACCTTTTCTTCTGAAGTATTGAGAAAGGCGACACTGATTTCTTCGTTAACATTGACCTTAAAGGCGTAGAGGGGATCACCAGGAAGTGCACTGCTTGCAACCGCCGAGATACTTCCTCCGACAAAGACAACGAAGAGGAAGCTCGAAAGTGCAATACGGAGACCGTGTTGCATACCCTGTTGGATATAGGAAGGACGTGGCTTCATTGCTGCACGCATTTCTTGCATCACTTTAATACGCAAAACAGACCGCTCTTCTTGGGTGAGGGATATGTTTTGGAGTGATTTAAGTTGTGACAGTTTATGTTCCATAGTCTTGGGTATCAGTAAATGTTGCACGAAGTTTTTTGACGATGCGGTGAATCTGAACCGTCATCGCATTGGTACTTTTGCCAAAGATTTCAGCGATTTCTTCTATCGGTTTTTCTTCTGAGAACCGGAGGTAGACAATCTGCTTGCTTTCTTCATCGAGGTCGCCCACCAAGGATTGTATCGTTGCGATATCATCATTTTTGAGGATCTGATCAGTGGTGGTAGTGCTCTCAGGGTCAAAGCCGCTTTCGGCGAGGACATCGAGAGAGTACGATTTTGGCTTCTTGAAGTAATCAATGAGCGCATTTCGAGCAGTTCTATAGAGAAATGCTTCTTCGTGTTCGACGGTGTTTCCTTTGGAGAGGTAGGTCCATGTTTTTGAAAAGGTATCTTGAGTGATATCGAGTGCGACGGTTCGGTCATGTACTCTGAAGTACAAAAATCGAAATATCGGATCCTGGAATCTCTCAAAAAGGTCAAGGAAATAGGATTCGCCCCCCTGGGCTGTATGTAATTGCTCCGTCTGTTTCTTAGACGATTCTGAGTGCTTCACCTTACAAGTATACAACAGAAGGGCCTTTTTGCGCTCTCTTTGATATACTCTGCCCATGTCTTTGTTTTCTCGTACTAAGCCAAAACGCCCCAAGGTGGTTATTATCGGAGGGGGGTTTGCTGGGATCGCCGCTATTCAAACACTCAAAAAAAGCGGGGTCAGATGCGATATTACTCTCGTTACAAAGAATGATCGGTTCCAGTACTACCCAGCCCTCTACAAGCTCGTCACAGGTGCCCTTGCGATCGAAGTCTCTGTTCCGTACACAGATATCAAAAAGATGGAAGAGGTGGTTTTTATGCAGGATAGCTTCGAAGCACTTGATGCCGAAAGGCAGGTGGTGAGACTCAGTCGAGGAGGTGAAGTCGCGTATGACTACCTTGTTCTTGCGCTCGGAAGTGAGACAAATTACTTTGGTATCCCAGGACTTGCAGAGCTTTCACTCTCTTTCAAATCAGTCAAAGAGGCACTTCGCTTAAAACGACATTTTTGCGCACTCTTTAGTAGTGTCAAAGAACTTCCGGCAAAGGAAGCAGCAGCAAAGCTTCATACCATTATCGTTGGAGGGGGACCTTCAGGAGTAGAGCTCGCGGGGGACCTTACCCATTATCTTCGAGGACTTGCAAAAGATCTCGAAGTTGATCCGTCGCTTGTCACTATCGATCTCATCGAGTCTGCGCCGCGTATCCTCGCGTCGCTCCCCGAAGCGGTATCAAAGAAAGCAGAAAAACGTCTGCGGGGACTTGGGGTCAATATCTATACCAATCGTGCAGTAACCGAACAAAATATTGCTGAAGTGTCGATGGGAGGGATGAATGTCGCATCGACGACCGTTATCTGGACCGCGGGGACACGTATCAATAGCGCGTATCAAACAATTCCTGGAGTACAGATGACTGAGCGAAAGCGCGTCCTTGTCGATGAGTATCTCGCACTTCCAAAGGACAATCATATCTTTGTCGTGGGGGATGGTGCAGGGACTCCTTATAGTGGACTCGCACAAACTGCTGACTATGACGGTAAATATATTGGTGCACATATCGCTCGAATGATTCGCGGGAAAAAACCAGTGCCGTATCGACCAAAAGGAGTCTCATTTGCTATTCCTGTCGGAAATTATTGGGCACTCTTTTCTCATAAGAATTTGCTGATTGGAGGATTGTTGCCATGGGTACTCCGTAGCGTGATCGATTTTAGATATTTCCTCTCCTTGGTCCCGTTGTGGTACGTCATCGATGTTTTTTGTGAGGGGTATAAATATCGTGTCTCACGAACCTATTGCCCTATCGAATAACTTGACTTAGCTTTCATTTATGGTTATATTTCTAAAAAATGTAACCATGCAAACCATAAAGAAACTAACCATCACTCTTTTTGTTTTGGCCCTTGGGATAGCAATTCCGTTTTTTACATGGCCATGGCAAACGTTCTGGCTCGTTCTGTACGCAGTTTTCTACGTACTGATCTGTATGCTTGTCCTTGTTTTGGTGAGTGCACTGTCTTCGCGTGCAGAGCTGTATGAAGATGAAGAAGAGTACTTTTGTTATTACAAATAATTGAAATGCCGTTTCTTTTAAGAAACGGCATTTTTTAAATTATTTTCTTGAGGATATTTGGTATCTTTTTAAAATCTTTTTTGAGTGATTCGCGAAGGCTTCCATTGTAGAGCGCAGCAGCAGGGTGATAGAGGGGGAGGAAATGGGTCGTCTTGATACCGGGGATTGGTTTTGTGATCAGTTTCCCATGAGCGTCAGAGATCTTTAGTTCCGGAAAAAAATGATTCATCGAATGCCGTCCAAGAAATACAATAAGAGCAGGGTTGATAGTACTCAGTTCCTGGTGGAGCCATTTTTTGCAAGATTCTTTTTCTTCAGGAAGAGGGTCACGATTGTTCGGAGGGCGATATTTGACGATGTTGGTGATATAGATGTCGGCACGACGCATTCCGATGGAGGCGAGCATCTCATCGAGGAATTTGCCTGCTGCGCCGACAAAAGGAGTGCCGGTTTCATCTTCTTTTTTTCCTGGCGCTTCTCCGATAAAGACGACAGAAGCTTTTGGGTTTCCTGCGCCAAAGACCGCTCGAGAAGCGGTTGTTTTGAGATCGCAGGTACAATGCAGTTCCCAGTAGTGGTGTATTTCTTGGAGTGAGGGGCGCTTGGGCATGGTTTTATTATAGGCGATTTTCTGGTATAGTCATGGCCATGGGAATAAAGTCATTTTTGATGAAAAAGGCCTTTCAGGCAAAGGGTATGTCAAAAGAGCAGGCAGAACATCTCACCGAAGAGATGAACAAAAATCCGCAGCTTCTTGATTCGCTCAAACAACTCGAACAAAACAAAGAGCTCAAAGAACTCTTTGAAAAGATCCAAAAAGAAATGGATGAAAAAAAGAAAACAGGCATGAACGATATGTATGCCGCAGTGCAGGTTATGGGGAAATACAAGGCAGAGATTGCCAAGTATCGCGAAGAACTCGCACCACTCTTGCAGTTGATGCAAAAATAGGATCGATTTTTTAAAAAACAGTGTCGCGAGACACTGTTTTTCCTTGCATGAATAGTTCGGTGTAGTAAACTGAGGGTACGACGTTGTCACGTATGCTTGATTCAAAACACTCATTTAAATTTATTTCTCGTAAGAAGATGAAGTTGCTGACACGAGAAAATGATACCTCTTCTGTCATTACAAAAAAACAAAAAGAACCAAAGGGCTCTTTTGATGAAAACAGAAGAGCTTTTTTAAAAATTGCAGGACTTACCGGGCTCGGTGTTGCTGCGGGGGCATTGTTTCCAAAGTCTGCTGAAGCATATGTGGCAGGGAGTACTCCTACTTCAAATGTTGTCGGGATAAAGGATGATACAAATACACGTATCAATCCTGCAACAGAAGAAACCCTGTCGTCGTTATTAACCGGCCAAGGTGTTGCTAAGCTTTCTATTAATCTCAATGCTTCAGGTAATATCTTAACTCCGGCTTCGGGAAAAAAAATTAGAGTTTATGCGTCACGTTTTTCTTTGACTGCTGACGCTAGTTCTGTGTCATTTCGATTTACTTCTGGTGGTACCGACCATGAAAAATATGTATCACCGAAAACAGGAGGACTCTATGGAGCGAACAATCACCCAAACTATATCGAAGGAGGAGTAGATGAAGTGTTATACTGTGTCATATCAGGAACAACCACAGTGCAAATCAATATTGATTATTTAGAAGTATAAAATTATGGCCCTACGAGCAGTTGAACACAAATTTACCGGAGAGACAGTAGCGTATACTTCCTACGATGCAACGAAGACAAACCTCGGTGCTCTTATACAGCAAAAAACTGGAGTCGCAGAAGTAGAAAAATTTGCAGGACCGATGCCTATCGCATTGGCGCGCCCTATGGAAGCAAGTACTTCAATTCCAGGTGTTTTTCCCCATGTCGTGGTGGTTGATTCCAATACGCACTGGGTTTTTTTAGCAGATAATGCTACCGCCGCTAACACCAGAAGAATTGTAAAGTATACGTATTCAATCTCAACTGGAGTATTTACATGGGATGGATTTATTACACTTACGTTTCCAACAGCGACAGCGCATACTATCAGAGGTTTTCGGATGACGAGAGATTTTTATACGACTGGTACTGCTGCGGTAAGTGGAACGACTGTAACAGGTACAGGATCAGAATGGACAGATAGTCGCCTGGCAGTTGGTTCGCGTATTGGTTTTGGATCGACAGATTCGACTCAAATAACAACATGGTATGAAATCAGTGCCATTGGTTCCAATACGAGTATCACTCTTACAGCATCTGCGGGGACTATCGTTGACGGCCCTTATGTTATCGAAGAGCTTCGCGCGATTGTCTCTACGACAAACGCAACTGTTACGAATGGTGGTCTTTATGTTGTAAAAGGATTAAGAGAGTCAAGCTTTTCAGTAGCGGGTACGACGATCCCTGCCGCTACGACAACTGACAGTATCCGTGCGGTTTACTGGCTTGCTGATGCTGCAACAGTGACCAATACTATTGCGTGCGGAGCCGCAATAGAAGATATTCACTCATTGTCTGAGCATCATGTATATGTCATTGATGGAACCACTACGACAAATCGTGTTTATAAATACAACATCAGGGCTGCGTTATCTGGTCTTGCGTCTGGCAAATCGACCTCCGCTTTTGTCTTAGTTACGGGTGCTCAAACACCGACAGGTACATGTTCTCAGGTAAACAACGGTAGAATCGGTGTTCTTAATCATGGGCCTGGTAGTGGAGTAGAGTGTTTGTATTTTGCAACAACAACCAGAGTGTATAGAGCTGCTCTGACAGGGATAACAAGTGGAAACACATCCTGGCAGTCTGATGCAATGGTGGAAGTTCCTCCGGGTGGTTCTGTTACGTATCCGCTCACAAGTGCTTTGGCATCAGTGGAACTTGCGGGGACTATCGATAGAATTTTTGTGATGAGTACTGGCACCGCCGGAGCGAGAAGTTATGTTACAAAATACAATACAAACAGTGATCCATTTGATCATATTTTTCTTACAGACGACAAGCAGTATGATCAAAGTACTACCGATTCTGATGCAACGGCACACCCAGCGATTAGTGCGTTACCTTTTTCTGTATGGTCAGAGGCAGGGGTAGCATATCTTGCCAGAGTAAGTACTGTTGCAACAACAAATCAATTGTACGCAATTCCAATAAGTGCACACTGGACATACGCAGGAGGTACTCCTCAGCAAAGACTTATAACACCCTCTCTTGCTACGGTGAATGCTTCTGTTTTTTCTAAGGTCTACGTAAATGAAGCAAGTATGACAGGGTCGGGTACTTTGGGTCTGGGGACTGAGCCGTACAGGCTTTACTATAGAACTTCAGGCATTAGCGATGACTCTGGTTCATGGAATTTACTTTCGGACACTCACGATTTAACAGGTGTTGCTCCTACGTCATCAATACAATTCATGTTTGAGTTTAGAGTTTTGGGCACTTCTTGTATCCCTGCAAGAATTCATAGTATCGCAGTTTTGTACGAAGATAATACAACCGATAGTCACTATCAGCCATCAATTGCGCAATCGTCTATTGCAACAAAAACATTTGCTTGGAGGTTCTCTACTGCATTTGGGGGTACTGTTCCAACATTAAATATCAAACTTTATCATGCGGTGACGGGGGCCCTTCTTGATGAAGATGATTCAGTGACACAGGCGGGTACTTGGGAGAAGTCTACAAATGATGGTGTTGGATGGTCATCGTATGACGCAACGGACAAAACAAATGAGACAACATACATCCGCTTTACACCAGCATCACTTGGGGATGATATAAAGGTAAGAGCGCTCCTAACACAAGATTAATATGATCCACATAGAAAAAGATCAAGAAATTTTGGGGCAAACGAATTTAAGGATAGTTACTGCTACCGGTGATTATGAGGACCATGCACTTATAGAGTTTTATGACGTCGCAAATCCGACATTGGTTGCAGGAGCTTTTCAAGCACAATATGTTAAGTATGGGAGTTTGATATACGGATTCAACGACCCTGTGGAGTTAGGGAATGCTATTTTGGGTGTAGACCCTGAGTCTACTCATACAGCAGCTTCTTATGTCAGGATGACGAAGGAGCTTTTGGCGCAAATGCATGAGGGAGTATTAGAGTCTTCATCTCTTGACCAGGTGATAACAGATGAACAGCAAAAGACTGAGGAAAAAATAATTGAAAGTGAAAAACTAATTGAAGAAGATGTTATCTCTGAAGATGCCAATGTTGTTGAAAGTATCAAAGAAGAGACAGGGATTATCGTTGAAGAGGGAGAAGGTGAGGGAACTGTTCCTCAAGAGGAAGAACTCGTGGAAACTCCTCCTGCAGAGAACATTCTCGAAATTCCTGTACCAATTGGAAAAGAGACACCGCCGCCTATTGATATCGAAGAAGTTGTTCCGGATACAACCATTATAGAATCACAACCTGTCAGTATGTTGAATCATAAGTACGAAAAGAAAGTAGTTTAAAAAATATGGCCCTAACAGATATAAATTTTCAAGAAGGGGAGGTGCAAGATTTTATTGGAGAGTTTCTTGTTGCTCTATATACAGGCTCAGCCCAAGATATTTTTGTAGAACCGGATAGTACTCAATACTTGCTTTTGGAGGCGCCAGAGAGAGAGGCTGGGGGAAATATCTTTATAATGTCAGAATAATTCGTGAACGAATTACAAACAAGTTTTGCTCGGTATAGTCATTATTTTGAAGGGTTTCGACAAAAACTGGTCTCTTTGGTGAGGATCTTTGCCGTAGTATTTATTCTGGCGTTTTTAAATGCAGGGCCAGTGATACGAGTGATGCTCGAGTACCTCAATATCACCGGAGTTACGGTGGTGACAACTTCACCGTTTCAACTTGTTGAGGTGGCGATGAGTATCGGATTTTTCTTGGCGTGCGTTGTAGTCATACCTATTTCTGTTTATTATCTCTATGTGTTTTTTAAACCCGCTCTCTTTAAAAAAGAGAGAAGGATTTTCCTTCTGTCGCTCCCTATTGCGCTTGTTTTGTTTGCAATAGGGTTTCTCTACAGTGTGGCGATGCTCTACTACGCTATCCGAGTGATTGCGGTCGTCAATACAAATCTCGGTGTTGCAAACTACTGGGATATCAGTACGTTTATGTATCAGATTGTCTTGACATCGACATTTTTGGGGTTGCTATTTTTGTTCCCCCTGGTGATCACACTCCTTGTTCGGATCGGTGCTTTGACTATTGATTTTTTGCGCTCAAAACGACGACATGCCATCGCGATTATATTTGTTCTGGTCTCTTTACTTCCCCCAACCGATGGTCTATCATTGATATTAATGGCGGTTCCGTTGGTTTTGATTTTCGAAATCACGGTTTTAGTGAATAGAAAAAAACCGGGTCGTTTATTAGTAAACTAAATACGATATTACATCTATGTTTGGATTAGGAACAAAAGAAATCATCATTATTGCTGTCGTTATCATCCTTCTGTTTGGATCAAAGAAGATTCCAGAACTGACAAAAAGTATTGCTGATGCGGTTCGCCACTTGTTTGGTGCCTTTAAAGACGCTGATACGAAAAAATAGTACCAGCCTTATTATTTATAATTGAGTCACACGTTTATGTTTGGATTAGGAACAAAAGAAATCATCATTATTGCAGTTGTTATCGTGCTTTTGTTTGGATCAAAGAAGATTCCAGAACTCGCAAAAAATCTTGTTGAAGCATTCAAAAACCTTACCGGGATTTTCAAAGGGTCAGAGTCTGGTACTTCTGAGAAAAATAATAAAAAATAGATTGTATCGCTATTTTTTGGTAATGCTCTGCTCGTCACCGCATTACTTTTTGCGATAGTGGTGTGAAAAGTATTTTTTTTAAAATCAAATCATTTTCTCTCTTTTCTCTGATAGGTATCACTATACTTTCAGGTTTGTTTTTTGTGACAAACGCCTTTGCGTTTGAAACCTATGAGCCAGGGGAAACGATTATCATCGGAGAGTTTATTTATAATGACGACTACACGCCGACGACCGATGACTGTACGGTATCGGTGTATTCTCCTGCGGGCGTAGCGCTTGTCAGTGAGGTGACGATGACTGATGATGCGACCGGGTGGCATCGATACGCGTACACCACTCCTTTGGTGGAGGGGAAATATCCTGCTTTTATTACTTGTGGCTCTCTTGTGGGAGGCGATCTTTTGAAACTCGATAAGACATTTGTTTTGAAAAATCCTGTTGTTACCGATAGCTCTATTGCTGCAGCGGTTGATGCAAATACAAGCGCCGATATCGCAAGCGCAGTCACTACAATTAATACCAATACCGATACCAATACTTCAAGTATCGCGACGACGCTTTCTGCGATACCAGGAACGATATGGGCATATAGTGGGCGAACACTCACTTCCTTCGGTACGCTCGTCGCAGATATCGTCTCTGATGTGTGGAGTGCGCCAAGTCGATCGTTGACGACATTTGGTACTCTTGCTGCAGATATTTGGGATAGTGGTACTCGTACACTCACGAGTGGCGCTCTGACGGTGGGTTCACTTGCAACCGCTTCTGATCTTTCATCTCTTGCAACGTCGGCCAATATCACCGCTGCTGTCGCACCACTTGCAACATCAGCTGAACTGACTGCAGCAACTGCTCCGCTTGCAACTGATGCGATGCTCACGCTCGTTAAGACAAAGACAGATACGATTGATTGGACCGATGTCACCACCATCAAAAACAATGTTGCCACACTCATCACAGAGGTTGGGGTTGGGAATATCTCAGGTATCAAAACGGCAACCGATACAATCGATTGGGCTGATGTGACAGGACTCGTGACCGATACCGGTGCCATAAAAGCAAAGACGGATACGATTGCCTGGGCTGATGTTTCTGCTATCAAGACATCAACCGATACGATTGCCTGGGCTGATGTGACAGGGATAAAAGCAAAGACTGACACTATCTTGTGGACAGATATCGCTGACCTTGCCAAAACGACTGATGTGACCGCCGCGGTAACAGCGATTAATGCAAATACAAATAGTGCAGTGTCGACCGCTGTCTCGACACTCTCAACGCTTGTTGACGCTGTTCCTCTCGAAGTGTGGACGTATTCGGCTCGAGATCTCACTTCTCTTGGAACTCTTGTTTCAGATGTATGGAGTGCTGCCACACGAACACTCACTTCAGTGACGATCTCACCACAGTCACCATGGACGGTGGCAACCTCGAACTTCGGGACGATCACCGCAGGCTCCGCGTACTTGGCAACAGTGACGACGGTCTATGACGGGACACTTACTGATTCGCTTTCGGCGCCTGTTGTGACAATCTATGACCCAAGTAGAAACATCGTGGTAAATGCTGTAGCGATGACACGAACTGCAGTTGGAACCTATACGTATTCGTATACGACTGCTGCAAATGCTGAGGCGGGGACATGGGAAAGCGTCTTTTCTACTACCGTAGAGTCAGGGAAGACATTGCCTGGCAACGATTATTGGACGGTACAGACAACCCCAGCACAAGTACTTATCAATTCAATTACCGATACAACGACTCCAGAAGTTGCTGCAAATATCACGATCACCAACGAAGGGCTTACGGGCAATGAATATCAGTATGAGTGGTGCGTTGTCTCGTCAGTCAATAATGTTTGTGGAGGAGGTGATGACGTCTTTCATGCGATTGCCGCAAAATACATAAACGCAGGGGAAGATTTCAATACCACACTGACAGCGACGGTACCGACTGCGGGAACATATTACTTTAAGGTTGTTGCCTATTTCGGTACCGATAGTTCAGTTGCTTCTCGATTGTTTACCGCAACGACAGAGTCAACAGGCGGTGGCAGTGGTGGCGGAGGAGGGGGCGGTGGAGGATCTGGCGGCAGCTCCAGTGAAACTCCAAAAGGTGTCTGTACAAAAAAGGCAGATTTTAATTGCGATGGTAAGGTAAACTCTATTGATTTTTCTATCTTGCTCTATTTCTGGAAATCAAAACCTCCATTTAAAAACCAATACGTAGATCTCAACAAGGACCTAAAAGTAGATTCGGTTGATTTCTCTATCCTATTATTTGAATGGGGAAAATAAAAAATGACTAATGTTTTTATGAAAAAAATAACACTATTGAAACTATGCTTTGTGTCTGCAGTTATTGTTTTTGTGCCACACCAATCCTTTGCGGCTCGGGTATATCTCGAATCAACCAGGAGCACCGTTTCCGTAGGGGATGTTGTTATTGTGAACGTCAAAATAGATTCTGAAGGGGAGTCTATCAATAGTATCGACGGAGCTATTGGTATATCGTCGCGCGATACGATCGAGGTGCATGATTTTTCACTTGCAGGGTCATTGTTCACCGTGTGGCCTCGGACACCATCACTGTCTCGTGACAAGAACACTATCTCTTTTGTCGGAGGAGTTCCTGGGGGAAGGACAACAGACAGTGCGACTGTTTTTTCTATCGCACTTGAAGCAATGAATCAAGGGAAGGTAACGCTTTCTCCGCTTGATATGAGCTTGTTTGCAAACGATGGCCAGGGGACACGCATTGCGGTCGTAGCCCAAGATTTTTCGATCGAAGTGCTTCCGAAAGGGGTGAATGCTACCGATACTGATGATTGGTTGCGTGTTGTTGCTTCTGACAAGAAACCACCAGAATCATTTGTTATAGAAGTCGGAAGGGAGGACACTGTGTTTGATGGCAAGCGCTTCGCATCATTTAGTAGTATTGATAACGAGTCAGGAATCAGTCATTACGAAGTGTCTGAAGACGGAGCTGCTGCAGTTCGCAGTGGAGGGACGTATGTACTGCAGAATCAGGACGATACACAAACCCTGCTGTTGGTAGTCACTGCGTATGACAAAGCAGGGAATAAAAAAAGCGTCACCTATCGATCAACAGAAAGTATTTCTTTCCCATTTTCACCACAATTTATTATACTAGGAGTTGTTATTGTGATCGTTTTGTTTTTCTATAGAAAAACAAGAAATAAAAAAAATGCTCAACGACAATCAAACATCTCTTAATCGAATACAAAAAACACTCTTTCTCGTAGTTGCTTTTTGTTTGCTTGCAACATCTTCTGCGAGCGCAGCAACGCTTTCTCTTTCTCCGAGTACGACAACTCTCTCTGCGGGAAATATCGTCACTATCAAGATCCTCACCAATACGCTCGGTGTTTCTATCAACAACGCCGAAGCGACACTGCAGTTTCCCACTGATCTGCTTGAGGTTGTTTCGGTAAGTAAAGCGGGATCGATATTTACCCTATGGGTCGAAGACCCTTCCTATTCAAATGCATCAGGAAAAGTCTCTTTTAATGGAGGTATCGCAAGCCCTGGGTATAGTGGAAGCGCTGGGACAATCGCTTCAGTTACTTTTAAAGCAAAAAAACAGGGGACAGCGTCACTTCTTTTTACTGATGCTGCCGTTCGTCAAAATGACGGGCTCGGCACCGATGTTCTCTCAAGTAAAGGGTCGGCAACTATTGCAATCGGAGGTGTCGAAGAGCTTCCTGCTGCTCCTGTTGACGAACAACCGGTGACAAAAAATCTCGTCCCTCTCAAGCCGGTAGTGTCTTCGGGGACACATCCTGATCAAGAACATTGGTATGCGTCAGGTACCGCTTCATTTGATTGGAAGGTTCCAACAGGGATCACTTCGATTCAGGCCCAAACGAACAAGACCCCTCTTGGAATACCAACGATTTCTTACGACAATTCAGTCACACAAAAAACACTGACGAATCTAACTGATGGTGTCTATTATTTTCATATACGATACGCCAACGCAAATGGGTGGAGTCCGCTTACGCACTACACGATACGGATAGACACCACTGCGCCAGAAACATTTACTCCAGTAGTGACGACCACCGGATCGGTATCAACCATTGTGCTTGATGCAAAGGATGCCACCTCCGGGATCGAGTACTATTCGGTTGCGATTGATGGAGGGGATCCGTTGGTTGTTCGAAAAGCAGACCTCGATACCTCTTCTGCATTTACCCTTCCTCCTCAAAAAGAGGGCACACATACTGTCCTGGTCACTGCGTATGACAAAGCAGGCAATCATACACAAGCAACCACCACCTTTACGAGTTCGTTTATCAGCACTCCGACACTTTCGGTATCGCCTTTGGAGATACAGAGAGGCGAATCAGTGACCGTGTTTGGAACGAGTGACTATTTTAACAAACAGGTAGAGGTTATCATCGAGTCAAAAGGAAAAACGATAAAAACATACACACAAACTATTGCGCCTGACGGAACGTTCTCGGTGACGACTGATCGGATAAAAGAAGTTGGTACGGTTTCTGTGTCCGCACGGACGGTTTTGAGTGCGACGGTCAAGAGTGTGCCATCTGAACGAATCTATATCACGGTACTCAAGAGTGAAATCGCAAAGGTCTCTGTCGCGCTTCTGTGGGTTGTTGTCGCGCTCGGTCTCGGGCTCCTCCTCCTGATCGTTTTGTATATTGGCTGGCATAAGTTTTTGTCTTTGAAAAAGAAAAACAAAAAAGGACTTCAGCACGCCATCGAAGATGTGCATACCGCAGTGAATCTTCTGAAGGAGGAGCTCAATGACCAACTTGTTGAGCTTGAAAAGATTCGCGTTGATAGAGATTTGAACAAAAACGAAGAACTCATCTTCAAGCAGATACAGAAGAATATAAGCGACGTGGACGCGTTTATTGAGAAGAAGCTCAAGAAACTCTTGTAGATGACTTTTAGGCACTGTTTTGCTATATTTATGCCACTATGGGACTATCAATCGGTATCGTTGGACTGCCAAATGTAGGAAAATCGACACTCTTTAACGCTCTGACGAAAAAGGGCGTCCCTGCCGAGAACTACCCGTTCTGCACGATTGATCCGTCAGTGGGTATCGTTGCTGTTCCTGACGAGCGATTGTTACAACTGTCTGAATTTTCAAAGTCTGCAAAGACGATTCCTGCCGCAATAGAATTTGTCGATATCGCAGGGCTTGTCTCCGGTGCCTCAAAAGGGGAAGGGTTGGGGAACAAGTTTCTCGCCCATATTCGTGAAGTCGACGCTATCCTTGAGATGGTGCGCACGTTTGTCGACAAAGATATCATCCATGTTGCAAACAAAGTCGACCCACTCTCTGATATTCTCGTTATCAATTACGAGCTCATTCTTGCCGATCTTGATGTGGTGAACAAGCGTATGGAGACCAATGGTCGTGAGGTGAAGCGAGGGGAGAAGGAAGCAGTTATTCTCCACGGCGCGCTTGAAAAGATAAAGAACGCTCTTGAAGCAGAACAGATGGCAAGTTCGGTAGTACTTGATGAAAAAGAGGTACCACTTGTCGCACAGCTCAACCTGCTCACGATGAAGCCGATTCTCTATGGTCTCAATACGTCTGCAGCAAATGAAAATCTCGCACAAGAAGTTGCTGCAAAGATTCCTGGACCGTATGTAGAGATAGACCCTGTGTTTGAAACAGGATTTGATACCCTCATTGCAGAAGCGTACAAACTGCTCGGACTTGAAACCTACTTTACAACTGGTGCTGATGAAACTCGTGCATGGACTATCAAAGCAGGAAGTACAGCACCGATTGCAGGGACTGCAATACACACAGACTTTAAAGACAAGTTTATTCGCGCAGAGGTGATCAACTGGAAGGACCTTCTCGATGCAGGGTCGTACGCTGAGGCGAGAGCGCATGGTAAAGTCCGTATTGAAGGCAAGGAGTACATCGTCAAAGACGGCGATGTTATAGAATTTAAAATCTAGGAAAATAAAAAATCCCCGAATCAGCCTAAGCTTCTTCAGGGACTTATATTATAGCATATTCAATTGCAGTATAGCAGGTACTACATATTTGTCAAGTACAAAGATGGAACTGCTGTTGAGTTTAAGATATAAAAAATCGCGCACGCGATGCGGGATTGACTTTTTGTTCAAAAGGTGATATAATTGTATCAACCAAAAATCAATTCAAATGAAAAGTTCTTTAAATGTTTCAGTAAGTATGTCAGTTCAGGGAATAGTTTTTTTCCTGCTGATTCTCTTGATTTCAATTTTCGTTTATATGTTTGCTCCCCAGTGCTTTGCCTGGGCATACATTGATTACCCCATGGTAAACAGTTTTCTGTGTGCCGGGTCTGCATGGATTGCATTGTTGCTTTTGGAAAAAACGATCGATGTAAACAAAAAACCGAGCAAGGTAGCAGTCACCTTTTGGGTGATTGCACTTATAAACATGTTTGCCCTTTTTGGGACAAAATAAAAATAAACACCCCGTCGCTTGCAAGTGACGGGGTTATTTTATTTCTTTTTGAGTTGTTCAATCTCTTTCTGGAGT
This sequence comes from Candidatus Nomurabacteria bacterium, assembly GCA_052034745.1. Classification (GTDB taxonomy): domain Bacteria; phylum Patescibacteriota; class Minisyncoccia; order Phycocordibacterales; family UBA9973; genus UBA4124. The sequence continues at coordinate 3,062 of JBPOIF010000031.1, read as the reverse complement.
TGGGTGAGGATTGTCTGAATGGCAATGATCGCTTTTGCTTCCTTGGCTTCTACTTTTTGATCTTCCTCACTGTCTTCTTCGATTTCTTCCACGTCTTTTTGGATCTCATCAACGTCTTCCTGAATCTCGTCCACATCCTCTTGAATCTCTTCCACGTCTTCCTGGATCTCTTCGACATCCTCTTGAATCTCTTCGATATCTTGCGTGTTTTTGTTTACACTCATTTGGATAAAGATAGCGAGGTAGATCGCTTCGAGCGATACCGCAGTGGTAAGTACGAGGAGCACACGGTCAAAGTCTACCCCAAAGAGGGGGAGCATAAAACATACGACAAAGAGTACGCTGTGGACGAGAAGCGAGCGAGGAGAACCGATAACCTCTGTTGCTCGATGTGCGCGAGCTTCGAGCTCGCGCTTTTGTTGTTTCTTTTTCTTTGAGGCCATCATCTGTATTGTTGTACCATAAACAACGAAAAAATAAAAAAGCCCACCATTGCTGGTGAGCTTGCTGTTTCAGTTTGTGTGAGATCACACAAATCTTTTTTTGAGTTCGGACAGTCCGGGGAGTTGTCCTAGGGTGGATCCTGTATCCTCAATGTACCGTGGAACAACTTCTGGTCCTTTGTTTCTTTTCAGGTCGTATTCAGTGACCTTGTTTTTACGGCGCCAGACCTCATCGAATCCGTAGTACGGATCTTTGAGTAGGTTTTCCACGATCGGGAGGAGAGATTTTTCCTGGTGAAGCAAAAGAGATACCTCTTTCAGCTTGACCCGGTCTCTGAGCCGATGGAACTCATGGATGTTGAGCAGGAGATCCGGGTTATTTTCGGTTGCCTGCCAGGTTCGATGGTTCATGTCGTTATCGGTGAAGAAAACGACAGAACTTTTATCGGTGAGTACCGCTTTGACGCAGTATCCTTGCTTTGTTATCAAAGCAGAAAATGACTTAACAATGTTCATTTTAAATGGTTTTAGTTAGGAAAAGCACAATGTTACAGAACGAGGAAGACTGGAACGCTGTGCTTTTCCTAACCAAGGTTTAAAATAATTATATCATATTTATCATATAAAGTCAATATATTTGAGTTGCTCAAAAAAGGCTTTGGTGGTATAGTCCTTCCACTATGTCACAGGATAATTTGGTAAAGCTCGTCAATAAGGAGACCAAGGAGGTCTATTGGACCAGCAAAAACCGCAAAAAGCTTGCAGATGTTAAGCTTGAGCAAAAGAAATACAGCAAGAAATTGCGCAAAGTGATTACCTTCAAGGAATCAAAGAAATAGCAAAACAGTGGTCGAAAGACCACTTTTTTGCTATAGTTTCGGGTGCACGAGGGCGATTAGTTTAGTGGTAGAACAGCGGTCTCCAAAACCGCTGGTGTGGGTTCGATTCCTACATCGCCCGCCAATGTATGCTTGGGGAACAAAAAAAGAAAAAGGGTTTACACTCCTTGAGCTCCTTATCGTGATCGCGATTATTGTTGTTTTTTCTATTGTTGTTATTTTTGCAATCAACACTGCGCGAACAAAAGCTCGTAATACGACACGTCTTTCAGACATAAAGTCACTTCAGAACGGTTTTTATAATGGATATGATTCAAATGGCGGGGCACTTCCTTCAACAGGAGGAGTATGGGCATGTGTTAGTCAGACGTGTTACGAAGGATGGTCCGTCTATGGAGGGAGTATGGGTGTGATCGGGTTTATGAATACTTACAAAGTCCGGTTTCCTGCTGATCCCAAAGGAGGTACCCGCGGGTATGGTGGTTATATTTACCATAGTGCATGGTCTGGAGGGACAGGATATGACGGAACAGTTTTTTCTTCAGGAGCAGTACTTAATTATCGAGTAGAGACGCCCCTTCGATCTGATAGTTGTGGTATAGGGAAGGTGTACACAACACATGCGAACTATGTTGATTGTATGTTGTACATACTGCCTTAGTTTCAGCGTGCGTATTTTTTGAACCAGGTGCGTTGGCGTTTTGCAAAATGCCAGATGGCGAGCTCAAGTTGCAAGAGCATCTCTTGTTTGGTGAGTTTGCCTTGAAGGTAGAGCGCGAGGTATCGATATTCGAGTCCGAGTGATTCGAGACGTTTCCACGAGAGTCCTTGCTTGTGGAGACGTTCCACTTCGGCTACCATACCGTGTCGCATGCGTTTCAAGAGGCGTATATGGATCCGCTCGCGGAGCGTTTCGTCAGGAAAATCGAGATAGTGCCACTGGACATCGTACCTCTTTTTTCTTTTTGTTTTTGGCACGGTGCCAAGCGCGGTTGCTATTTCAATCGCACGAATGAGGCGGACATTGTTGTACTTGTCTATGGTGCGAGCGCGAGATGGTGCCAGACGTTTGAGGAGTGCAAAGTTTTCTGCCGGTGTGTTTCGAGAGAGCTTTTTTCGAAGTGTTTGATTTGGTGGAACCTCGGGGATCGTCGTATCGTAGAGGACGGTATCAATATAAAATCCAGTACCACCGCAGATAATCGGAGTACGACCTCTTTTATATATTTCAGAGATTGCTTTTGTAGCGAGTCGCTTGAACTGCGTGACAGAAAAAGTTCTCTTTGGAGAAGCAACATCGAGCAGGTAGTGGGGGATACCACGCATTTCTCGCTTGGTGATCTTGCCACTGCCGATATCAAGACCTTTGTATACTTGTCGTGAATCAGCAGAGATGATCTCGCCACCCACTTTCTTTGCAAGGTCGACTGCATAGTCTGATTTACCTGTTGCGGTGGGACCAGCGATGACGATGATTTTTGGAAGCGAATTCATGTGCCCGAAGAGAGACTTGAACTCTCACATCTTGCGATATACGCACCTGAAGCGTACGTGTCTACCAATTCCACCACTCGGGCATGTGTATACAGTTGGTGCCGCAGGAGAGACTTGAACTCTCACACCCTTGCGAGTAATCGATTTTGAGTCGATCGCGTCTACCATTCCGCCACTGCGGCATCAACTATATACGAAGCTTATTTTACATAGTTTCCAGGGGAAGTAAATGGAAGGGAAAAGGGGATGCTTGACTTATTTTTGAACGGTGCTATAATCTGCTCGA
>JBPOIF010000004.1:0-3202 GCA_052034745.1 Candidatus Nomurabacteria bacterium | reverse complement strand
TAAGCGTCCATAGCGACGGCGGAGTTCGGCACCTCGATGTCGGCTCACCTTATCCTGGGGCTGGAGAAGGTCCCAAAGGTTTGGCTGTTCGCCAATTAAAAAGGTACGCGAGCTGGGTTCAGACCGTCCAGAAATCAATTTCAACAAAAGATTTATCTGCGTTGTTACTGATTTCTGGACCCGTCTGAATCCCGAGGAGAGAAGTTATTATCCACAAGGAAAGAAAATTAATATAAATGTTTTAGTCTTTTCGTCTAATAAGAGTAAAGTTCACATATGATCTGCAATCATGTGTGAAAGAAAGATATTATCTTTGATTGTTTCCAAAAGAATCGATCAGAGAAAAAAGAGAACCAACATATTACGGCGGTCTCATATGGCGACATATGATGACATGCTCAACTAATATCGGAGGAATCCTTATTGCACACACGTGTTGCAGTAAGGGCTACACCGAGGGAAGAGGGCTTTTGCGGGAGAATGAATCCTTGGAAAACAGTATTCATTCTCTGTGCATAAGTGTTCGCATAATTGCCTCTGGCAAATATGCTCCCTTACCCGTAGAGACTAAAATTACGTTGAGGCTCTCATTGAGAGTAAGATATAGTCCGTTCCATTCAGTAATGAGTGAAAAGAAGCGTAAGACAGGTTGGTCTCCTATCTACTGCAGGCGTTGATACTTGAGAAGATTCGTTTCTAGTACGAGAGGACCGAAATGAACGAACCTCTGGTCTATGGGCTCTACCGCCAGGTGGACTGCCCAGTAGCTATGTTCGGAATGGATAACCGCTGAAAGCATCTAAGCGGGAAGCCAGCTTCAAGATAAGGTATCGTTTGAGGGCCCTAGGAGATGACTAGGTTGATAGGCTTTAGGTGTACGCACAGTAATGTGTTCAGCCGAGAAGTACTAATTGCCCGACAATCTTCCTATTAGGAAATCTGGAAATCATCCCGCCTTATGGCGGGTTCAGAAAAAAATATTCAATTGATAATTGAGCACACTGTCTTGGTGGTTTGTCACGAGGGTCACACCTCTTCCCATTCCGAACAGAGAAGTTAAGCCTCGTAGAACCGATGATAGTCTTTTTAAGGCAAAAGTAGGTAGCTGCCAGGACTGTGTGCTCAATTGTACCCAGAATACAAAAAACCATATTTCGTTTTACGTGATATGGTTTTTTGTATTGTGGCATAGCCCAAAGGGGCTCCGCAGGCTATAATTGTCTCTATATGACCTGGGCAGCGCGCCGACAGCTTCTGTACTTTTTTTACCTTCTCGTGGTGGTTGGAGGTATTGCTTTTATTGTGATCCGAAATGCAACCCACGTTGAACCGACCTGTTATGACGGGAAGCGTAACGGCGATGAGGTGGGGATTGATTGCGGAGGCGCGTGCACGTTTTATTGTAGAGATGAACTCCAAGAACCAAAGGTTCGCTGGACAAGATTTTTTGAGATTGCACCAGGGGTGGTACATGCGGTGGCGTATATCGAACATAGTTACCCTACTGCTGCTGCAAAGAATGCATCCTATACATTTTATCTCTATGATGAAAAGAATAATCTCATTACTGCGCGCAACGGGGTGACGTATCTTGGTCCGATGGGGCGCTCTGCTATCGTCGAGACACTCATTCCGGTCGGCAGTAGCGTGCCAGCATTTCCTCGAATTGCTTTTTCCGATACTATCCCGTGGGAAAAGATTCCCGCAGTATTTTCTCAGGTAGTTATCAAGACTGATCGTACACTACTCGAATCCTTCAATGAGGGTACACGACTCACTGCGACGCTCGACAACCAGTCACGGATCACGTTTGATGATATTGATGTGGTCGCAATCTTGTACGACAAGAGTGACAACGCAATTGCAGTATCAAAATCCGTCTTATCACAGCTTGGAGCACAAGAAAGTGTTACCGTGTATTTCACCTGGCCGACCCCTCTTACAAAGGATGTTGTTCGAGTAGAAGTGATCCCTCGTATCAATCCGTTTACGAGTACTGATTAGTATGATGCGCAGACTCTCCCAGCAGCTCGATTGGATACTTATCGGAGCAACTGTTCCTATTATTCTCGGAGGACTGGCGACGATGACGAGCTTTCAAAGTGATACGGCGACTTTTGAGCGTCAGCTTTTGTGGGTGGGGATTGGTATGGTGCTCATGTTTAGCATCGCAAGTTTTGATATGCGTTTTTTGAGAGACTCTCGGTATATCATCATGGGGTACATGGTCTCCATGTTGCTCCTTGTTCTTGTCCTTCTCCTTGGAAAGACGGTAAAAGGGGCAAAGAGTTGGTTTGACTTTGGAGGAGCATTTTCTTTTCAACCGACAGACCTCGTCAAACTGATGGTCCTTGCTGCGCTTGCAAAATACTTTTGGCGTCGCCATGTCGAAATCGCGAGACTCAAACACCTCTTTATCTCTGCGCTCTACGTTGTTATCCCTGTGGGGCTTATTTTGCTCCAACCCGATTTTGGATCGGCGATGATTTTTGTGACTCTCTGGCTCGGTATGGCGCTTATCGCAGGTATCTCAAAAAAACATATTATTATTGTTGCAGGAATCGGTATCGCGACGTTTCTTGTTGCGTGGTTTGCACTTTTTGCCCCCTATCAAAAGGCACGTATTATGACGTTTCTGAACCCTACTTCTGATATTCGAGGAAGTGGCTACAACGCATATCAATCGATGATTGCGGTGGGAAGTGGTGGTGTTCTCGGAAAAGGGCTGGGCTATGGCACTCAGTCGAGACTCAATTATCTCCCCGAGTATGAGACTGACTTTATTTTCGCAGCCTTTTCAGAAGAGTGGGGGTTTGTCGGGAGCCTCGTCATCCTTTTGTCTTTTGGAGTACTTCTGTGGCGCATTATTTTACATGCACGACATGCGGCATCAAACTTCGAAGCTCTCTTTTGTGCTGGATTTGCGGTGCTTTTGACAGGACATCTCATTGTGAATATCGGGATGAACCTCGGGGTGATGCCGGTTGCTGGGATTCCACTCCCTTTTATGAGTTATGGAGGGTCACACTTGCTCGGTGAGTTTATTGGGCTTGGGATAGTGCTTTCGATGGCACGCTATGGACGCGCGATTCATCCTGATGATGTCCACAATGAGTTCTTGGGGTATGCATAACATCAACACCACAGCATTTTATTCGATATATCAATGGGCGGGGAGGTCGCAGTCTTTTGATCAGGCGAT
>JBPOIF010000029.1:0-17345 GCA_052034745.1 Candidatus Nomurabacteria bacterium | reverse complement strand
CCAACTCATATCCCAAAGTATACTCCAAAGTCGTGCCTGGGTGCCATGGTACAATAAGATGGTTACCCGTTTAATTGAAATATACAAAAAAACATGAAGTACCTTACCGTTAGTATGTTTGTCCTTGCACTCCTTGTGGGTCCATTTGCACTCGCAAAAGAAGGCAGTGACGACGTCCGCACCGAACGATCAAAGAAAACGACTGTTGCAAAGACTGTTGATATCAGTTGTGTTGCAAAAGCAGTCGAAGTTCGCGAAGATGCGCTCGCAACATCATGGGGCAAATTTGACGATACCGTTACCAGTGTCCTCGCCGCTCGCAAGACCGCACTTATGAGTGCATGGTCCCTCACCGATGCAAAGGCTCGTCGTGACGCAGTAAAAGCTGCATGGGCAACAGCAAAGAAAGACCGCCGTGCAGCAGCCACTACCTACAAAGCTGAAAAGAAAGCAGCGTGGGCAACGTTCAAGACTTCTGCAAAAGCATGTGGAGGAACCGATGGTTCTGAAGCATCAGGAGAATCAGACTCAAAAGAATCAGTAGAGATCTAGTCTCTCTTCTTTGAAAAAAACACTCATCCTTGGATGAGTGTTTTTTGTTTATTTGATTGCGGGGTCGTCACAGTCAGTCTGTGAGAGCGTCGGTTCGTATGAGAGCGCGCTCTTGTCTGCATATACATATACGCCGTCACCTCGATCACGCATCTCGCCAAAGCCTACCCCCGCGCTTCCATCGCCAAAGACTACCTGGAGTTCTTCGGTCACTGTCGTACCCTCTGCACTCGCCTCCCACCACAGGTTTGCGGTGCGCAACATAGACGACTGATCAAGTGGCCCTGCGGTTCCTGTAAACGCACCCGTCTTGCTGTCTTTTTCTGCAGGACGCCAATTAAAAAATCCGTTCACAACACTTCCTCCTTCTCCGGTAAATGTCATCGACAGCGATGCACTATCTCCCGCTTCGGTGTTCCAGATATAACAGATCGATCGTGCTTCAGGAGATGGCTCCTCTTTTACAACCGTTTGCTGTTGATTGCGCACGACGAGATAACTCAGAACAACGAGAAGCAGAACAACACCAATTGAAAGTTTTTTCATCTTCTAAGTATACCGCTTATTTACGATACCGTTTCCAGTTCACGTTCAAAAAGTATGCGAGGAGTCCCATCGCACCGGCAAGGACAAACGGGATCCCTGGGTTTCGCGTCACGAGAAATGTTGCAAGCAGTGGCCCCACAACCATCGAGAGCGACATGAGCGATGACGCGATACCGATATATTCCCCCCGCTTGAGCGGTGCAGCATTTGCGATGATGCCTCCATAGACAGCGCGCAGTGTCCCCTGCCCAAACGTCGTTCCGACAAGTCCGACAAGGAGCGCGACGAGGAGCGGTACTGACTGCAAGAACATTCCGACTGCAAAGACGACAAACATGATCTGTCCGATGAGCGCCGGTGTTCCTAGCTTGAACCAGACGTGCTTGAGGAGGATGAGCTGGTTGATAAGGATGAGCACGCCGATCCCCGCAAAGAGTGTCCCGATCATCGACGCACTCATACCAAACGTATGTGCGAGGTAGAGCGAGAAGCTACTCTGCTGGAGCGAGAGTGCCACTCCAAAGATAAACCACGTCGCAAATATCTTGCGCATCGTCGGCGTCTTGAGTCCATCACGAATCGGAACAAAGGGGTTGTACGAGATCTTTTTGTCCACCTGCTTTGCCTTGTGTGTCTCGGGAAGAAAAAATATCGCAAAGAGCGCATTCATCGACGCGAGGATCCCGACGAACCAAAACGGTGCCGTCGTACTGATCGACGAGAGTGCTCCACCGATTGCAGGACCGACAATAAACCCGATACCAAAGAGTGCCCCAAAGAGCCCCATGTTCACGGTGCGCTCTTTGTCATCGCGCGCGATATCTGCGAGCGCACTCTGCGCGCTCGTGATATTGCCCGCCGCGAGTCCGTCGATGATACGCCCTACAAACAAGATGATGACCGACTTTGCCGATGCAAAGACGAGCCACCCGATCGCACTACTGATGATACTGACCACCAGGACTGGTCGTCGCCCGATACGATCTGAGAGCGATCCGAGAAACGGCGCCGAGAGAAATGACAAGAGTGCATACATCGCAAAGAGAACCGTGACCACTGCATCAGAGACACCAAAGCTCTCCACATAAAACGGAAGCACCGGGATGATGATCCCGAGCCCGATGATATCGACAAATATAGTGATGAGGAGAAGCGCTTTTGTCTTCATGAGACTTGGAGTATAGCAGAGATACCCTATTTATTTTGAGCCCTCTTATATCCCTTATTCGAGCGAATTAGAGATTTGTTTTGCGATGTGTGGCATCTCTGGCGAGAGACGATAAAAGACTTGCAGGCTCCTCTGCTCCTTAGCCACAAGGTCGGCTCCGTAGAGTATGGACAAATGCTTTGACGTCGCCTTGAACGAAAGTTTGATCTTCCCCGAAATAGCACTCACCGTAGACTCTTTTTTGGTCTTGAGATAACTCACGATCTCGAGTCTCCTCTTGTTTGCGAGCACTTTCAAAAGTCGCTCCATATCTTTTGGTTTTATAGTCATTTTTATACTCATACAAATTACTACTCCTACAAATCCTAGTATACAACTATACCCCTTATTCGCGCGAATAAGGGGTATAGTTAAAAAAGAAGACAAGCGAAGGGGTTATAGTATTGAAAATACCCCTATATTCGAATCTGAATAGGTTTTGGGAAGGTTGTTTGGAATTTGTGCAGGAGCGCGGCGCCTTCAGGAGTGGTCGGCCAGGCGACAAAAAGTGCGTCTGGGGTCACGGGAGCCTTTTGCAATGCACGAGTAAGCACTGCACTTGCCAATCCCCGCCCTCGCTGTGCGGGCACTGTAATGATCGAGACGATATAGAGCGCATCGTACATATCCTGTGGCTGAGTACAATCGAGAAATTGTCTTTCGGTGATCTCTCCTCGAACAAACTGTTCTGCAAGGTCTCGCTGTGTCGGCATCACGACTGACCATGAGATCGGCTCACCAGCTTCATCAAACTCACTCTCAAGCCAGCGATCTCCACAGAGCGCTGTGAGCTTCTCGGCAGAAGCCCTTGTGATCGGCATCTGGTCCGGAGCACTCTCGGTGCCAAATATCTCTTCGGCTATTTTCATCTCCTTTTGAAACAATTCATCGCGGGTCATATTATTTATGCAAATTATCCCCCATTTTATCAGCTGATTCTTTTGCTACTTTTGCAATTGCATCAGCAATGGCTTCGAGATGTTCTTCTATCTCTTGGTTTGTAATATGTTTTGTAAAAAATCCTTCTTTTGCAGAAAAATAATCTCGATTGAAATCAGCAACAACCTGTTTTGGTCTCATGTCGTGCAGTGGGCCATCAACTTCAATATATATTTTCCCTTCTGGAATAAATATATCGACATGCTTGTGTCCGTCCCAATGTTCAAGTTCTACTTGCACACCTCTTTTCCTAAGTGCTTCAGCAAGTGCAATTGTTTGTGGTGTCGATTTTTTCATAAATTATAATTCGCCATTAAATGCTTCGCGGAGGTAGGATTTTTCGAGGTGTTTGAGGTCGGCGAGTTGGGAGGTTTGGAGCTCGTGGAGAGTTCGAACTTTTTCTGAAACTTCATTAAGTTTATTGACTATCTTTTGCTGATCGATTTGTGGCGGAATAATAATCTTTATTTTATTTAAATTAGCTTGGCTTAATTTGGGTTGTGCAGACCCAGTTATATAGGGCTTGACGTTAATATAATTTAAATAGTATTCAGTAATTCTCTGTAAAATTTTATTTCTAAAACGTAGAACATGTGCATGATTATTTACCCAATATTTTCCATTTGCAGTAAAAGCAATAGGTGTTGATCTCGCAATAAGATTCGCACCGTCTTCAGAGATTAGAAGTAATTCTTCATCAAAAAGATATCCTTCAACACTATCAACAATCCCAGATGCTCCATAATATGGGTGCTTGCCGTCTTTCCTGTCCGATTTTGTAATAGGTTTACGCATAGAGTCTAAATTTTCTGAAATTTCTGGAAGTGTTTTTTCTTCCCAACCTTTTTGTTTACCTTCTTCAAAAATTTCACGGAGTGTTTGAGAGAGGATTTTTTCAGTGTCGGAGAGAGCTTCTTCTCGCAATCTTTTTGCCTCCCTTAACTTCGTAAACTTTTTATCCAACTTTACAACAATTTCTTTTTGAATTTTGATTGGTGGGAGTGGTACAGGAATACTTCTAAGTTTTTCCTGATTTAATTTTTTAACTGTTGTTCCTGTAATATAATCGCTTAAATCCGAGATATTCAAAAAGTAAATTAACCATTGATCAAGTAAAATATCTCTGTATGGGCGAATAACATGTGCGTGATTATTCACCCAAGTTTTTCCTGAAATTTTAAAAGCAGTATTGTCTCCAGAATTCCAACGTGCACCGTCCTCACCAACTAAGACTAATTCTTCATTAAAAATAAAGCTATCTACATAATCCTGAATTCCAGTCGCCCCATAATAGGGAAAATCTCCAGATTTTCGGTCTCGCGCAGTTACAGGCTTTCGAAGATTGTCTAAGATATCACAAACTTCACCTATTTTTTTTGTTTGCCAGTTAGTTTTCATAAATTACTTACTAGGAGAATCATGTATCAAACCATCAATAATTATAACTTCTGGAGATTTAATACCATTTTTCATATTTTCTTTATACTTATTTTCTAACTCTTCAATATCTGTAACTAGTTTTAACTTTGATCGTTTTTCTTCTTTTACCTTTAATACAACATAGAACGAATGGCAAGATAATTCGCCTTTTTCATATTTTGAAAGCTGTTTAGTATAACCCTTTATTAAATTATTTGTAGATTTTTTAATCTCAACTAAAACCTTACTATTACGTTCTTTTGCAAACCAAAAATCTATTGGGCCTGTGCTTACTTTAGATTCTCTGGCATGAGGTATATTTGTGTAAGAACAATGGACATCAGCGATACCATTAAAGATCATTTGCGGAACATCTTCTCTGTGAGGCTTATCTTTTATAGGGGCATGTGTTTTTGTACGATGATATAGAAGATTTGAATTTCCCATATCTTCTATATGTCTCTTAAAACTTAGAATTACATTACGAACAAAATTTTTCATATCTTCAGAGGAAGAAATAACTTTTTGAGGACTATTGAACTTTTTAGCATACTCCTCAACAAATGATTTTGATGAGTAGAACCCCCTATCATCAATATTTATATCGTAAGATTGAACATCCTTATCTTTGTAAATTTTAAGAAGTTTTTTAAAAGTTTCTTTAAACTTATTTCTTTCTTCTGAACTAAGGGAATTTAATTTACTTAGTTGTTCTTGTATTACTGGAAGCAGTATTCCGCTAAAGTCTTTCCTCAGCTTGTCATTATAAGCCGCTGCATCTTGAACACTATCCCAATCATAAGCCAAAGGAAGTGCAGAAACATAATCAATTGGAACAAATATTATTTGATGATTTTTAAAAGGATGACTTGGTAAACTATATTCAACCTCGTTAATAGGATATTTTTTTGTTTTTATATCAAGTTTTTTTGCAACGGCTTGCGTAAACAAACATAGATCGTCAAATAAGATGTGTGAGATTAAATCACTAATACTATCAGGTCCATATCCATCAATAAAAAGAACCATAATTTCTACAAGCTCTGGATCATCTATACCAACCTTAATAAGCTCAGTAATTGTAAAAACTATTTTCCTTGCAACTGACTTTGGTACAGCAGGACCTGTATCTGTTTTATTGCCATATCCGATAGAAAGACCTCGTGGTTCTTTTGCTGCAACCATATCTATTGCTTTTTTTTGCAACTGAGGAGAATCTTCTGAAGCTTTAATAATTCGAATTAAGTCTGAAAAATATTTTTGAACTTTTTCTTTAGAATTTAAAAAAACACCTTCTTGGTTTTTTAAAAACACTAATCTTGGATCTATAAAATAAGGAGTATCGACACCTAACATCACATCAAGAACACCATTTTCTTTAAGAATTTCAGGGTCAATTTCAAGATAGGTACTAAGAGCAATTGTTTGTCTCATATATTCTTTAAAAGTTTCTTAATCTCCTCCTCTTTCTCCAAAATCCTCTCTACCAAATCTTTGGAAGAAATTTCTTCTTCTATTTCCCCGCCCTTCGGATTCTTGAAATCCAAATTCCAATTCTTTGCCCTTATATCTTCTATAGATACTTTCCATGCAAAGTCATTCTCCTTTCTATCTTTCCACCACTCTTTCACTACTTCAAATTCCTTATCAGTAAGTGGTTTGTTCTTGGTGTATGCGCGAAGTCCAACAGGAAGCTGCATTTGGTAATACCAAACTTCCTTTGTTGGTTCGCCTTTTGTAAAAAATAATAAGTTTGTATTTACTCCCGCATAAGGATTGAATACTCCTGGAGGCAGACGAACAATGGTATGCAAATTACACTCAGTGAGCAAATGTTCCTTTATTTTTGACTTCACCCCTTCACCAAAGAGTGACCCATCTGGAAGGATTATCCCCGCTCGCCCTCCGTCTTTGAGTAAATGTACAAAAAGTACAAGGAAGAGATCCGCTGTTTCCCTGGTACGAAACTGACTTGGGAAATTGAGCTCTGTGCCATCTGTCACAGTACCTCCAAATGGAGGATTGGCGACGATCACATCCACACGATCTTTGGGGCCGTATTCTGTATATGGACGAGAAAGCATATCGCCTCGCAAGATTGTCGAAGGGTCTTCTACTCCATGAAGAATCATGTTTGTAATAGCGAGCATGTGTGGCAGAGGCTTGAGCTCTACGCCGTGAATATCACCATGGAGCTTCTTTTCATCTTTGGCAGTACTTACATCCTCGCGCATATATTCGAGTGCGTTCACAAGGAAGCCTCCAGTGCCACAAGCAGGGTCGAGAACTTTATCACCAAACTTTGGATCTACCATTTCAACAACAAACTTTGTCAAAGGTCGTGGAGTATAGAACTCCCCTGCATTACCTGCATTTTGCAAATCTTTCAAAATCTTTTCGTACAAGTCCCCGAATGCATGACGATCATCTTTTTTATTGAAATTGATTTCGTTAATCTTGTTGAATACCTTGCGAATCAAGGTACCGTTTTTCATGTAGTTGTACGTATCAGAAAAGATATTTTTTATAAGGAATCCCCTTGTATCTGTTGGTGATACTGAGAGGCTACGGAGAGCTGGAAAAAGTTCTTTGTCTATGAAGTCTGCTAATTCTGCACCGGTTATACCCTCTTCGTCTTGTGCCCAGTTACGATACCGAAATTTTTCTTGAATTGGAGATTTGTATTTTGGATCTATAAGCTCTAGGTTTTTTTCTCGATCATCAAAAATCTTTAAGAACAGCATCCAAACAAGTTGTGATATACGCTGTGCATCTCCATCAAGACCCGCATCTTTACGCATTTCATCTTGAATATTTTTTATGATTGATTGGATTTGAGACATATTATTCTGCGTATAGACTAGATTCTATGTTTTTAATAACTTCCATATATTGCTCACGGCCTCCAAAAATTTCTTCTACTATCTCAATCGGAGTACCGAACTCAGTAAATGGTGAGACAATAAGATCCTCTATGCCATCTATGGCTGTAATACCTTGGTCAGCATATTTTACAAGGAGAAGATCTATGATTTCTTTTGCTTTTCCTTCGTATTTTGCAAAATAGTCATTTGATTGAGCTTTCTTTACTCTTTCACTTCTAGTCATAGGTTTCTTACCATAGGCAACATGGAGAATAAGATCAAAGACATCAAGATCCTTGCCTATTTCATTGCGAAGCTCTTCAAAAGCAACACCTCGACCAAGAAGCTCATTTACTATCACATCTTTGCGCTCTGATTCTTTCCAACGAGAAAGAAAATCATCCAGTGAGGCAAATTCTGAGACAATAGTTTTCTTTGAAAAATCTTGGAGGGATTCGGTGATAAGTTTCCCTGTTTGAGGATCTATATACTGCACTGTCCTGTGTATAGGATAAAAATCCACACCATCCTTGATACGAATTTTCTTTGGCTTCTCTTCTGTTTGTGTACCATCAATAAGCACATCTATTCTTGGGTCAAATTCCTTGATTTCTTGTTCTGATTTTGTTTCTTGTTCTATGTAGTCGGTGACATCAATAGAAGTATTACCGTCATGCTCATACACTTTCACAGGATCTCCATCAAATGCAGGGTCAGCAAAAAGTCGTGTGACATTACGGAAATCCATAATCGTAAAATAATATTTTCCATATTGTTCTTCTACCCGAGTACCACGACCAATGATTTGTTTAAACTCAGTCATAGAATTCATAGGAGCATCAAGCACGATAAGCTTCACTGTTTTTGTATCAACACCGGTTGAGAGAAGCTTCGAAGTGGTTGCAATGACGGGGTATTTTGATTCTGGATTTATAAAATTTTCAATTTCAAGCTTTCCAAAAATATCATCTCCGGTAATTTTCACCACGAAACGGGAATTCTCTTTTACTTTGTCTGAAAATTCATTGACGAGGCACTGGCGCATACGCTCTGCATGTGCAATATCTACACAGAAAATAATAGCTTTCTGATATGTATCAGTTTCTCTCATAAAATCAGCAACACATTTCGCTACAGCCCTATTTCGATCATCTATAATAATAGAACGATCAAACATTGATTCTGTGAAGATCTCATCTGGTACAGGTTTACCATCTACATCGACAAACCCTTGTGGTGGACGCCATTCATCATTGTTGAAACGGTAACGAATAACCTTATATGGAGCCAAATACCCATCTTCAATACCCTGCTTGAGAGAATAGGTATATACAGGCTCACCAAAGTACTCTTCCGTGCTCCTATCCTTTGTTTCTTTCGGTGTAGCAGTAAGACCGATCTGTGTTGCACTTCCGTAGTGAGTAAGAATTTCTCGCCATGCGCTATCTGCATTTGAACTTCCGCGATGGCATTCATCAACAATGATCAAATCAAAAAAGTCTGGTGAAAATTCCTGAAATAGCTTTTTCTTTTCTTCGTCTGCCTCTTCTGAACCTTCTTGTGAACCGCCAGTGAGCCCTTGGTACAAAGCAACATAAATTTCATATGCTTTATCTGCTGTACCATTTTTAATACGAGTCATTGCTCCACCAAAATGACGGAAATCTCCTTGCATTGTTTGCTGAGCAAGAGCTGTCCTATCTACGAGAAAGAGAATTCTCTTTTTCTTTTTTGCTTTCCAGAGGCGATAAATAATCTGAAATGCAGTGTATGTCTTTCCGGTACCAGTAGCCATAACAAGCAGAAGCCTATCTTTTCCTTTTGCAACCGCTTCAACCACTTTATTGATTGCAATTTCTTGGTAATAGCGAGGACCTTTTCCAGAAGGATCATCAAAATAATCTTGAAGGATTACTTCTTTCTGTTCTTCGTTATAGTCTTTTGATTCTGAATATCTACGGAAAAGCTCACCTGGTGAAGGTAATTCATTCATTAAAAGATTTTTTTCGGTTCCATTTATAAAATCAAATTCAACAAATTCGTCACCATTCGTACTGTATACAAAAGGGATATCAAGTGATCGAGCATACTCTTTTGCCTGTTCCAATCCTGCTCCCGCAGTGTGATTATTGTCTTTGGCTTCAATGATTGCGATAGGGATATGGTTTTTATAGTACAAAATAAAATCTGCTCGCTTCTTTTCTCCGCGAGTAACACTCTTTCCGAAAATCTGGATTCGTCCAGCAGTGAAAGTGACCTGCTCTCTAATTTGAGTCTGTAAATCCCAACCCGCTTCCAAAATAGCTGGTAATACAAACTTCGAGCAAATGTCTTGTTCGGATAAGGATTTTTTGTCCATACCCCTCATAATCCCACATCACACCCCTTTAATCAAACGACCGGGAGGGTGGGGTTTTGGGTGCGTTGTTTGACAAAACAGGCAAGTCTTGTAGTATTGACCACAAACAAAACATCTGAATATGACACACACAACAAAAGCACAAGACTTGCTCAAATCGCTCATCGGGCAAGATCTCAGTGAATACCACATCATGTCAGTGAGCGAAGTCTACCAGGTAGAGGAGAGGGGTATAAAAACTGGTACTCTCGGGTTCTTCAAAAATCCCGATATTGCCAAAGCTTTCGCTAATCAGAAAGATACTGATCGCTTCAGAACTTCTGAAATTTTAGTACTTTCGAACGGCACGCAGGGTGTTACCCTGGGCACAGCAGAAATCGTCACCTTCTTTGATGACGAAGAGGAAACGCAAAAAATCAAAGAGAAAGCCATCGCAAAGCTTTCTCCGGAAGAACGAAAAATTCTGGGGTTGTAACAATCCGCATATCCCGCCACCAACGTGGCGGGATATTTTATTTCGCGAGTATCGCAATGCGGGCGAGACGGAGGTCGTCAAAAGAGTATTTGCCTTTCAAGGCTTCATGCGCAGGGGTGAGCTTGTCGATACCTACCTTGTCAAAGGCTTTGTGGATGGCAGGGAGCGCTTTTGAGAGCTTGGCAGGGATGAGGTGTGCTATCTCATCGTGCGTGAGTCTCCCCTCTCGTACGAGGGTTTCGATGTGAGAGAGAATCGTCGTCGGTACCATCGCACGAGTCTTTGCGATCTGTGTGACAGACTTGCCTTCGAGGACAAGTGCTCGCGTCGTATCGGTCGTGTGCACCTTTGTATGATGAGTGACTGATTTTTGTTTCTGAACAGTACCCCCTGCGGCGAGGATGAACTTGTCATGCATAGAGCGGACCGTATCAGCATCCATCGATGCGAACGCGGTCTCGGCACTCGCCGACTGTTCGAGAAAGACTGCATCAGCAGAGCGAATCGTCGGGTGCACCATAAATGCTTTTTCGTTAAAGCCGAGGAGGTGAAGCCCTGAGAGGGTCCGCACACGAGAGAGTGCGACATAGCCTTGTCCGTATTCAAATACTTCGCGCAAGTCCATCACCGCTTCGTCCAAGCTCATCCCCTGACTCTTGTGCACGGTGATCGCCCACGCGAGACGAAGCGGAAGCTGTGTGATACTCGCCTTTACTTTCCCATCTTCTTCGATACTCCAATCGACGGGCTCAATCGTGATGCGGTCACCATTGCGCACGCGGATGATAGGAAACTTTGTTCCACTTTCAAATCCTTCGACGATACCGATCGTGCCGTTCACGTACCCCTTTTGCATATTGTTTTTGGTACACATGACGATGGCGCCCGTTTTGAGAATGAGTGTCTCGGGAGAGAGACACCCTTTTTTCAATCCTGCGACGAGCGCCTCCTTTCCTTTGTCAGTCATGTCATAGCGAGCACTCACACCATCGAGCGAATTTAAAGCGTGCGTGTTGATCGTGTCGACGTCTGCATTGTGCGGAAAGAGTCGTGTGATGTCTGCATCATGAAAGAGGTGTCCCTCGCTCACGATCCGATCCGAGAGGTGTGCTCGGTGATGTTCAGCGATAGAGCCGTCACGAATCGCCGAAAGTACCGAGAGAAATGCTTCGTCTTCTTGGCGGTGTTGTTCGCTGAGGTAGCAAACGAGGAGCTTCATCTGTTGCCACAGTGGTGACTGAAATGCAAAGCGCGCGTTTTCCTGCCCTTTTGCAACTGGGGGAAGCTGAAAGAAATCTCCGACGAGCACCACTTGGATGCCACCAAACGGCTCCACGCTGTTGCGCACTTCACGACAGATGGTATCGACCATCTCGAGTGTGCCAGCATCGATCATCGAGATTTCGTCGATGATGAGTACAGTCGCTTTGCGAATGCGACGCGAGAGATACTCAGTCGATGCGATGTGGTCGATATCATACGGAGACAGTGAGCGCTTGATACCGATCCCGCTCCATGAGTGAATCGTCTGCCCGTGAATATGTGTCGCGGCGATACCGGTCGATGCAGTGATGACAGGATCGACGCCGTGCGAGTGCAAGTATTCGACGTACGCACGGACGGTGTGGGATTTGCCACTCCCTGGTTGTCCCGTGAGAAATACGTTTGCCCCTGTTTTTAAAATGGTGAGTGCATCAGCTTGAGTCACAGAGATGATTGTCCCATGCCTTGCCCCTGTTTGACAAAAAATAGCGTAGTGCTAATATGTGGTTCTCACCAAAACCGAACGCCATGTCAGTAAAAAGATGGTCTTCGATCGTTTTGGTACATTTGTTCTTTTTTGATTCACAGGCACGGATAGTTCCTGACACACTTCCGAAAAAAATGTTATCTCCGGATGACAAACGGAACAATGTCCTTCCGTCGCCTGCACAACCTGCACCGCCCACAGAGAAGTACCTGTTCGTCTCGAAAGGGACAATAACAACTCCTCTTGTCTTGGCGAAAAATACGGCAATTCCGCCTGCGCAGTTTATTTCACAGCAAGCCATTGCGTTGATCCAAAAGAAGGAGCCAACCTATGGTAAGCAGAAAGAAACCCCGCCTTAGCGCGTGGCGGCGCGACAAATGTACTGAAAAGAAGAGATAAAACCAGAAAACAAAACCCCGACCGATGTCGGGGCTTTTTTATTGCTTTCTTACTTTTAAAAAAGAAAACCCCAAACCAGTTGGATATGCGTCGTGCGTCCAACTCTCGAGTTGTTGTACGCAGTTGGATGGGGGCCCGTCCTGGGTGGGGTTTATTCTTGTTTTGTTTTGTGATGGGATTGTCCCATCATGCCTGAATCGGCAGTGTAGTTTTCTTTATAAGGTGCAACGGTTCTGGTCGTTTTCAGCCTCAGGAGTACGACAAACCTAATAAATATCAGCAGGAAAATTTGCTTCTGCATACCTAATACAATGTCAGGCGGTGCAGGAAAAAAAATACTTGCGGCATAAATTTGTTTTAAAGTTTCTGCCCGCTAGTTAAAAACCAGCAGATGCAGATACCCGGTTACTTGAGGCATGTTTTCAATACTTTAGATATATTATATCAGATATAATATAATTGTCAAGCACCTCTTGTTCCTTACTTTGAAAGACGTTTCAGTGTCTCCTCTTTACCGAGGATCTCTGCGATCTCAAATGGATCCGACGACTTCTCACGTCCTGAAAGAGTGACACGCACTGGCCACAAGACATTCCCCTTCCCCTCTGCTTCTGCATACGACATTACTGATGCTTTGATAGAAACTGCATTCCAAGTATCTTCTGGCACTGTCGCGAGTATGGTAGCAACATGCGCAATGTGTTTCTTTGCATTCTCGAGCGTGTCATCTTTCCAGACAATCATCGTGTCTGACACTGTTGGTGTTTGGAAGAAATAATCAAACTCCCCTATCGCACTCCCATCAGCTCGCCCAAAGAGCATCTGCATATCAGCAAATGTGGTGAGTCGCTCGCGAATGAGCGGTTCGAGTTTCTTGAGCATCTCGCGTGCAGGTTCTGTATCGGAGACAACACTTCCAAAGAGCGCGTGGTGCGCATGATCCCAAAACTCTTTTTGTGAAAGACGTTTGATGTACTCGCGGTTGAACCAATTGAGTTTCTCTTCGTTAAATACTGCAGGAGATTTTTGTACCTTTGCAAGATCAAAAGATGCGATGAGTTCTTGTTTTGAAAAGAGTTCTTGTTCGGTGCCAGGGTTCCATCCCACCATCGAGACCATGTTGAGCAGTGCTTCAGGGAGATATCCTTTGTCGCGGTATTCGGTGACTGCGAGTGCGCCTTTGCGCTTCGAGAGCTTCTGCTTGTCGAGACCAAGCACAAGCGGGAGGTGTGCATATACTGGTGTCGGTGCGCCGATTGCACGCTGGATGAGTATCTGACGAGGAGTATTTGAGACATGGTCTTCGCCACGAACAACATGGGTGACCCCTTCATCGAAATCATCGACAACAACCGCGAGGTGAAAGAGTGGTTCGTTGATATTTTTTGCGACAACAAAATCCCCGAGATCGGTCGTGTCCATCGTTACCGCACCTTTGATCTCATCATGAAATGTCACCGAGATATTTGGGTTCTTGAAACGAACGATTTCTTTGATTACTCCACTGCCATCCTTTGCTTCTTCGCGAGAAATATATGCGTGACCATCAGCGATCATTTTCTCAAGGACTTCTTTGTGACGGAGTACCTGCTCGCTCTGTCGATAGAAGCGATCATACTCGAGCCCGAGCCATGCGAGCGAATCCAATATGTTATCCTCATGTTCTTTGAGTGAACGCTCTTTGTCGGTATCTTCGATACGCAGGACAAACTCGCCCCCATGCTTTCGCGCAAAGAGGTACGCGAAAATAGCGGTGCGGTACGCGCCCGAGTGGAGCTTGCCTGTCGGACTTGGAGCAAAACGAGTAACAATCTGTGCCATATAAGCCATCATAGCAGACCACTGCCCCCTTTTAAAGTAAGCAGTTTGACAGCGCCAACCAACTTGCTAGAGTAAAGAAAAATACTCATATGTACTTCAGTGTTATTAACATTCAAATGGTTGGGATAGTAATGGTAATGGTGGGATTTTGTTTTAGTATTCTTCTCGGATACATAGCCTGCGACACCATCGAAACAAAAGAAGATACTATCAAAGCCTATGCGGTAGTGGTTGGTATCCTAATTATTGTGTGTGGTGCACCCATTGCGGGAATGCTCCTAAAGCCACTCACCGTAGCATACTTTGGATGGAGCAAAACACTTGCTCTTATCCTCGGATATGTATTCCATGCCACCATCATTGCTGTCGGTGCCATCATCGGAACGCTCCGGCGCCACGATGTCATCTAAAAAATCCCCGCTCACCACTTACGGTGTGCGGGGATCTTCTTTTTTTACAGTCTACTTCGAGACCATTCGTACAGGACGACGCTCGTTGCGGTTGCTGCGTTTAATGATTCGCACTTTGGATCCATCGGAATCGAAAGCTTCACATCGCAAAGTTCAAGTGTCTTTTCGCGGACACCGGTCGATTCGTTTCCAACAACAAACACAACGGGTGTATCAAAGACAGTATCTTTGAGGCGACTCTCCCCTCCCATCGCAAGTCCGTAGACCCAAAAGCCGTGATCGTCTTTGAGCGTACGAAGTGTCTGGTTCACATTGCCGATGCGGACAATCGGCATTCGCAGCGCCATGCCGGCAGAGGTCTTGATCACCACACCGGTAATCGGTGCTTGGTTGTGCTCTGGCATCAGGATAGCGCTCGCACCAAAGGCTGCAGCACTTCGAATGATTGCCCCGACATTGTGCGGATCTTGAAGTTCATCGAGGAGCACTAGGCACGGATTGCCCGCGCGAGATTGTGACAGGACGCTCTCAAGGTTCGTATAGAGACCTTGTTGATCGAGCTCTGCGATCACCCCTTGGTGTACCGCATCACTTGCGACCTTGGCTCCCTTTTTCTCTTCTTTCATCGGAGTGAAGACTACGTTGTGCTGTGTCAGCAAGTCGGTGATCTCACGATCTGCTTGTGCGTTGCGATCGAGAAAAACCTTGCGAATCGACGCAGGGTTGCCGAGAAACGCTTCACGAAGCGCATGTTTTCCATAGAGATATATCTTTTCTTCTTTGAGTGCCATAGCGTAAAAAATTATTGTTTGAGGTCAGTGATGTCCTGCATGATACCGTCGAAACGTTCTGCGCTCCCATCTGCCTTGCGTTTGACATTACCATAGAGATGAAATGTGCGAAAGCCATGTTCAAGAGAGCCCAGTCTCACATCAGCCCATGCATAGACGATATCAGTACTTGTGATTTCATCGATCATGGCACTCAAGCGCTCTTTGTCATCAGGGTGTGCTGCTTCAACAAATGAAGCGAGTGGCACCCGACCTTCGTTGTTTGATCCGACAATAGAGCGAAACTGCTCATCAAGCACTGCAGTGTGATCGGCGAGATAAAAGACAACAGAGCCGAGGTGCGCCATCGATTGAACCTGCTTGAGATTTGATTGTGACTTCTCGAGTCTTTGATTTTTGAATGACAATGCGGTGATCGAATCGCCTCGACGATGAAATGCTCTCGCAACAATCGTCGCAATAATTGCGAGCAGTACTGCAATAATCGCGACCATGGTACGAGCAAAGCCGATCTGCGCACGCCATACACTTGTGGCAATATCGATCCCTACCATATAGGCGGTCTTGCCCGATGCATCAAGCACGGGAACATATCCCGAGACCCACTGTCCCCAACTATCCTCATATGGACCATCAGTATACGGTGCGCCGGCGAGGTACCGCTCAATGTCTTCTGATCGTGTATCAGGGAAGAGCTGTCCTGGTGGTGAATAATCCAAAGAGTTCACCTGCTCCGAATCGACATAGAAAAACTGCGTGCGCAGTTCTGGGTGATACCCCATCACGTAGACAAAACGGGCGTCGGGATTTGCTTCGCGAAACTGTGTGAGTGTGTGTTTCAAATGCTGATAGACAGGATTTGATAGGTCAGCAGTGCTTGCAGAAAGTGAAGCAATCGCATCATCATGAACAAGAAGCGATGCCTGCTTTGTCTGAACAAGCAGCAGCGATCGCTGTGTGTTATCGATACGATTTGAAAGAAAGGCGATCGTGATGATTGCAACGAGTGCAATGACCGCGTATGAAATAATAAGTGAGAGAGCAAAGCGTGATTGGTGCATATACAAATGGTACACCGCCACCAGAGGGAAGTAAACAAAAACACCCCCGCTGGTAAAACCAACGGGAGTGTCTGCGGGCAAGCGAGAAAGGTCACGCTGCGGGAGGCGATGGGAACTCTTCATCCGCTTCTTCTTCATCAGAAGGAATAAGGTGTGGAAACGAAGGTCCTGTTCCTGCAAAACTTGAGCCTCCCTTTTCTTCAAAGGGAGAAACAACAGGGAAATCATCATCCTCCTTGTCCGGAATGTGAAGAGCGTCATATTCTCTCAGAGACATAGTACAAAAATTTGCTCTCACTATACCACAGGACTGCCCCTATAGAAAAAAAATCTCCTCTGTGGTACTATCGTACCTGTTCCCTTCCAAAAAAATATGCGTCGGTGGTAGAGCGGTCAATTACAACAGACTGTAAATCTGTCGCCCTTTGGGCTACGCAGGTTCAAATCCTGCCCGGCGCACAAGACGAAAAACATCCCACCTGCGTGGGATTTTTTCGTACTTGGGCGAGCCGGAGACGATGTCGTAGACGAGTCGAGGCGGGGTTGCGAACACTTTGCAGAATCCGAGCGTGCGAAGGATTATGCTTAGTGATTCGTGACCACAAGAACAAAAACTCCCAGGAGTTAATATCCTGCCAGCAATTCCCTCGTGACCAAATCCTACCCCAAAAGTTTTGCGATTTTAATATTCTTGAAAATAGTAAGGTCAGGTGTGTATTGGAATGATTTGAGTACTTTGCTATAGGACTCGG
>JBPOIF010000009.1:0-49844 GCA_052034745.1 Candidatus Nomurabacteria bacterium | reverse complement strand
GAGAATGGTACCGATAGCAGGCAAAACAAACGCAATTGCGGTTGCGATAGGATACTTGCGATACTGCCCGACATAATGCCGGAGCACTGCATAGACGGCTTCTTTTGATACTGCTCGTGATTGCATACTCATTTAAATATTTTATCTAGTGTTTTAATTTGTTTTGAAAATGGTAGGTGTCCTTCTATTATTATAAATTTTTCGGTACCCTTTGGCATTTGCATTTCATTTTTTAAATTGTGGAGAGTTTCAAGGGTCACAGGTCTGTACATAAGTTTCTTTTTTCCATCTTTTATTTTTAACCTCTTTTCTAGTCTTTTTTCTGCAAGTTTTATATCTGTTTTTATCCAGATTAAGCAATGATTAGCCTTAGATTTCTTCGCTAAGTTTCTTATTCTTGTTCGGTGTGAACGAAGATTTGTATTGCAATCATAGATAACACTTATTCCGGATTTGAGTAAATTTTCAGTTATAAGATCCATAAGTGCAAAAACTCCTTCATGTTCTTCTTTTGTAAACGAAGGGTTTTTAAAAAGTGTAAATCGAATAATATCAGAATTGATATGAAAGAATTCTTTTTCTTTTGAAAGTTTTTCAGAAAAATATGACTTACCAGAGCCAGGAAAACCAAATGTTACTAGAAGCGTTGGTTTTTTCATATTATTTAATGATTCCTCTATGTTTTAAATCTTCTTCACTTTCGAATTCAAGATAGTTTTGAGTAAGTTCTTCACCCTTCTTTATGTCACGAGTTGTTATAAGATAGGCCTCAGTATGATTTTTGTCTTGAGTAATTGTTCCTTCAAAAGAGTGGTTGATAAATTTTGAAACGTCAAAATCAACATGCCATTTTTGTGATGCTTCATCAAAAAATCCCCACCAACGAAACTCTTCTTTCTCTCGCTCACTCAAAGAATCAAATTGTTCTTGCGTAATATTCACATCAAGAAGTGGGCTCGCAGTATAAACAAGTTGCCCCGCTTTCAAATCTTCGTCTGTAAATAACCCAATGCCGTGCTTATCCGACCTGTCTAGTTTGTATTTTATATGAATCATACTTTACTCAAAATCTTCTAACGGATAAATATCAAAAGCGACTTCTTCATAAGGGTGAACTGATTTCATCTTTTCTATTACCTCTTTTAGTATCTCTCTCGGAACGAGAACTTCTACTCGTTCTTCTTCTACTGATTCAAGAACTCCTTTTTCTCCTATAAAAGGATCTGAATTTTCATTGCCCTTATATCTCCCAACACCGCGACTAGAAAATGAGCAAAAATCATAATTTCCAATTTTACCTGCGCCAGCTTCACCAAGGGCCTGTCTCACAATATCCGAATGACTAAGCGGAACAAAAACAACAAGTTTTACATTTTTTGAAGGCATAAAATTTATAGAATATCTATCATAAAATTATTCTTTGCAATCTCCACAAATTCGTCTCTTCTTATCGGATCAACAAAGTTGTTTTTCTCGAAGTGCATCGGGATTATGGTTTGAATTTTTTTAAATTGTTTTGCAAAATCAAACGCCTCTTGAGGATCAAAAGTGTAATATCCACCAACAGGAAGTAATATGTAGTCCACTGAGAGATCGTCTACAGGCATACCTGACGGAACACACATATCACCACAGAAGTAAATTTTCTCATCGTCTCCTTCGATTAAAAGTCCGAAGTTTTCTGCGAGAGGAACTGAGAGATGCGGGCCATGATCGACATTGAAAAAATGAACAACAAAATTACCAATTTTTTGAACATCTCCTACTTTGACCCGAACTATCTCAGAGACCAAAGATTCTTCACTGAGTGCATCCGCGCATTCAGTATTCAAATACAACGTCTTTGGAGAAAGTGCTTTGATTGACTCAAGATAGAAATGATCTCCATGGATATGCGAAACAACCATTGCGTCTACTGACAAACCAGCGAGTCTTTCAACGGGTGTTTTGTTGCCGATATCAAGAGCCAAAGTAAAACCGTCTTTGGCTTCTAAAATAAATCCAGATTGTTCAAATTTTGTGATTTTCATTACTCTCTTGGTCGCATCAGTGGGAAGATTTGTGCTTCGCGGACTGGTTTGTCGAGGAGGAATGAGAAGAGTCGTTCTGAGACACCGAAACCAAATGCGGGTGGCATACCGTACTCCATCGCTTCGACGTACTCCATATCTGCCATCTGTGCTTCATCATCTCCTGCGTCACGGAGTGCTTGTTGCTTCATGAAGCGCTCGCGCTGATCGACTGGATCGTTGAGCTCACTGAACCCTTTTCCGACTTCAGAACCCGCGATAATCACTTGGAATCGTTCTACGGTCTCGCTCCCATCGCGATTTTTCTTTGCGAGTGGTTCGAGATAGACAGGAACATTGACGAGGAATCCTGGTCCACCGAGCCCTTTGCGGATCTTTTTCCAGAGGAGGTCGACACCGCGTTCGATAGAAAGTGTTGCTTTGTCATACTCGATATCGTGCTGTTTGAGCGCACTTTCGACTGCATCTACGGTTGTCGCGAGCGGATCGATAGCGTACTCTTCCTTGATGAGTGCACAAAAGTCATACATCGCCCACTCAGTTGCGAGATCTACGGTAAAGCCCTTGATCGTAAATGTCGTGGTGCCAAATGTCTTTTCGGCAACTTCACGATAGAGCGCCTGTACCATCTCCATTCCTTTCTGATAATCGCTGTACGCCATGTAGAACTCCATCTGCGTGTAGTCTTGGAGGTGTTCCGCAGACATGCCTTCATTGCGGAAGATGCGCCCAATCTCAAAAGTGCGAGGAATACCTGCAACCATGAGCTTCTTTTGCCAAAGTTCTCCTGCTGAGATACGAAGATATACGTCGATATCGAGCGCGTTGTGGTGCGTGACAAATGGTCGAGCGTCAGCTCCTCCAGTCGTATTTTCGAGCACTGGTGTTTCTACTTCGACAAAATCTTGCGCAAGGAGAAAGCTTCGCATTGTATTCCAAAATACCGAACGCTTCTTTACCATACCGGCAACACCAGCATCCTGGAGGATATCGAGATACCGCAGACGAAGTCGATCATCTTCATCTTTGAGTCCATACCATCCGTCAGGGATAGGCCGAAGTGACTTTGAAAGCATGCGCCATGAATGCGCAAACAGGCTTTGTGCCCCGCGCTGTGTGGTATAGGCATGTCCGGCGACTTCGAGAAAGTCTCCCACATCGACTGTGTCTACGAGAAGGTCATACAGCACCTCGTCCATCTCGTCTCGTTTAAAGACAAGCTGTGTCTTTCCTGTACCATCAAATATATCGAGGAAGCTCAGACCACCTTGTCCGCGCTTGCTCATGATGCGTCCTGCGAGTGTGATCGCGTCTTTGCCCGACTCATAGAGAGTAAATCGGTCGACAAACACCTCGATCGTATCGGTGCGATGAGATTCGTTTGGGTAGGGATCAAGCCCTTTTTCGAGCAATATGGCCTTCTTTTTCAGGCGCTCATTTCGGAGGTCTTCGATGGATGACATGGGCGTAGTGTACCTGAAAAAAGCCAACAAAAAAAGCCTCCCGAAGGAGGCTTAGAATCAGATATGTTTTTAAGAAATTACCGGTTTTTTGTTTGCTTTTCGAAAACAAACGATTGCTGCAAAACCAAACAGCTCAGCTACGCCGAGAGCGTAAATATTCTTGCTTTCCACTGAACTCACGAAGATTACAATAAAAGCAAAGATTAAACCGAAACTTAAAACATTAAAATATTTCATGCATTTTGTTTTTATGGTTACCACAATTTCCTCGTAGAAACTCTGGAAACCATAAAAACGTTCAAAGAACTTTATGCGTATATTATAGCATATATGATCACAAAAGTCAAACATAAAAAGCCTTATTTCTAAGGCTTTTTATGCTAGTCGCTAGAAGCTAAGAGCTAGTAGCTACTCTTCCTATATTCCCTCCTTCTTGAGCTCTTCGATGATCTCTTTTGCTTTCTTTGAAAGCTTTTCAGGGAGCTTGATGTTGAGCTTCACGACGAAGTTGCCCCGCTTTGAAGCGGCACTTGGTACTCCGAGACCTTTGAGTACAACAGTATCCCCTATCTTTGTCCCCGCAGGAACCGTGATCGGCTTTGATCCATCGAGCGTCTCCACTGCATACTGCGCACCAAGGAGCGCATCAGAAAGTTTGATCTGGAGTGTGGTGACGAGGTCGTAGCGTTCTCGAGTGATACTCTTGTGCGTTCCGACAGCGACTCGTACATACAGATCACCTGATTGTCCACCAGAGATAGCTTCTCCCATACTTGAGAGACGAAGTGTCTCACCGTTTTGGATACCAGCAGGGACATTGATAGAGATCGTACGCGGTTCGTTGACGACGCCCTTGCCATGACAGATACCACAAGGATCCTTGGGGATCTTTCCTACGCCGTGACATTTGTCACAGGTCTGTGTCGTCGCAATCGAGCCAAGAATCGTACGCTGAATGTTGCGCACCGTACCGTTGCCGTTACATTGACTACATGTATGGAGCTCTGTTCCTGGCTTTGCTCCACTTCCTTTACAAGTCGTACAAGTCGAAGGTTTTGTAATGCGAATCTCTTTTTCGATACCGAAAATCGCGTCTTTGAAATCAAGTGAGATGCTCGTCTGCAAGTCACCTCCTCGACGTTTCTTGTTGCGACCACCGCCTCCAAAAAAGTCCCCGAACATGTCTCCGAGATCAAACTCCATTGCTCCATCAGTACCTTGAAATCCTCCAAAGTTTGAAAAGTCGAAGCCACCAAATCCACCCTGTCCTCCAAAGCCTCCTTGAGGTCCGGCATTTCCGAACTGATCGTATTGAGCGCGCTTTCCTTCATCAGAGAGCACTTGATAGGCTTCGTTTACTTCTTTGAACTTGGCTTCATCGCCGCCACTTTTGTCAGGGTGATACTTGTGCGCGAGTTTATGGAACGCACGCTTGATGTCGTCCTTTGAGGCACTTTTTTCTATACCGAGTGTTTTGTAATAGTCTTTGTTCATAGAGATTGTCTGTGAGTTGATTCACAAGAAAACCCCGCTTCGAGCGGGATTTTCAAGTTTTCTAACGATGTCTGAGAGAGACTTGTTTCCCTTCTCGTTTTGCCTTTTTCTTTGCGGCTACTTTTCTCTTCTTATTCATCCCGTTTAGAGATAGGATATTTTGCAATATCCGTATCATAAATTAGTCTTCGTAATAATATACCATTTCGATCTGATACTATCTCCTCCCGAAAGATGCTCAACGGGAGCAATCTCTAACGGGATTCATGACAGTGATTATAGCAGAAAACTAGTTATTGTCAGCCTTTTCTTCTCCGGTCGCGTCCTTTGCTTCTGGAGCATCTCCTGCTGGTGCTGGCTCTGGTGAAGCGCTCTTGTTTACGTGTTCACCGATCTTTTGCATCTCGAGCGAGAGTGCTTGTGTTGCAGTGTCGATAGCGGTTTTGTCAGAGCCGTCTTTTGCCTTTTTGAGATCGTCTATCTTTGCCTGTACACCAGTTTTGACCTCTTCAGGAATATTTGCGCCATGTTCAGAGAGTGCTTTCTCTGCAGAAAAGATCATCATGTCGGCAGTGTTTTTGACATCGACAAGTGCTTTCTTTTCTTCATCTTCTTTTGCATGAAGTTCGGCATCCTTTTGCATGCGCTCAATATCTTCTTTTGAAAGACCTGACGATGCTTCGATACGGATAGATTGCTCTTTGTTCGTTGCTTTATCTTTTGCTTTGACTGAGAGGATACCGTTGGCATCGACATCAAAGGTCACTTCGATCTGTGGCATTCCTCGTGGTGCTGGCGCGATACCATCGAGCACAAATCGTCCGAGTGATTTGTTGTCCGCTGCCATAGGGCGCTCACCTTGGGTGATATGAATCTCCACTGATGGCTGGTTGTCGACTGCGGTTGAAAAGACCTGGGTCTTTGATGAAGGGATGGTCGTGTTTCGCTCAACGAGCTTGGTGGCGACACCTCCGAGAGTTTCGATACCGAGAGAAAGTGGGATCACATCGAGGAGGAGCACATCGCGCACATCTCCTTGGAGCACGCCTCCCTGCACTGCAGCACCGAGCGCAACGACTTCGTCTGGGTTGATAGAGCGGTTTGGTTCCTTACCAAAGAGTTTCTTTACCTCTTCGACGATCTTTGGCATACGAGTCTGTCCTCCGACAAGAATAACTTCGTTGATTTCGTTCATCGCAAATGGCGATGCTTCGAGTGCGCGCTTGGTGATCTCGATCGACTGAACAATAAATTCATCGGCGATCTCTTCGAGCTTTGCACGAGTCATCTTTACCAAGAGGTGCTGTGGTCCTGCATCGGTTGATGTGATAAACGGAATATTGATTTCGGCTTCGGTCGTCGTTGAGAGCTCGATCTTTGCTTTTTCGGCAGCTTCATCGAGACGTTGGAGTGCGAGCGGATCGCGGGTCACATCGATACCGGACTCTCGTTTGAATTCATCTGCGATCCATCGCAAAATCTTTTGGTCGATATCACGACCTCCCATGAGCGAGTCTCCGTCGGTAGACTTCACTTCGATAACATCGTTCGTGATCTCAAGGACTGAGACGTCAAAAGTTCCTCCTCCGAAGTCATACACGACTACCTTTTCATCCTTTTTTGTATTGAGTCCGTAAGCAAGAGCAGCTGCGGTTGGTTCGTTGATGATACGCTTCACATCAAGTCCTGCGATTGCTCCCGCATCTTTGGTTGCCTTGCGTTGTGCGTCGTTGAAATATGCAGGCACGGTGATGATCGCTTCAGTAATTTTTTCCCCAAGCTTTGCCTCTACATCAGCTTTGATCTTTTGCAAAATCATCGCAGAGATTTCTTCTGGACGATATTCTTTGTCAGACATCTTGACGAGAACACCACCGTCAGGGCCTTTGGTCACGGTGAAAGGACTGTGACTGATGACTTTTTCCATGCCATGGTCATCATACTTGTGACCCATGAAGCGCTTGATACCGTAGATAGTATTTTGAGGATTGGTGACTGCCTGGCGCTTTGCAAGGAGCCCCGCAAGACGATCGCCGTTTTTGCCGATTGCGACAATAGAAGGGGTGGTTCGTGCACCTTCGATGTTTTCTATGATTTTTGGTTGACCACCTTCGATGATGGCTACAGCTGAGTTTGTTGTTCCAAGGTCAATTCCGATGATTTTTCCCATAATTTAAAAAGATTAGGTTAATAATAAAATTCCAATTTCCAATAACAAATTAAGTATTTCTACAGAAATTTCTCGGTCGCGAAATACTTGTACAAACAGGAGTATAGTGCTAGGATTTTTGTATGTCAATCCCACGTCGCTCCTTTGGAGCTTTGCGGGATAGAACCCATATGAAAAAAAGTGATTACTCTAAAAAAATATTGAAAACATTGACCGAAAAGCCCGCTTTTGCGCTTCCAGAACTCGTCACCCGACTCACCCCCACGGAGACCTCAAAAAAGCCCGTATACGCTATTTCTCGCTCAATAAAGGGACTTGTCGAAGCAGGACTCATAGAACAGGCGTCCTCCGGCAGACAGCAATACGCCCGCCTCACCAAGTCGGGGCGCGTAAAGGCGAGAAGTCACCTCCTCGAAGCCAATAGCTCCCTGGTGAACAGTTGGGATGGGAAATGGCGAATGGTCCTCCTCGATTTGCCAGAATCTCGAAAAGACGAGCGCGACGCACTCAGATATCTCCTCAAAAAAGCAGGGTTTGTGTGCCTCAAAAATAGCGTCTGGATCTCCCCGCTCCCCTATGAACACCTCTTTGCAAACATCAAAAAAGATTTTGACCTCAGTACAGAACTCATGATCGTTGTGACTGACAAAATAGACCCCGAAACTGAACAAGCTTTCTTTGCATTGATGAAATAAAAAAAATCGAACAGTGTGTACCGTTCGATTTTTTAACATCTTCAGTCTTTCAAAGACCGAAGAGCAAATTGGATTGCCTCTGGAGAACAAACATTAACAGCGGTTGGAACGCAAATCAATACGTCTACTTTTCCTCTTCCTGGCACCCAACTCTCAGGAAAATCTTTCTCAACCTCCTTCCAGAATTCCCAGAACTTATTTGAAAGGCAAGAAAACTCTTTTTCTATCCTGCTTTTATAGCACTTCGCTTTTTCAATTGACTCAGGATTTGCGCGCTCTTCTCCAAGAATTTTTACTGTCATAGTAAGAAGTTTTTAACATCCTACTCGCCATCTCTCTTCAGGTCAACTAGTTCTTTGCGTACACCACCACTCTTGCGGCACGGAGGATGCTTCCATTGAGGAGAAAGCCTTTTTGGATAACCTTTGCGATTGTGTGATCTTTTGAAGCATCATCGGTAACTTCTTCTGAGACTGCTTCATGTTGTACAGGATCAAATCCTTCCCCTACCTCACCAAAAAGTGCGAGCTTGTGGGCATCGAGCGCGCTCATGAGCTGGTTGTAAATGTATTCCACACCAGTGCGCCATGCAGGGTCAACTTTTTCCCAAGCCTCTTTGTTACTCATCGCCATGAGGAAACTATCAACAACAGGAATGAGGTCAGAGACAAAAGATTCTGCGAACATCTCCTTGAACCTTTTTTTGTCATCTTCGGTAATCTTTTGCAGGTTGGCATAATCAGCACGAGCGCGCTGCCAGCCGTCGAGATACTCCTGCTTTTCCTTTTCGAGCTCTTTGATGCGATCCTGAAGCTTCTTTATCTTTGCTCCACCAGAGAGAGCCTCTCCCTCTTCGGTAGACTCTTCGAAGACAACATCTTCCCCTTCATTTTCAATAGTAATATCTTCGTCTTTCATACGCGGTTATTATACAGAAAAATGACAAACAAAAAAGCCCTCGCAGAGGGCTTATCGTTAAATAAGAGGCCAGTGTTTTTCTGGTGGTTTAAATCTGTCATCAGAAATAGTCGGACGATAGCCTGGGTGTTTTTTATACCTCATGCATCTGAGATTCTCATGTCTTTTTAGCTTTTGCCCTGGTCCACGCCATCTATCATCCGCATCTATCACTTCATGTAATGTTTTTCTCTTACACTCATGACAATACTTGTAACTATGATATTTTCTCAAAGCAAAAAAAAGAATAACTATCCAAAATATCAAAAAGATTAAGAAAAAGTACTCCGTTTCCATTTTTAATGTTTTCTCTCACTTTATAGTAGATAAAATGAAAGTCAATGTAAAACAAAACTCCATCTTTTGAATGGAGTTTTGTTTTATTACTAACGTTTTGACCACTGAGGTGCCTTGCGGGCTTTTTTGAGACCGAATTTTCGGCGCTCTTTTGCACGAGGGTCACGCTTGAGAAATCCTGCCTGCTTGAGCTTTGGCTTGGTTTCTTCGTTTTCCTTTACGAGGCCTCGTGAGATACCGTGGCGTACTGCCTCGGCTTGTGAGTGGATCCCTCCACCAACAACTTTCACTGAGACACTGTAGTGCGTGCCTCCTTCGAGTTTCGCAAATGGATCAGTGACGATCTTTTGGAGCTCTTCAGTACCAAAATAGGTCGCGAGATCTTTGTCGTTGATAACAAATGCTTGCTTGGTTGCAGGAGTGAGACGAACACGAGCTGTTGCAGTCTTTCGTCGGCCGATGGTTTCGATATAGTGTTTTGTTTTTTCTGTCGTCATAAAAATTATTCGGTTACGGTAAGGTGCTTCAGAAAGCTTTTCTTGAGCTTGTTGTCAGGAAGCATGCCTTTGACTGCACGCTCGACGATTGCGCTGTAGCCTTTGGTGGTGGCAACCTTTGCCATCGTTTCTCGCTTCATACCACCTGGATACCCAGAGTATGAGACGTAGCCTTTCATTTCAAGCTTGCGTGGGTCCACCTTGAGTTTTGAGGCATTGGTGACAGTGACGGTGTTCTCAGAAACTTGGTTTCGAACAAATGAAGCTGAGTCTTTTCCCATAAGCTTTGCAGCTACTTCACTTGCGAGTCGTCCCAATGATTTATTTGTTGCATCAATCGTGTAGTTCATATCGTTTATACAAATTCTATAACAGCCATCTTGCTTCCATCACCTTTTCGTGGGACAAGTTTGGTGATTCGAGTATATCCACCGGCACGCTCCATGTATCGTGGAGCAATCGCTTCGACGAGCTTCTTGACTGCTGTCTCATTGTTGTAGAGACCTGCGAGGAGGTGGCGCTTGTTTGCAAGTGTAGGATTTTTTGCACGAGTCACCATCTTTTCGATTGCAGGGCGGAGTTCCTTTGCTTTCGCTTCGGTAGTCTCAATACGCTCGTTTGATACGAGAGATGTGACAAGACCCTTCAAGAGCGCTGCTCGTTGATTTTTTGATCTTCCAAATGTTCTGTTGGCGTTATGGTGTCGCATGGTAATTTTTCTCGGTCAAACAGTTATACAGGATTATTCCTTCAAAGACAAGCCGAATTGTCCGAGGGCGTCTTTGATCTCAGTGATCCCCTTGTCTCCGATCCCTTCGATCTCAAGGAGGTCTTCAGCGCGCTTTCGAGCGATTCCTCCGACAGTGCGGATATTTGCAGCTGAGAGTGCGTTCAGGGTGCGAGTAGAGAGGCCGATTCCGTCGATACGGTTCTTCATAACATCGGTAACATCGACACCGGCATCTCCGTCGACAACCTCTTCTTCGTGTGATGCTACTGATGGAGCAACCATCTTGTGAGCAGTCATGCGAGTTTGTACTTCAGCAATCACTGTTTCGGTATCTACAGAAACAATAGCAGCAAGCTGATCGATCATCGTGTGTACTGATCGCTCAAGCGCCTCACGAGGAGAAATAGTACCATCTGTCTCAATCGTCATACGGAGACGATTGAAGTTGGTCTTGTCACCAACACGCATCTCTTCAACATCGTAGCTCACGCGACGAATAGGAGAAAAGATCGCATCGAGAAAGATAGTGCCGATATCAGCCTTTTGCTTGTGATGAGCATCACGAGAGACAAAGCCGAGACCTCGTTCGATAGTAAGTTCGATATCAAGTGATATCTTGCCAGTTATTTCACAAATATGCTGGTCTGGGTTTGCAATCGTTACTTGTCCATTTGGAGTGATATCTTGTGCAGTCACTACTTTTGGACCTTTGAGAGAAATAGTTACTTTTTGTGGCTCGTCAGTAGCGAGTTCAAAGCGAACGTTTTTGAGGTTCAAGATGAGGGTGATGACATCCTCTTTGACACCCTCGATTGTTGAAAATTCATGACTGACACCCTCGATTTTGATGGCGGTAACCGCAGCACCAGGGAGAGATGAGAGTATGATTCGGCGAAGAGAGTTGCCGAGCGTATAGCCGTATCCTGGAACGAGACCGTCTATTTCAAAGACGCCCTTGTTGTCCTCTTCAAGAGTAGCTCGTGGTTTTGATGGAAGAATGATTTTTTGTTCGCTCATAGTGGGTCGATTATACAATTAATTTGTAATTTTTACAAACTCGTGTCCTATTTTATCGGCTATAGAACTCAAGCACCGTATCAAACTGAAGGAACTGCTCGTCATTTTTTGGCATTGCCTTCACTTCTCCCTGCAATGATTCAGGAACAAGTTTGAGCCAGTTTGGCCACGTGTAGTTCTTCACTTTTTTATCAAATTCAGCAAAGATAGGGCTCTTGCGACTGCCTTCTCTCACAGAAACGATATCTCCTACGCGCACTGCGTACGAAGGGATAGTCATCTTTTTGCCGTTCACTGTGAAGTGTCCATGAGAAACAAGTTGTCTCGCGAAGCGGCGTGTGCCTGCAAATCCAAGTCGATAGACGACGTTGTCGAGTCGAGTTTCGAGCAACTGTCCAAGCTTGTCGATCACTGGCATCCCTTTTGTGTTCATTGCCTTTTCAACATAATTTCCAAGCTGCTTCTCAGAAAGACCATATGAGACACGAACTTTTTGTTTTTCGATCAATTGACGACCGTAGTCAGAAAGAGCCTTTGGGCGACCGCCCTTTTTGCCTTTTACCTTCTTTGACTCAGAAAGTACGAATTTTTGGGTCTGGCACTTTTCGTATACTCCAGGACCAAGGCGACGACAGATTTTGTATTTTGCTCCGATTTTCATAAAAATTTTTGATTATACTCGACGAGGTTTCTTAGCTTTTGGACCATTGTGAGGCACTGGGGTTTGATCTTTTACCGACAAAAGTTCTATCCCTGTTGCAACAAAGGCTCGGATGAGTGGTTCGCGACCACTTCCTACTCCTTTGACCACTACTTTTACCTCCTTGATACCAGCAGCGGTAGACTTTTCGGCGAGAACCTCACCTACTTTTGATGCTGCAAAAGGAGTCCCCTTTTTTGCTCCTTTGAAGCCAAGTGAACCACTTGAAGACCAAAAGAGTACATTTCCTTTCGTATCACTCACCACTGCCTTGGTGTTGTTAAAGGTAGCTTCAATGGCAAGTATCACTGTTGTGATCTTTTTCTTTGCGGTGCGTGAAAGAGCGCGTGCTCGTTTGTCAGCGTCTACCAATTGTCCCTCTTGAGTTGCGATTCGTTTTTTTCCCATAGCGTAATATCTAAATTGTTATGTCTTACTTTCCTTACGACGTCCACTTCCCATTGTGTTTCGAACGTTTCCTCGAACAGTACGAGAGTTGGTCTTTGTTCGCTGTCCATTAACAGGGAGACGCTTCATGTGACGAGTGCCACGGTAGCATTTGATATCCTTGAGACGTTTGATGTTTCCAGAGACTTCTCGCTTGAGGTTTCCTTCGATGTTTTTTGCTTCGAGCAATTTTCGAACTGCGTTTTCTTGTTCAACAGTGAGATCTGAAGGTTTGAGAGATGGGTCTACCTTTGCCTCCTCGAGTACTTTGCGAGCGGTCGTATAGCCGACGCCGTAGAGCGTGGTCAGACCAATGGCGAGCTGTTTCTTTTCTGGGATAGTAATACCTGAGATACGCATAAAAAATTATTGTTTTTGCTTATGTTTTGGGTTGCTACAGATGACGCGTGCGTGTCCACCTCGTTTAACGATTTTACACTTTTCACACATCTTTTTGACTGTTGATCGTACTTTCATAAAAATAAAAAGACTGCTCTAAATCAAGCCGCAGGAGTATACACTACTTATAATCTTCTGACAATACGCCCCTTTCCTCCATATGAATCAGGGAGTACTTCGACAGTATCTCCCACAAGAACCTTGATTCTATGGAGTCGCATCTTTCCAGCCAAATAAGCGAGCGTTGTTTCGCCGCTATCGAGAACTACTCGGAACATCGTGTTAGGCAAAGCCTCTGAGACGGTACCGCGGACTACTGCTTCTTCTTTTTCTGACATGCGTTGCAAAAACAATAATACTATTCTTTTATTTTTTGGTCAACTATTTGACCAAAACATCTATTTTGGACCACTTCGAAGGGAAGCGAGGAGACCAAAATGGCAGCAATCGAAAGCGTGCGGTGTCTACTTCAGCGATGCCAACGATTGCATCTGAGAAGTCTCTCCGTGGCTTCCCGATGAGCGCTTCTTTGATCTTGTCGATAGGAACTTTTGTGATGACAGTACCAGAACCAGAGACTCCAATCGTAATCGCATCAGGGATGATTTTGGGATCATTGGGAACAGCAGAACGGAGGTCAAAGGTCAGATCACCGAGTGAAGGTACTGCTACTTGTGGATATGAACGCTCAGTGATGGCCTTTGAAGCGATAGCCTGCTCGAGGAGTGCTCTCGGGATAAGGTACGAGACCATTGTTCCTGTCATTGTGGCAGGAAACCGAACCTTTCCGCCCTTAAACACAAAAGACTCTGTATCAATAATCGGAAATTGGAGTTCTGGAAATGTCACAAAATCATCAGGAATCTGCCCTCTTGTCTCCCGCTTGAGACGCTCAACGAGTTGGACTTGAAACGTAGCGACAGCATCTTGTTGCTCTTTTGCGGTAAGTGTATGACTGACCCCCGACTCTCCTCCGACAATGTCGGTAGAACGAGCATAAAAGGTTTTTGAAGCGTTGGTCCAGCCACTGACAGAAAAGGTAGTACCTTCACTGTTATATGACTCGCCCACCTCAAGTGCCGCAATTGCCACCGAAGGACTGGTCCCCGCTGTCTTTTTCTTACTCACGGTTGTATATCCTGGAACAACAACCTGTGCTTGTGTGACATATTTTTTACCATTTGTGGCAGTAAGAATCGCCCCTTTCTTGACCGTCTGTTTTGCAGAACTATATTCATTAAAAAACACAACACTTCCTGTTGCTTTCGTATTGCTCGTCGTGAGCGCAGAGCCATACACCTCTCTTGTGATCGACGTCGTCACTACCATAGCCTGAAACGAGAGCCTCCCTTCGTCTGCTTTTTCTTGGTTGCTCAGTTCAAGCCGAGCATCTGAAAGCGAAAAGGGAATGCGCCGTTCAACAATCGTGATCTTTGCTTGCACGAGCGCAAGCCCTGCAACATACAAAATGACCAGAAACGCGATACTCGCGAGTATGATGACAAGCCGTTTCCGTGTCAGGACAAATCGTGGACCCTGCGCTGGCTCAAAATCATTGAACTTGGGTGCGCTCCCCTCTTGTTCTCTTCGAGAAAGCTCTGAAGCATTTTCTTTTTCTTTGCGGATGACATCGTACAGCTTCATTGTGGTGAAATTGTTCTACTAACAAAAAGCGCAGCGGTCGCAAGAGGGATATCATACCCCGCATCGAGAGAACCAATAAAAGGAGCGAGCATCGCTTCGTTGATAAACAATGGCTTTACCTGTCCTCTTGAGCATGTCTGCTGAATAAAATGATCATTTGAAATAATCGAAGGAAATACCTCTTCAAAACGAGGATCTGCAGTGATATAGCACGAGTCAGGCAAACAAAATCCATAGTGCCCCTGTTCAAAGGCTTCTTGGAGGCCTCGTTGCCAATCAGAAGAGAACGTCGCAAGCGCTTTTTCAACTTTTGTTTTTGCAGAAGCACTCAATTTCCCCAAGCGAAATGCTTCCACTACCGCTTTTGCCTCCACTGGAGTATGCCCCGCGCCCTGAATGAGGGCTCGATACAGTCCATAGATACCTACTGGAAAAGAATGCTGGTAACTAAAGAGACCGTTCTTAACAAAGCCGATATCGGTCACCTCCTCTCCTACGTCGATAATGACACACTCCTGGCCGTTATTGAGATAGTCTCGTGCAACAACAAAAGTCGCGTACGGGCTCGTCGTTATATTTATCGAATGAGTACCGTATATGCGCTGTAGTGCGCCCGTAAACTCATCGACAATCCCTTTTGGGACTATGGTGACCGTCAAATAAAGCTCAACTCTTTTTGCCTTTTTTCCAAAAGGGTCACCCGTGACATACCCATTGAGTCGCACCATCGAAATCTGCTTCTCTACTATCGTTCCCTCTTTTCCGTAGGTACCAAATCGTTCAAGTTCATTTTTAACCAAATGAGCTATCTCCTCGTCAACAAGCTTGGCGATCAGTTTTTTGGTGCAGACAAATGCCGTGTCCTGCTCATACAAGATAGTTCTTGTATGGGAGACATACCAAGGAGACGCGAGGACTATCTCTATATGTGAAGGCTTGTGCATGTCTGCCTTGCGCAGTGATGAAGCAACCGTTTCGATATTATGAACAGTATCAGAAACAAAACGCTTCATATTTATGTCTTCTTGAAGCGTACTATCTGAGCGAATATTTGCAACGAGAGTAAGCGGTGAAGTATTTTGTGGGTGATACAACGCATGCGCACCACCGACACTTGATGAACTCACATCAAATACCGCAATCGCAGTGCCATGGCGCTTTTTTGAACCAAACATATAGAGAGTATATCACGAGCGTTTATGAAAGCGTGGCTTTTATACGACGAATCCCTTGTGCGACGGCTTCTTCTTTTTGAATAGTGAACTTTCCAAGAGCTCCGGTGTGTTCTACGTGTGGTCCACCACAAAATTCTTTGGAGATGACATGCCCTGCTTCATCTTCGACGAAGTACACCGATACAACATCAGGATACTTGGTTCCAAACTCCATCTCAGCACCAAGACTTTCAGCCTCCTCTTTTGGCATCTCACGTTTAACGACTTTGTAATTCGCGACAATAGCATCGTTGACGATCTTTTCTACTGCTTTTTTTTCTTCATCAGTCATCTTGCGATCAAAAGAAAAGTCGATACGGAGTCGCTCTTCAGTGATGTTGCTTCCTCGTTGTTTGACCTCTTTCCCAAGGACCTGCTGGAGAGCAGCCAGAAGAAGGTGGTGCGTTGTGTGAAGCTTCGTCGTTATTTCGCTTGTATTTGCAAGTCCCCCTTTAAATTTCTGCTCAGCGCCGGCACGAGATGCGTCTTGATGGGCTTTCATCTTTGTATCGAAAAGAGCACGGTCAATCACTTCATTTTTTTCTTTTGCGAGCTCTTCAGTGATCTCTATAGGGAAACCATAGGTAGTAGCGAGGAGAAATGGATCAATCCCTTTTTCAAACTCTTTCAGTCCTGCTTCAAGCGTCTTTTTAAATTTTGCTTCCTCTTGTGCGAGAAGTTCAATCCATTTTGTATCAACTATTTCACTATAGTGGTCTTTGTAAAGTTCTTGGTAGAGCTCTGCGATTCGACAGAGAGCGCCGTCAGCAAGCACCAACTTCTTTGCTTGCAAGACTGCTCGACGAATGATTCTCCGCAAGACATAGCCTTGGTCTTTACTACTTGGAAGAACACCATCAGCAAAGAGAAACAGCGCCGTTCGAATATGATCAGCGACAACGCGAGCGCTTCGTTCGTTGTAAACTTCGGACTCTTGGTTCAATATAGCGAGCGCCGGAGCAAACAGGTCTGTCCCAAAGACAGTTGATTTCCCTTGCACCACCATCGTGACACGTTCGAGACCGCTCCCGGTATCGACGTTTTTTTGCGCGAGCTTGCCGATCACCTTGCCATCCTTTTTCTCATACTCCATAAAGACATCGTTCCAGATTTCCACAACCTCTCCCTTATCATCAGCGGCAACAAATTGCTCGTGTGACAAATCTCCCAGTGTTCCCGTCACATCATAAAACATCTCGGTATCTGGACCGCACGGGCCATTATCCCCAGGACTCCACCAGTTGTTTTTTGCTGGCAAAAAGTAAATTCTTGACTCGGGAATATATTTTTTCCAGATTTCTACCGCTTCGAGATCTCGAGGAGCATTGTCATCGCCTTCAAACACTGTGATATAGAGACGCGCCGGATCAAGACCGAGACCTTCCTCTTTTGAGGTGAGGAATTGGTAGCTCCACGCGATCGCATCTTCCTTGAAGTAGTCTCCGAGAGACCAGTTGCCGAGCATTTCAAAAAAAGTTAGATGGCGATTGTCTCCTACTTCATCGATATCTCCAGTGCGGACGCACTTTTGACAACTTGCCAGTCGAGTACCTTGTGGGTGCATCTCGCCCATCAGATACGGCACGAGTGGTTGCATACCGGCTGTGTTGAACAAAACCGAAGGGTCGTTACGAGGAACAAGCGAAGCGCTCGGAAGCACCGCATGGTTACGTTTTGCAAAAAAATCGAGAAATCGTTTTCGTATTTCACTGCTGGTCATAGTGGTAGCTTACTTCTTTGCCTTTTTTTGGGCAACCTTTTTTGGATACTGACCCTTGAGCCACACGGCGTATTTTTTAGCCATCGCTTCAAACCCTTTTGTATTGTCAGCGATCAACTTCTTGCCATGAACAAGCTTAATAGACGCATTAAGCGAAAGCGCTTTTATATGCAGTGGTTTCTTCTCCAATGTTGCGATCCTCTCTTTTGCTTTTTTGATAAGCTGTGCATCAGACATCGTCACCGATGCAAGATATGCATCCGCGGTAAGTTTCTTGCCTGTTGCAAGGGCAACAAATTCTGGAAACGTCTTTGACCCGCCGAGACGCCAGACTTTTTTCATTTCTTCCCCTACTTTTGGATTATCAACGATATACCCATACTTTTTGTAAAAATACTCACGCCATTGATGAAGTGCCAGCGTTGCAAGACCATAGCCATGATACGAACATGCGCTTTCCCATGAATAAAGGTGCGGTATGTTAAGGATGCGGTACGAATCCACCGTAAAATCATTGTATTTTTTGTAAACGGATCGTGCGAGTGAAAGCACTCGATCTTTGGTGAGGTTCTTTTCTTCGTATACCTTTTTTTCAAATTCGCAGACAGCTGAAACTGCAGAAACTATCCCATGAGGGCGAAGCGGGCTCAGTTGTTTTACCTTTCGCTCAAAAAGCTCAAATGGGTATGACGCCCCTTCCCGAGTCTTTGCGTATCGATGCACCCATTCCATACTCGAAAATACTGTGTCGAGAAACATACTCTGTGTTTCAGCCCACGCAGTCGAAAGTGGCGGATATTCACTCGTCACACAGGTATCTTTCATATCAGCATTCAAAAGGTGCGCTGCATGTCCCCCTTCGTGAAAGAGTGTGACATACCCTCTCTTTGCGTCCCCCGGAGTCCCAAGAACGACATTACAGGTAAAATCAGAGACCCCTGGTACTCGGTTGCCCGCTTTGTCATAGTAGACATTGACCGGCCAATGACAAAAACCATTGTTGTATTTTCCTTTTCGGTCAAGGAGATCAAGTGTGAGAGCTCCTTGTGCATAATCAATACCGAGCGCGGAAAATGATTGCCCCCATCGAGTGAGTGCTTCTTCAAAAGGGAAATAAGGGTCTTCTTCGTGAGTAAACGACCCCGAAAGCAAAAAAGAGAAATTCCAAGGCTTTCGAAGCCCTGGCATCTTTTTCTCAAGTGCTCGAAGATTTTTAAATGCGTATGCTGTCTTTTTGTAGATGGTATCAAAAAGTGGAAACAGGTCCTTCTTGGTCATCCCTTCCTCGATTGCAAGTTTGTACGCGTAAAAATCGCGGTATCCGAGTATGGTTGCATACTGATTTCGAAGAGCAACAAGTCGAACATAATCAACAACATGTTGTACCGAAAGTTTTTCTCGTGCATCAAAGCATGCCTTTCGAACACCTTCGTCTTCATGAGAGATCATGAGCGACCCCATTGCATTTGACGATGCTTCGACAAATCGTTTCGTATACGGGTCCTGGTAGCCCTCCTTACGCTTTGCACGAGCAGTGTTGATCTTTGTTTCAAGTGCTGATATTTTTTCTTTTATCTTTTTTGCCTTATCAGGGACTTGGTGCAAAGAAAAAAATCGATCCCAATGCGCCAACCGCTCCTTTGTCTCACCACTTTCTTTTGGAAGCAAAACATTCACAGCTCGAGAGAGATCTCTGTCGCCCCGAAAAGAGTCAAGAGTGACTTGCGCTTTTTCTTTTTTTTTATTTACCGAATGATCACCCATTGCAGAGACCCAAAAAAGCTTCTCAAAAGTTTGGTGGAGATTTGTATAGGTTTGGTTCAGATAAATGAGGAGTTCAGGTGCGGTATTCCATTGCTTCATAGAAGCCCATCATACCAGAAAATCAAAAAGGTCCGAAACGGACCTTTTTAAATAACATCTAGAGTGGTTCTTGGGTGCCATCCGTATGTGGAAGCTTTCGAATTTGTTTTTCGATAAGCCACAAGACGATAAAAGTGAACAATCCGAGCCCTGTGACAATAACGGCAAGTTGGTAGAGACCAAAACCACATGCCATACCGACACCTGCCGCAACCCACAGACCACTTGCAGTAGTGATACCGCTGACCTGATTGTCGCTTCGGTGCACAATCGCACCTACTCCGAGGAATCCTGCTGCGGCAACAATCTGTGCTGCGACACGAAGTGGGTCAAAGGTTGTTGTTCCAACGAACTCTGCAGTCACTACTTGTGAGATAACAACAAAAAGTGCTGAACCAAGTGATACCAGTGTGTACGTGCGCATACCAGCAGTCTTGTGCGCAACAAATCGTTCAAGTCCCAAAATCATCCCCAGCGCCATCGCCAAAAAAAGATGAACATAAATATCACTCAATGCAAATGTTTCCATCAGTTCAGTATATCGCTCAATACCAAAATAAAAAAGCGCTCTGCATATGCAGAGCACCATTTTAAAACTTTACATCCTCAATACCGCCGGTACCTGTAACTGCGATAGCGCCAACTATTGTAGGAATGTCGCCCGTAATAATTTCCACGATCATAACGGATATCTCTCCCGTAACGACTTCGGAAAGCACTGCCGCCGTACCCGTAATATCCGGAATACCTGGGACGAAATGCAGAAGAATATCTAAGTCCACGCTCACACCGGTCATTTCTGCCGTGAAAATTGCAAAAATGAACGCTCAGCTGAAACGAACGACCGAAATCTCTTCTTGAAGAGTGCCTCCACTGTTGGGCACTGACATTCAGAGATACTGCGAGTACGCAGAAGATAAGAACAATGTATTTTTTCATGATTTACCATTTTTTCAAAAAATACACCAACTAAATTACTTTGTCAATAACCCCTCCTCCAATGAGTGCTTCCCCTTCAAAAACAACAAGAGATTGTCCTTCAGGGATTGGCCCTTCGCAAGCAAGTGTGACTACTCCTTCTGCATCAAATGATGCTTTGTACAGCTCACCATGATATCGAATCTGGGCATCATACAGCGCCCCCACCACAGGGGGTTTTGTCCAGTTCGCATCTCGCAGTACAACCTTCTTGTCTTTCAATATTGTTGCTGTCCGATCAATAGTAGCAACAACAAGGCGATTGGTTTCAACGTCTTTTGCAACAACATAGTAGGGTTCCCCTCGATAGTGCGCATCTGAGATAGTAAACCCGTGTCGCTCTCCGAGAGTATAGAACCAGACCCCTTCATGGTGACCAATGACCTTCCCTTGTCCATCAACAACCTCACCTCGTTTTTGTTCAATATAGTGCAAGAGAAATTCTTTCATATCAACCTCTCCAAGGAAACAAATACCCTGACTATCCTTTTTTTCTCCGGTAAAAAGACCCGCGTGAAGCGCGATCTTTCTCACCTCGCTTTTTTCAAGGTGTCCGATAGGAAACAAAGTGTGTGCAAGATCTTCACGGGTGAGCATCCAGAGAAAATATGCCTGATCTTTTGCACTATCACCTGCCCTGCGGAGCATCCCATCATCGCCTATCTGCGCATAGTGCCCCGTGGCAATCGCAGTAGCACCACATGACTTTGCATACTGCCACATCACTCCAAACTTTATCACTCGATTGCACAGAACATCAGGATTTGGAGTACGTCCCGCGCGATATTCAGCGATCATATAGTCAGCAACGCCTTTTTTGTATTCCTCTTCTGCGTCGAGGAAGTGGAACGGAATATCAAGCGCTGCACACACGCGCATCG
The DNA here is from genome assembly GCA_052034745.1 of Candidatus Nomurabacteria bacterium. Lineage (GTDB taxonomy): Bacteria > Patescibacteriota > Minisyncoccia > Phycocordibacterales > UBA9973 > UBA4124. The sequence goes on along the minus strand of JBPOIF010000009.1, from coordinate 28,648 downwards.
CATCACGCTTCTCATCCACCCACGTACAAGGGATCCATTCAGGTGACCATGTCTTTACAAATACGCCATGGACATCATACCCGTCCTTTTTGAGAAGGTACGCGGCAACAGACGAATCAACTCCGCCTGAAATCCCAACAAAAATTTTCTTCTTTTTCTTAAACACGAACTGATACTATCACAAGACTATCTCAAATTCATCATCTTCTTGAACACTTCGTACAGCGCGTAGGCATCAGCAAATGCACTATGCGCTTTTTTATTTTCAATACCGTATTTTTCACAGAGCATACGAAGTGAGAGCTTCCCCATATCGTTTGTTGTGTGGAGCACCCCAAAGGCAAGTGAGAGTGTATCGATTTTGTGGAAATGCATGTCGTGTTCAAGTCCTGTATCAACAAGTGCTTTTTCAATAAATGGGTAATCAAAGGTGATATTGTGTGCGAGAAATATCGCCCCCTTTGTTTTTTCAACAAACGCCTTCATTGCCTCCTCAAGTGTGGTAGCAAAGAGCCAATCGGCTTCATTGTAGCCATTGATGCGAAGTGCTTGCGGTTCCGCAGTTTCGATATGTTTTGGGTGGATCTTGAGATCAAGCTCATCGCAGACGACAAGCACTCCGTCTTTCATTTTTGCGACAACAACACCAAGCTCAATGATCTCTCCTTTTTCACGACCAAGCGCTGTCGTTTCTATATCAACAAATGCAAGTGATTGTTCTAGTATCATGACACTCTATTGTAAATACTTTTTCTTATTTTCCAAGTGCCCCGCATAGTCTTTTGCATAATGAATGCGCCCCTCGGCATCGTGGAGATAGTAGAGATACGGAGAATCTATCGGTCGAAGTGCTGCCTCAATCGCAGCAAGGCCTGGATTGTTGATGGGACTTGGAGGCAGACCCTTGTATCGATAGGTATTGAATGGGGAATCAACTGCCAGATCCTGTCGCGTGAGCTCTGCAGATGTTTTTCCAAAGAGGAATAAAAAGGGTGCATCTACCTGAAGTGGGATACCTCGTGCGATCCGCTTCCACAATATCCCTCCGACCACCGAAGCTTCTTGTCCTGTATTTGCCTCTTTTTCCAAAAGTGACGCCATAGTAAGGATGTCTTCTTCCGATTTTTTTTGAGCCTGCATTTCTTCACGAAGCGGCGCTACTTTTTCTTCAAAATTTTTCTCAAACGCCGTCAAAACTTCATCGACACTCGGTGCTGCAGAAAAACCATACGTGTCAGGAAACAGTCTCCCCTGCAATGTTTTCGTGCGCAATCGAAACGTTTGCCCATCAAATTGAGGAAATTGTTTCTCAAGCCGCTGCGCGATCTCTTCATTGGTAAATCCTTCTGGAAAAGTAACTCGATGTTGCACAAGATCAAATTCATTTCCTGCTATTTTCAAAGCAACCTCGATCGAAGTGATCGGCGCTTCAAAATAATAGTTCCCTTCACTCAGTCGATGTTCATTCCCTAAAACAACGAGGAACATTTTAAACGCTTCTGGAGAAGCAACGAGCCTGTCTTGCTGCAATCGAAATGCTACCGAACTCAACGTGTCCCCTTTTACTATCGTAAATGTATACCCTTTCGGAAAATCCTGCGGAGGGAGAATAAAGAGTTTGATACCGACAAAACAAACCCCGACCCCGAGAACAATTGCCAGAAGTGCTTGACGAACAAAACCTTGTTGCGACGATCTATAGTACATACCTTATATCGGAAGATTTGTTGGAGGCTCTGCCTTGGTTGCTTCGATACGAGCAAAGGTTGGAGTCTCTGCAACACGTCCTGGCAAGTGCCACAGTGTCGCAATCTCTTCTGTCGAAAGGAGCATTGGTTTTTCACCAAGCGATGCGGGTGCATGAAAATACTTCTTGAGCTTCTTGAAATTGAACCATCCGTAAAAATAATCTCTCTCTTTATAATCAGCGAGGATCTCTTTTTTCTTCTTATTCATTTTTCGATTTCCTAGATCTTTCCACGGCTCATCAGGTGGTTTTGTGAGACCGCTGAGTTTGAGTGTGTTGAGATCTTCAGAAGTAAACTGACGAAACATCCCTGTAAATGCAGTGATCGTATTACCACTAAAGTGCTCCTTGTCAGCAAGGTAGATGACACGGATACCACAATCAAATCCCGGCTTGTTCATATGGCGCTCAATAGCCTCAACCACTGACTGCTCCCCTTTTGATGGCCTATCTGCAGAGGTCACCTTTCCTGTTTCTTTGTCTACAATTTTTTGTTTCTGCTTCAGCTCACTGAGAATCGCACGAGCCTTATCTTTTGAACTCTTTCCTGTCTCCTCACCCTTCTCACCCTTGATCGTATGACGCTTGATCTCCTTTTGCATAATAATCTGCATCCAAATCTGTTCTCCTTTTCCAATAGAACCCATCGTTTCAAGTACAGGGGTGATAGGATCGATTCGCTCCGCCTCTTCGAGACTACCTACGGCACGATCAAGACCATAATCAATATATGATTTGATAGGATACGGGTCGTCTTTTGCAAGTGCCATCATATAGCCAAAGAGATTGATGCTGCCGTCTTTTTTAAACGAAGGAACAGATCGTGTATAGTCTTCTACTTCTTTGACTACTGCTTGTGGGTACTGCGCATAGAGTTGAGATTCAAAACCTTTTCTAAACTTTTTGTGAAATCGAGCATAAAAATGAACCTTCCCTTCAATAGAAGCAATCTCGAGTGAATAGACTTGTCCAAGTTCACCTTTCCAATATTTGAGATACCAGTTTGTCGCATCGCCACCATAGAGAGAGTTGAGCACGAGCTCCATTGCTTGCGGTGATTTGAACACCTCTTTTGGAGGGATGACTTCGAGGAGAACCCAATCAACCGAGTTGATGTAGAGCTTGTTGATATAGTGCATCCATAAGTTCCACGCGAGCACGACAAGAAACACGAGAACAATAAATATCCCGGCAAAATTAAAAAATGCACCGATAGATTCCATGCGTGTAGTATAGCATTAGACTGTTTTATTTTCGCGACTAAAACTTGATGGGAATGCGCGTGGACACTGTCTCGTCAGATGAATTTTGTGACGCAGGAACAAGAAAGAGATACCCTGTCGTTGTCTTGGGAATCGAAGTTACGGCAACTGTCCCATAAAAAGAATCATCATCTTCACCCCTTGTGCGAATAGGTGTGTAACTTGAAAGTGGTGCCCCTTTACTGTCCACTACTTGTGCAAACAGTGCGATACCGTTCACGATTTCCCAATCACACGAACCAGCACTGCCTGATACCACGACATCACGACCAACTTTTTGTGAAGGAATTGGCGTCTTGATGCTGAGGCCACAAAGTGTCTCACTCTTTACTGCGGTGTCGGAACCTGAAACACCAGAAGAAACGATTCCAGGAATACGTGCAGAGATACGATCAAGAAGTCCTACCAAAAGGACAATGCCGATAACAATCTCAAAGGTCCCCCATGATGAACCTCCACCTCCTCCGCCTTTATCATCCGCCATATATGTATATCAGTATAGAACGGACTGCCGTTTATGCAATCGTATATGTACCGTCAGAAAGTTTCTTGAAGTACTTTGGATTTTGAAGATTAACCAAAATAGTATTTTTCTTGAGAAATCGCTCCTTGAGTACGCGATCGACAACTTCGTCTTTTGTAAGTGGTCCGTCTTTTTTCAAGATTTCGGCGATAACATCACGAACAACTCCTGGCTTGTAGCCCCATTCTGCGAGTGCGTAGTATCCGCGTCCAACAAGAACGAAACGAGGGTCCTTGATGAGTTCGTTGTGTGTGGTTGCGATGTGAGTCTTTTTGCCAAAGGTATCTTGGATCGCCTTTGCAACTTCACGGAAGTGCATTGGGGAGCCATGTTTTCGCATCATAAGAAACGCGTAGTCTTTGATACCGCGAGTTTTTATATTTTGAGATTCTGCAGGACCCCATTCACCGAGAGGGTTCTTGCCGATACGCTTTGAAATACCGAGCCAACGTCGTGCAACCTCTTCGTTCTTGTATTGAGAAGCGACGTCTTTGAGTTCAGTCAAAAATCGCTTCACGAGATCATCCTCAGAGAGGAGCTCCTTATCAGAGAGCGACTTGTAGATTGACTGCAGTGCAGTATGTACTACCTCAGAAAGCTCACTATCAACGGTCCATCGTGCATGAAAATGGTCATCTTCTTTGAGTTTTTCAAAGTGATCACCGAGGACGAGATAGAAACGTACATGGTTTTGTACTGATTTGTCTTTTGAGATATAAGAGAGAAAATCATCTTCGTGAACCAATGCTCCCATTGCTTCAACGACTGACTTGATTTCAGAAAACACCTTGTGTTCTGTTTTGAACAAATCACTTTTTCTAATCGCAGAAAGTGCTGCATTTTCAATTTGTCGAACACGTTCGCGAGTGATGCTGTACTTTTTACCAATGGCTTCGAGTGTCTTGGTATCTGCATTGTCACCAAGTCCATATCGATTGACGATGATATCGTGCGATCGATCCTGGAGTGTTGAGAGGAGCCGCTTCGTGACCTGTTTTGGTTTGAAACTAATAATTGGCATGGTGTTTGTGGTGTTTTCTAAATTTGTATTTACTTACTCTATCATGGATATAGGAAAAGTCAAACATATTGGGGGATGGCTACGAAAGCCTTTGTCTATAACAGTTCTCTGGCGGGATCGATACGCTTTTTTTCTCCCCCAAAAAGCATTTTTACAATAACTTTCGTATGTCGCCAACAGTAAGCACGAGCATCAGAAGAATGAGGAGCAAAAATCCTCCCGCATGAATGTAGCCGATGACTGTTCGAGAAAATTTCTTTCGCGTCACTGCTTCAAGGAGAACCACGACAAGTCGTCCCCCATCGAGGGCAGGAAATGGCATGATATTGAGCACGGCGAGATTGACGGAGATCACTGCGGTAAAGGCAAGGAGATAGGCAAAACCAATCGTTGCAGCACCACGAACCTGATTTGCAAGTCCTACAGGCCCTACAAGGTCACTGACGCCTCCCTGATCCCCTGCAACAAAGATTCCTCCGACAAGATGAGCGAGGGTGTTCCAGATCGCCGCAACGAGACTCCAGGTCTGCAACCACGCTGCATGTATCGACTCAGAAAGATTTGCCTTTACGATCCCGATCGGCTCAACAGCAACTCCGATAAAACGGGCGCCCTGCTCACCTTGTGGCACCACGGTCACCTCTTTTTGCTCTCCCGCATGCGTATAGACGATGCGCACCTCTTTAGCCGATGATGCAATGAGTGCGCGCAAGTCCTCAGTCGCGATTGTTGTTGCATGGATTCCATCAACCGTGACCTTTTGTATCGTGTCTCCAATCACGACACCTGCCTTTTGTGCAGGTGATTGCGGAGTGACAGCAACAACAGTCGGCGTGCCCCCTTTTGTTGCAGTCGGCATACCGAGACTGTACGCAAGGGTAAAGAGGACAAGTGCAAGCACAAAGTTCATCACCACGCCTGCAACAAGGACAAATGCTTTGAGATACCAAGGTTTTGATTCGAACTGTCTCTCTGTTGGGGTATCGTCATCAAGCCCATTTTCTCCTGCGATTTTTACAAAACCACCAATAGGAAGTGCGTTGATAGAGTAGAGCGTCTCCCCTTTTTTCTTGCCCCACAGTCTCGGAGGAATACCAAATCCAAACTCTTGCACCAGCATCCCGCTCTTTCTCGCAGCAAAAAAATGTCCCCATTCATGAACAAGCACACACACCAGGAGAACCAAAAGAAAGATAATGATCGTCATCGAATGATTTAACTTATGATCTCAGATTCTTTTTGCTTGAAATGCCCTTCGAGCGCATCATTTGCTTCGTCGACATGCTTTTGCACTTCTTCTTTTGCGCGAACAAGTGCATCTTCGGGAAGAGATGTGTCTTTGAGCATCGAGAGTCCTGCTTCACGCGCTTTGCGCACCGTGATACGTGCATCTTCTAGTTTTTCCTTGGCGATCTTTACGAGACTGGTCCGTGTCTCCGTAGTAAGCGCAGGGATAATGACGCGAATACCTGCGTCATCAACCGCAACAGAAAATCCCAAGTTTGAAGCATAGAGTGCGCGTTCAGCATCTTTGATGATACTCTTGTCCCAAGGAAGAACGCGGAGTGTCTTTGGATCTTCGATAGAGATACTTGCGCAGTTCTTGAGTGGCTGGATCATGCCATACACCTCAACCTGCACTCCGTCGAGAAGCGCTGGCGCTGCTCGTCCTGTGTGTATCTGTGAGTATTCTTTCAAAAGCCACTCACTCGCTTGTTTCAGTTCTTGTTTCAGTATCGTCAAATCGTACATAGGCTCTCAGTATACCATGGGCGCCCGATGATAGAATTAAATCGAAAAATAGGGCATACTATATATCTTATTTGATTAAAGACAATTACGTATGGCAAAAAGAGCAACATCACTTGGTCCAAAAAAGAAATCTACCCGATCTCACAAAACAAAGAAACGTCTTGCTGCAAAGAGAGTAATGCTCGCAAGTAAAAAAACAAGCAAGCGCAAGAAATAATAAAACACCCGCCATGAGCGGGTGTTTTATGAGCGAACTACCGTTGCAACATAATCAAGCACAAATTTTGTCGGCATATTTGCCTTGAAAAGCATATCTTTTGCTTCATACACCACTTTGGCATCACTCGAATCGGTACGAACAACAGACTCGAGAACATCAAGGAGGAGCACCGCTCGTGCTCTCCGTGTCGCAGGATCGTCTTCTTTTTCAGCAGCTTCTTTTTGGATATCAGCAATCACTTTTGCTCGAGTGCTCTTTGAAGACACTGCTATGTGTTGCCCGCTTACAAGTGTGACTCTCGAACGCACTGTCTTTGGCACAAGGTATGGATATGCAGTGATAAAGACGATAGTGGTCTGCCGATCTGGCTCTTCGAGTGACTTGAGGAGTACCTGGGCTGCGTCAGGAGAAAATACCGAGAAAAAGACGACAAAGACTCTCGCCTCACCCGTCCCTTCAAGTGCAAACTCCGCAACAGAACGTGCGTGTTCTATAGTAAAGCGTGGCACCGAGAGCGCCTGTGTGAGTGGATACTGCTTCACAAAGTGCTCAAGTGTGCGGTCAAAAACCTCTTGGTCTCCTTGCAAGAGAAACATCTTTTGTGGCGCGTATTGTGCGAAATCGATCATAACTATGTCTCTAGTATACATGCTAAAGAGTTCAATATTCATCCAATAAAAAAGCCACCCATTTATAGGGTGGCCAAAATGATTTACAGGTTGATAATTAAATATCTCTCCACTGAATTCCAATGTAGTAAAAGTCAAAATCTTCTTCGGTCTCGGTAATAACTAACGGGGTAAATCCGTGCTTAGCAATTTCTTCAAAAATACATTTCTCAAGACCCATTAGTCGTTCTGCTGGAATGTAACTATTCATGGACTTTATACAGTAATGAGTAGTTCCATTTTCTGCAGCCACAAACAGCTCTTCTTCAGTTAAAGCTCTGTCAACAATTTCTTTGGCTTCATTTTGCCATTTTTTTAATTGTTCCGCTTCTTTTTCCTGATCCTGTTTAATGCTACGTTTAACCGCCTCTTCTTTTGCTTTTATTTTTCCGAGTTTCGATACTTCGTGCAACCTTTTAAGTAAAGCGCTTTTATCCGACATATATTCAGTTTTAGAGTTAAGGAACTTATTTACCTGTTTATAATAGCATAGAATACACACTTTGTCAAACATAATAACCCTTTATTTACAAGCCTATCTTCCCCTCTTTCCTTACGAGACTCATTCGAACATCCCCTCTACGCTAAAGCTTCGAAGGGGCAGGCTGTCCCACGTTCGGAGCAGGTTTGACAAATCTTAATATATGTGATAATATCTACTTAGAAGTTCGGGCCGTAAGTTCTATATTCCATTAGCTCTTTGGCAAAAATCAAAGAGGGTATGATCTACCTTGGAATACCTAAATGAGATTATCATCCGAGCACCCCACCCTGTCTTCAGGGTGGTTTTTATTTGAGAGAGCTTCGAACATCCTCCCAAATTACTCCTCCCGCTTTCAACTACGACGGTACACAGTCGGAGCACTATTTATGATGACTAGCACGTGCAACAACAAATAAGATAACTGAGATAGCTAAACACAACCAGATTTTAATCAGGGCAGTATTCATTTCACAAGACCCTGATCCGATTTTATGTATGCCAATAGAACACCATAGAATTAATGGGACACCTAACAAAAATATAACTAGTGAGATTCCAGATAAAATATATAGAAAAATTGAAAGATATTTTTTCCTCATACCCTTCAGTGTACTACTGACAAGCTCATTCGAACATCGTCCCAAATTCAGAGCACGTGAACGTTGTGCATGTTGTGAAGGTCTTGGAAAAGAAAAAAGCCCCTTTGTTAAAGGGGCTACCAATTTCACTATGGACGAATGTCATCAGTTTTTTGCCACTGGTCATTCTCCATTCTTTCCATTGAGACCCATGTGTCAAAATCATCGCAGGAAAAATATTCTATACGATAATTCCGAGGATGTTTTCTTATAAGGTCAGGAATATGATTTCCTTCCCATAGAACCTCGGGTTTACACTCAGGATTTCCTACAAACCTCGTGTGTTTGAGGAGACGATAAAAAACTGTGTTTTCTTTCTCAATTGTTTTCTGTGTCATAACTATAAGTTTTTAGTGTTACTTATAGTTACCGTTTCCCTGTACTGAGCTACTCAAAATGGTTAATTCTGTACAGAGAGCCGTGTTAATTTCTGGTATTATGATAGCACACTGTACTTGACTTGTCAATCATTTTATGCTATAGTATACCCATAATAGTTCTTTGAATTACTTGATTATTTAGTGTTGATTTTGTTGGTTCTTCCCTGCTCCTCTGTGGGATTAGAGAGGAATCAATAATTTAAAACAGTTAAATAATCAGCAATGAAAAATAGCACGATGACCTGGATAAAAATAATACTATCTGTAGTAGTTATTGGAACAATAGTGTTCTTTATTTGTAAGTGGAATGTTTCATTAGATCCACCACAACAAATAAAGGAAGTAACTAACACAGAAAAACTTCCTACTCAAATGGTAATTGATGTCGTGATGCCAGCTTATAAAAGAGCTGAACAAAACGATATTGATTTACACCATAAAGACCCAGAAGCGTATGCAAACAGGTTTAACACTAATAATGAACTGTATAGCCGTTCAATTAAGTTTGCATATGAGAATGGAGTTACGGTTGGAGATACTGTTCAGTTAAAGTATTCTCATAAATATGACCCTCCACAAGAGACATATTGGGATTTGGTTTCTATTAAATCGCCATTTTATGAAAGCATAGAAAACGGACAGTATACCTATGTAGAACTCATCAAGGGTATTGTAAGAGAAGCAAACTAACATAAGCCTGCCATATTGAAGCTCATCTTCATTGGTGGGCTTTTTTATTAGCCTATTTCTATTCGAACATCCTCCCAAATTACTCCTCCCGCTTTCAGCTACGACGGTACACAGTCGGAGCGCTTTTTTGAAGTTTATTTTATTCCTAAAATCTTTTTAGAACATTCGTAGCAGTATACTTGTTGCTCTTCAATGTTTCTTACTCGGTCACCTATATGCTCATCAATAATTGCCTCTAGTGAATGCTTTTCTATTCCTTGATCCCTGGTTTGAACATAGTAACGTATGTCACATACTTTAAATCGAAACAGTAATCCATAGATTATATCAATTTCGGGAAACTGATAATTATTTTCTATAAATAGATTCTGCAAAAGAATGAAGGCGTCTACTACTAATTCGTCAGAAATCTTAGCGTAAAGATTTTTTAACTCATTAATATACTCAGGGAAACCAACTTCATTTATATCTTCAATAGAAATAACGTCTCTTATCTTTTTATGAGTTCCGACCACTATCTGACCAATTTCTTTTGGTGGTAATATTCTTACATCTAGATTATTAGTTTGAACAAAATATCTCGCCTCTGGAGAGTCAGGTAAAACAGAAATATACCGACCACCTTCGATTAATCTTAACAATGCGTCTTTTTCGTATTCTTTCATTAACTTAATAATAACCTAAAAAATAAAATCACCCGTAATGGGTGATTTTAAAGACTAAGCGTTAATGTTTAACTCCTGTGGTGGTTCGGCTAGATAATCCCCGCCGTAATAAACACCATCCTTTTCGTATTCATACTTCTTTCCTTCAGAGTTAACCTTAAGGTTTTTTTCAGATGAATTTTCTTCTGTTTTGGGGAAATTTTCCATATATTTAGAATATTAAGTGGTAATAACCTTATTATATAACAGATATCTCCTTTCGAACATCGTCCCAAGCTATCCCTCCGCCAAGACTACGGCGGTACACAGTCGGGGCACTAATTTAATGCAGAATTTTCAGGTTCAATTAAAGCTCTGACTGTCTGATATTTTTCCGACAATGCTTTGTACTGCTCAAGTAACTGTCCGACACTTTGTGGAGATACTTCTTCATTTCGTATACTATCCAACTCACTTTTTATATGACTTATTTCATTTTGCGCGATAAAAAATGCTTCTTTATTCGTTATAGCTGATTTCGCCATTGGAAATTGTTCTTTAATCTCATTTTGGAGCTCTAAAACTTTTAGACTATCTAAGAGCTTATTTATCTTAGGACTCAATTCTCTCTGCAGATCTAAATACGCACCTTGTTCCAACATCTTCTCATACATCCTCCATAGACCATCAACAATTTCTTGATTTACTTGCTCTCCTAACGCTTCATTTTTGTGAAGTTCGTCTAAATAATTACTATCGATTACAAACTTCTGTGCAGCATCTTCTTGAAGATTATCCTCATTTGTTACTGGAAATCGTATATCTATATACCTCTGAATTTCTTCATCAAGCATCTCTTTCGTCGGCGACTTATTTTCTATATTTTCAGATGCGCTCTGCGCTATTTTTGCAAGTTTTTCTGATTCTTCTTGATTGGTCGACTTTACCCAGATATGTTCCATGGACCTAGTATAACAAACTCTTTCAAATATCCTCACCGGGTTCGGAGCAAATAAAAATTTGAGCTTGTACATTAAAGCGATCGATGATCGGCTGCAAAAGATCTGAGAATTTTAAATTCATACATTTATTTTTCCCTACTCTACCTCCCCCGTTTGACAAAGTCAATATTGGATTGTAAGGTGAGAGAAATAAATTTTTATGTACTACCAAATATCTATAGGGAACATCCGCTCTGTTATAAAAAAATCCTCTCCTTATACAGAACCAGCCGAAGCGACTCTGGTCAAAGGAATGCTTCCACCACTGTCTCATCTTTTGTGGATGTGTGATGAAATAGAAAAAATGGATACAACATCACTCGATCTCGCTTTAAAAGCTGGACGCTGGATAGGCTGGGTGTTTGCTTATTTGGAAATGCACGCAATTCTGTCAAACACAGAAATCCGTGACATGGTCAGAGCGGATAGAGAGAAAAATAAAGACAGACCCCATTAAAACACAGACTATGCAAAACCTCCCTTCCAGGAGGTTTTTTATTTTATCGCTTTGCGAGGATTGAGCGTTTGTAATCACCGAGGTGTTCGAGGAGTATCCCTGTTCCATTTGCAACTGCAAGGAGTGCGTTGTCAGCACGACGGACCTTGACTCCACTTTCTTTTTCAACAAGCTCTGGCAAGTGTGCGAGAAGTGCGGTTCCTCCGGTCATGACGATACCGTTGTCGATGATGTCACTTGCGAGCTCGGGAGGAGTCTCTTCGAGTACGGTCTTGATTGCTCTCACGATCTGTTTGAGTTCATAATCGATCGCTTTGACGAGTTCGTTCGTCGTCAGGTCGAGCGTCTTTGGAAGTCCAGTATTTTGATCGCGTCCTTTTACTTGTCCGGTCACATCCGGGTTGATTGCGAGCGCGCTAGCGAGATTTTTTTTCAACTCTTCTGCTGTTTGATCTCCGATCAATATACCGTACGTACGGCGGAGATATTCACGAAGCGCCTGGTCTATTTTGTTCCCTGCACATTTGACCGAAGTACTGGCCACCACACCTCCGAGAGAAATCACCGCAACATCAGTCGTTCCACCCCCTGCATCGATGATCATGTGCCCTCGTGGTTCATTGATAGGTACTCCTGCACCGATTGCTGCAAGGATCGGCTCTTTGACGATAAATGCATTTTTTGCACCTGCTTTGATAGTCGCCTCGATCACCGCGCGACGCTCCGTTCCGGTGATCCCTGAGGGAACCGATACAAGCACATCTGGCTTAAAGAGTGCCCCACGCCCAAGTGCTCGCGTGATGAAGTATTTGAGCATCGCATAGGTCAACTGGTAGTTCGCGATCGCTCCATCTTGCATCGGACGAATCACAGAGATAGTTTCAGGAGTCTTTCCTATCATCTCTTTTGCTTCTGCACCAATGGCGACAATCTCTTTTGTCGTCGTATTGATTGCAACCACTGTGGGCTCCGACACGACGATTCCTCGCCCCGAAAGATAGACATTTGTATATGTCGTACCGAGGTCGATACCTATTTTTTTACCCTGCAGGAGACGAAACATTGCGCTTATCATAGTATACCCACGAACAACTTTTGTCGAAATAACGAGAGCGCGGTATAACCTAGATATGCATATCGCAACGATTATCCCCATTGCTCGCGGTATCCCTTTCGATACACTCACCTACTATGCGCCTGAACCTCTTGAACCAGGAACATTGGTGACTATTCCTTTTGGGCGACAAACACTCTACGGCATCATCACCGAAACAATACCCCTCATCGAAGCAAAAGCATTTGTAAAACAAGCAGCGTTTTCACTCAAAAAAATAAAATCAATCATTGGACATGTCGGCTACTTTGAAGCAATCATCGCTGCTCTCAAAGAAACAGCGTCAGCCACTCTTTCTCCTTTGGGAGCAGTCGCTTCTGCGGTACTTCCTCAGATCCTCTTTGAATACATCGCAGGTGAAAAGGTCGCATCACTCCTTTCTGAAAATACCCTTCGCCCTCTCGGAGGAGAAAAAAAGAGTCTCGTAGGAACGAGAGCTTCAAGAGTCGATGAGTACAAACGTATGATTCGAAGCTCTTTTGCTTCTAAAGAAAGCGTCCTTTTTATTGCACCCACTATAAGGTCTCTCGAATGGTGGAAGAGTCAACTCGAAAAAGGCATCGGCAGACATGTGATGATTTTTCATAGCAAGGTCACCAAGAAGATGCTTCGTTCACAATTTGCAGCCATCAAAAATGACAATGTCCCTTTTCTTGTATTTGCGACACCCGGGTTCTCCGTTGTTCCGGTCACTACTATCGGCTCTGTCGTCCTCGAAGACGAGAGTAGCGATCTCTATCACACCTCTGATCGTTACGAAAGCGACACGAGAGTATTTTTTGCAGCGCTCGCAACACGTATCGGGGCGACCCTTATCTACGGAGACACACTCCCTCGATTTGAAACACTCGCTCACTGTGGTGCGGATCGACTCCCTCGATCATTTATCCCGGACAAACTTCATATCGTTCCCGTCGAACACTATCGCACGGTTCTCCCCACTGAAGTGATCGAACTCATTCGCCATGCAGAAAAAAAGAAACGCCGACTTTTTCTCTACACCAACAGAAAAGGTATCGCTCCGCTGTCTCGATGTGCAGATTGTGGAACCGTTGTCGAATGTCCCGAGTGCTCTCTCCCTATGGCACTGCGTTTCAAAACGTCAGGAGGAACAAGAGAGCGACTCTTTCTCTGCCTGCACTGTAGTACAACACTCCCGCCTGATCATACCTGTAGCTATTGCGGTGGATGGAACATCGTCCCTGTCGCAATCGGAACAGAGAGCCTCAAAGACGCGGTCGCTCATATCGTCGGAGAAGACTCGGTCGTCGCAATCGATGACGACATCTCTCCTGATAGCAAAACTATCGAAGACATATTGAAAACGATCGAATCAAAAAAGTTTGCCGTCATCGTCGGTACTCAAAAAGCACTCCCTTATATCAAACGCATCCATTATGCAGTGATCCCTTTTTTTGATCGTCTCTATTCGATTCCGAGCCTGTACACCACCGAATCACTCCTGCGACTGGTGATGCAGTGCAACGAAATCGCAATCGACGGTGTCATCATCTGCACAAAAAATCCTGACGTTCCCTTCGTCACACAGCTTGAAACACAAAAAACATCGCTCATCATGACTGAAGAACTCACGCTTCGAAAAGACCTCGGTTATCCACCGTTTGGGACACTTCTCAAGATAAGCGTCACCGTCCCTGAAGGGCACCACCGGGAAGTGCTCGAGAAAATACAAGAGTACATACACGACCTTGATCAAACGATGCTCCCTGCTCGACGCATCAGTATCAGTAGTATGAAGGTGCTCCTTTCATGGCTTGTCAAAGTACCCAATGAGTACCTCGAAGAAGAAGGTCGTGACCTCATGAGCTTTTTTGAATCGCTCCGATTCCCTTTTAAAATAGAGCGCAATCCTGAGCGATTGTAGGCACCCAGGCGTGCTTGCCACTCAAGGCGAGCTGTGGTATCTTATAGGCTCATGCCAATGATCAACGTAGAAATCAAAAAAACAGGTCACGAAAACGGACTTTCACTCGTCCGCCGTTTTTCTCGCAAAATGCAAGAATCTGGAATCATCCAAAAGGTGAAGGGTCAGCGTTATAACCAACGAGACCTCTCAAAGCTCTCCCAAAAGAACATGGCGCTCCGACGACTCGCTCGACGCACAGAAGTCGAACGCCTCAAAAAGCTTGGAAAGATGTAATCATCCAGAAACCATATGACGTTTGATTATCACAACCTCACCGTCACCGCAAAAGGCACTCTCCCAAAGCCTATCCAGAGAGTGCCTTTTTTGGATATCAAGAACAAAATACTCGGAACCGATTATGAACTCTCCATCGCATTTATTCCTGCAAAAGAAGCACGCGCCCTCAACATCAACCATCGCGCAAAAGAATACACACCCAACACATTGTCTTTTTCACTTTCAAAAAAAAGTGGAGAGATCATCCTCTGCCTCCCTGCAATTCGCCTGCAGTACCGTTCATGGGACATGCCGATCGAAAAATATGTCACTTTTTTAGTTATCCATAGCATGCTTCATTTGAAAGGATACGCACATAGCGGTACAATGGAACGTAAGGAAAAACAATTGCTTGCGCTTTTTTCTTAATGAATGGCAAAACACAACACATCAGTCGGTATTGATATAGGCTCATCACTTATCAAAGTGGTCGTCACGAGCACAGAATCCCAAGGAGGAAAACTCCCGATTGTTCTTGGCGTGGGTATCGCGGAAACACGTGGAGTGCGCCATGGATATGTCCTCCATCGAGAAGAGGTTGCAAACGCACTCCGCAAGGCAATCAAAGATGCCGAAAAAGAAAGCAACACTCGCATTCGACAAGCGACCCTCTGTATCGGCGGTGTAGGACTTGCCTGCGAAGCATCAACAGGGACTGCTGTCGTCAGTCGTGCCGATAGTATCGTCAGTCGATTTGATATCGAAAAGGCTATCGCCGAAGCAGAGATGCAACTCGAACTCAAAAACAAGGCGATCATCCACGCATTTCCTACGAGCTTCAAAGTTGATGGAAAAGAACTCCCGACTCGTCCAGAAGGAATCACGGGGGGCAAGATCGAAGTGCGCACACTCTTTGTCACGATCCTCGAGCAACACCTCGATGACATCATCGGCGTCGTCAATGATGCGGGTGTCAAAGTGACCGGCTTTACTGCAACACCTATCGCTGCGGAGAAACTACTTCTGTCTGACCTTCAGCGCAATTTTGGCTGTGCACTCATCGATATCGGCGCCGAAACCGTATCGGTATCAGTTTTTGAAAACAACACCATCACCTCGCTCCATGTCTTTGGTATCGGATCACTCGATGTCACCAAAGATATCGCGCTCGGACTGCGCATCACTCCCGAAGAAGCCGAATCACTCAAATGTGGTGTCGTTAGTTTCCAATCAATTCCAAAAAAGAAACTCGATGAGATCATCGAAGCTCGTCTCACTGACATTTTTGAACTCGTCGACAAATACTTTAAGAAGATTGGTCGGAGTGGACTCTTGCCTGCAGGAGCAATGCTCGTTGGTGCAGGAAGCAATCTCCCAATGATTGAACAAGTTGCAAAAACGATGCTCAAGATTCCGGTCAAAGTAGTACACCTCGATATCCCAAGCATCAAAGGTCCTCTCAAAGATGGGCGACTCGTGAGTGCGTATGGAGTTGCGGTCGGAGATCCAACACATCTGTCACAAGGCAAAGGAACAAGCACAGCATCATCACTTGATAGCGATGGATTTATCGGCGTCATCAAAAACTTTTTCAAACAATTGATGCCGTAGTAGTGCTTCTATTTTTTATTATTTTTTAACGACACGAGATTTTGTATCAGTCAATCCCCTCTTGGCAAATTTTTGTTTCCATTGCGCTTCGGCGCCGTTCTGCTAAGATACCCTCATACCAATTAAAGAGAGTTGAGTATGGCAAAAATTAATCCAGAAATAGAAACTGCAGCACGCATCAAAGTGGTTGGCTGCGGTGGATCTGGCGGCAACGCTATAAACCACATGATAAATAACAAGGTCAAGAGCGTCGAGTTCATCGCGATGAACACCGACGTCCAAGACCTTCACAAGTCCCAGGCGGAAAAGAAAATCCACCTTGGCAAGAACCTCACCAAGGGTCTCGGAGCAGGAATGAACCCAGAGATTGGGGCTCGTGCTGCTGAAGAAACCAAGGCAGAGATCCAAGACGCAATCAAAGGTGCTGACATGGTCTTTATTGCCTGCGGTATGGGAGGTGGCACTGGTACTGGTGGCGCTCCTATCATTGCACGCGCAGCAAAAGAACAAGACATCCTCACCGTTGCGGTAGTAACCAAACCCTTCTTCTTCGAAGGAAACCAGCGCATGAAGATCGCAGAACAAGGTATCGAAGATCTCGAAAAAGAAGTTGATGCGATCATCGTCATTCCAAACGACCGACTCCTTGCAATCGCAGGAAAGGACACCACTTTCAAAGACGCCTTTGCAAAATGTGACGAGGTCCTCCTCCAAGCAGTCGAGGGTATCTCTGAACTCATCTCCTCACCAGGGATCATCAACGTCGACTTTGCTGACATGAAAAGCGTGCTCCTTGATGCAGGAACCGCGCTCATGGGTGTCGGTGTTGCCGCAGGTGAAGGTCGCGCTGAAAAAGCAGCGATCCAAGCTATCAACTCTCCCCTCCTCGATATCTCTATCAACGGTGCCCGAGGTGTCCTCTTTGCGATATCATCAAATGACGACCTCACCATGGCAGAATTTCAAGACGCAGCAAAAGTCATCACCGAATCGATCGACAAAGACGCTCGCGTCATCATCGGTACTATCTCTGACGAACGGATGAAAAAAGGTGAACTCAAGATAACCGTCATTGCCACCGGTTTTCCAAATGAAAACTCAAAGAAATCAACTCTCTTTTCTTCAGCACAACAAGCATTCCAACGCCCTACTCCTCCTCCAACAATCGATTTAGAAAATAAACCGATGATTCAAAAGGCGGACAAGCCAGCAGATGCAGAACTCCTCGACGGCGAAGTGAGCGATGAAGATCTCGATAAGTACGGTGCGATCCCGGCCTTTCTTCGAAGAAATAAAAAATAAGCCAGCCACTAGCTATTAGCAACTAGTTAGCTAGCTGAAAGCAAAAAATCCCCTCGCAGGGATTTTTTGCTAAATACTAGACGCGAGCAGCTAAAAGCTAGAAGCTAATTACTCGTTCTGTTATACTACCGGCTATGCAATACGAACTCGCAATCATCGGAGGCGGCCCTGCGGCATGCGGCGCTGCTGTCTATGCTGGACGCAAACAACTAAAAACAATCATGATCGCCGAAGAGATCGGTGGTCAATCTGCCGTCTCTGAGACTATCTACAACTGGATCGGTACTCCTGCTATTGGAGGAACAGAGCTTGCGCAATCCCTCAAAAAACACGTCGAAGAATACACGCCCGAAAAAGCAGGAGAAAAGGGTACCGTCACCCTCTCAACGGGTCTCAAAATCACCACCATCACCAAAGAAGGTGCTGCTTTTGCCCTCCAGGCGAGCGATGGGAGCACTATCAACGCGCGTGCGGTCCTCATAGCCACCGGGAGCAGACATCGCAAGCTCGAGGCTCCTGGAGCCGCACAGCTCGACCATAAAGGCATCATGTACTGTGCGACCTGTGACGGGCCACTCTTTGGAGGAATGCCTGTTGCGGTCATCGGTGGAGGCAATGCTGCATTTGAAGCCGCTATCCAGCTCGCACAATACGCAAGTGAAGTGACGCTGATTCACCGCTCTGACAATTTCCGTGCCGACCCGATCACAGTCACCATGGTGCAGAACAACCCAAAAATTGCCGTCATCACACATGCAGAACTTACGGGTGTCACCGGAGAGCAGTTTGTCGACGGGCTCACCTATAAAGTCAAAGATTCTGACGAAGAGCACAAACTCACTGTCAGTGGTATCTTTGTCGAGATCGGACAGCTCCCAAACACAGAACTTGTGGAAGGTCTTGCCAAGCGCACAGAAACAGGTACCATCGTTGTCGACCCGACAAACCAGCGAACCGATATACTCGGACTTTGGGCTGCGGGTGATTGTACAGATGGCAGATATCATCAGAACAATATCGCAACAGGTGATGCTATCAAGGCACTTGAGGATATCTACATCTGGATCAAAACAACAAAGTAAATAGAAGGAATATTGGAAACGTGGCTGAGTGGATAAAAGGCAAACTGCTTTGCGTTTTATCCGAGTTGTCATACTATAGACAAACGAGGTGGCAAGCACGAAGCCGCGAGTGTTCCAGATGAATGAAAAGAATATTGGAAACGTGGCTGAGTGGTTGAAGGCACCGCACTCGAAACGCGGCATGGGGGTAACCTCATCGAGAGTTCAAATCTCTCCGTTTCCGCAAAAAAAATCCCTGTTTTCACATAGGGATTTTAAAATGGCATCTCTTCGCCGTCATCAATTGGTATCCATTTACTCTCAGGAATAAAATAATCGGGATTTCCGAGCTTGTTGTCCCGCGGGCGCAATACTTTGATAAGAACCGATTCGTACTGTTCAAGAAGTTTTATGTGATCTTCTCTCCGAGAAACCGTAAGCGGTGAGATCTCAATAGCAAAGATGTGGTACTCCAACTCCCCTTCAATATCCTTATAAAACAAATGAGGATTGGAATAAAACTTGTTGCGAATACGACTTCCAAGAACAGACGTGCTTTTCCCGACATAGACTGTTACAAAAGAATTCTCAAGCACTCGATACTCCCGAATCAGGTAAACACCAGAAGTACGCGAATAATCAATAAAAGAGGTCTTTTTAAAAGTCCCAAAATCAAGAAAGGGTCTTCTAAAATGGAGCTGCTCGAAAGGAAAATTTTCTGCCTGAGGATCACGAAACCAATTTCGTACTTTCTCAAGATGAGTATCAAGTGGTTGCGTACGAAGCTGTTTTTGAATCCGAGTAATGAATAGTGCTGCCTGTTTTGTAGAACAAGCAATCGGACAAAACTCGATTTCTGTAATCCCCTTCTTTAACAACAACTGATATATCCTGCTCGCAGATTGAGCAACAGAAAAGCTGTGGAATTTGACCTGATAAGAGACGACCCCGTTCGTATTCCTGAACCGAGTAATCAAAACTCCAGGTCTCTTGCTGAACCCCTCTATAAGTACCGGCTTTCCCGTATAGCGCCCAGGCCCCTTACACAAGTGACTAAATGGTTTGACAAATGACAACGTATCGAGAGAAATGCTTTTTTTTCGAAAAGCGTGTTGTACTCCCATATGATGAACGTTTTCTCTATTGTCCCTTTTTTAAACACGGAGTAAAGATAGACAGGGAGTAAAAAAATGGTCAAAAGAAAAACGCGTCTCCTATCAATAGACATTGATTTAGAGTACGCGTTTTTTACAAAAGAGCATTTCAGGACGTGCGAGATTTTGCACTCGATGATGAACAAAATATTCTTTATAAGATTCTTTCCAGTACTGATTGATGTCATTGAAGGAAGGAACCTTTTTGATCATTTCCTGTGTAAAATCATACACTGGGTAATGGAAATTAACCTGTTTGAGGAAAGCGACAAAATCAGCAGTTGCTCGTTGGCCTGACATACCTCTCTCTTTCCCATCGACAATATTTGATGGATCCCAATTGAGCGCAGTAATGATACCACCCTTAAACATGGCAAGTACTTGCCAAAGCATGCGATTCCTTATCCCGACAAACGCTCCTCCTTCTTTGATATCACCAAATTGCATCTGGGTGTCAGCATCGATGATGGCCTCGGTCCCAAATATCATGGGTGTGTCATTAGACTTTCTAGCCTTTGCTATTGCAGACTCCATCGCATTGGTGAAGTTGTATCCTCCTTGTGGCACCCCTTGAGAAATAGTCTTCACGTGGGAGTACTCTTTTGGACGATCAGGAACAGATCTCCCATAGAATGAGGTCACCGTGTGATTGATATCCAGTGGATACGTCACGTGCTTGTTAAGCGCAAGAAGTGGAAGTGTTGGTACTGCTTGAGGCTTTCCATCAACGGTTTTCATTTTGGGACGAACAATCTGGTCAACTGACATTCCTCTTTTTTTGAGAATGTCGACCATCGTCGAATACCTCCCGTACTCTTTGATGTTGTGCGAAAGCACAACAAATCCAAAGGTAATAAGTTCGTCATAGGTAAAACCAGATTCGAGCAGATACTCCACAGATCGTTCGTCAGCATATCCTGCACCGTGTTTCATCGAAAGTTCAGGATTGAGCCTCCGTTCTTGTTCGAGATACCTGGCACCAGGGCTATCCAAAAATTGATTTTGAAATATCCGCTGTGCACTCGTCATAATCTCTATGTGACGAGGAGAGACACGAAATGCTTCGAGATCACTGAAACTTTTGATTTGTAACCGAGCATTTGCAGGCTGAATCAGCCCTTCAAAAGGTTTCGGTACCGAATCAAGAGCAAAATGCCCTGTCGCACCACACGCTCCAAAACACTTAAAGAAACCTCCGTTTTTGTACGTAATACTAAGAGACGGCGTTCCTTTCCCATGGTGTGCATGGTCGGGTAGGAAACAAGATACAAATCCTCCAGTCGCAAAATCCCAATTTTTCCCAACGGCAACCTTGCCTTGTTCAATAGCGGAAAAGAGCGCATCAAGATGCATGAAAAGTCGAGATTCTGACTTTATTTCTACCTGCTCAACAATTTCAAATTCATCAATGAAATTGCGAATCACTGAGTCCCGAAGAACCGCGGATACCTTGCCGGTAGCATGAACACTTTTTGCAACAGATGTTGTTTCAAGCACCCCAGGAATCGCTGGTTGTGCAAGGGCTTGTTTCTTTTGCAATTGCCCCTGTTCTGCAAGGGTAAGCCCAAGCTCGAGCCACGAACGACTCACGGTAAGGAACTTCCTTCGATACTCTGCGTCTGCGTACGATGCGGCAATCCTGCCAAACGATTCTCGTTTTTCATCATTGCTCATGACGACGTCATAGCGAATCGGTAAACGATTAGGAAAGAAGTAGTGCAGGGCACCACTAATCTCAAAGTCGTTGTTGTTCCATAATGCTCGTCTGTTTTCAGTGTGTTCAGAAAGCATGACACCATAGGAAACAGGTGCTGTAGAGAGATACCTGTCCATTTGATTTTTGTGTTTCAATATAGGAGCGTTTTGAACATCAGCTGTATGGATGATATTCAAAGTCTTCCCTACACCATTGTCTCCATCACCGACGGCAAATTTCCAGTCGTGAATGATAATACTGATTCCTTTTCCAAACTGCTGAACAAGGATGTACAACAGATGTCCGAGCGAATCATAACGAACACTCGCCAAGCGTTTGAGCACTTCTTTTTGTGGAGGCGTCGGAGGAATTCCTCGAATCGCCACCACCTCAAGCGCATCGATGCGCCCGAGACTAACATCATAGTGATACGGAAACAAACTCACTTCTTTGAACAAAATCTTGGTACCAAAATCTTGGTAGTACAAGATAGTCGTCGCCCAGGTAAGTGTGCTCAAAAAGAGCATATACTCTGCCTGTTCACTCCTTTTCCCGAGCATACTAAGCTTGTCGAGCTCTTGCCCAAATACTTTGTGCAATGCTTCAAGAAGTTCCCGGTAATGCCCAGTGTGCGCAGGAAACATGTCCTGAGCCATTGTGCGAACAACATGAGACCAGAGCGAAGCCACCTTTTTGATATGGCGCTGAACGAGCTTTTGAGAGGTACTCTCATACGAAGCTCTTCCTTGCTTGATATCAAAGTTGATCTCTCCATCAGGACCACCAAGAGCAAGCTCTTGCTGAACCATCTGTGCGCCTTTTGCCTTTGGATCGCTTAATTTAAGAAGTTCTCCCGAAAAAAGTTTCGGAATTGCATCATGTCCACGAGTACCAAAGAGTCGAGAAAGGTCTCCATTGTGTGCAGACCGTTCCTTTCCTTGTTTTTCATCAATGCGTTTATACAACACATTGTTTGAAGATGATCGATCGATATCTCCCAAAGTGACTCTTTGGGTTTTTTTATTCGTATCGCTTTTGTGCTTTACGAGAAAACGAATCGATTCAACCACGTCTGACGCGAGACCTCCTTGAATAATTTGCTCGACGACAAAGTCGAGATAGCCGCTTCGGAGTTCATTCCAAAGCGCTGTTTTTTGTGGTGAAGGACATTCAATGCCCTCCAGAGCCTGTCGCAACTGCGACGCAGCAATAGTAATTTTTGGCATTGAATGTGCGTTTTTGAGTGAAAGAATATTTTAAAAAACAATGATTTTACCCTCTATACTACGAAAATACGTCGGTTCGTCAATACAGGCCCAGATACAGGACTTACGCGCGACTAGTTGCTCCTTTGTGGTCACTCATAAATTTCCTGACGGAAATTTTGCGCGACCCCGCCTCGCGGATTTTGCCTTTCTCTGCCAAATTAGTAGAGAAAACAAAATCAACGCTCCAGCCCTCCCAAGTACGAAAATATCCCAAGCAGATGGGATATTTTCGTCTTGTGAGCGATACAGGACTTGAACCTGTGGCCTCTACAATGTCAATGTAGCGCTCTACCAGCTGAGCTAATCGCTCGCTCACAGAGACCATCATACCGTATCTCTTCCGGAAATCAACAGTATTTGACAATATGAAACTAAATGTGTAAAGTACTTCTTGGAAAACCCCAGTTCTCACAAAAAAACCAAACCGAAATGTCACGTTTAGAAAGGATTAAAAAATCAAGGATTTGCCTGTTTAGTGTAAATCCAAGGCAGGAAGTATTAGAAGTCTATTCAGATTCAGTAGGACCCTCCTCAGTCTATGCAGTCATCACTACGCTCCCCTTTGTTGCTCAAAGAATAAAGGTGTACGGAGAAAAAGGAGATGTGTGTATCGGGTCAGAAAAGATTCACTTCCTTTTTGTAGACCAGGACAAGTATCACAGTGCATCGAAAAAAGGAGAAGATGCGCTCATCGAGTACGCTCATACGTACGCAGAAATCGCTTCTCATGTTCTTCAAAAACAACCTGGGAAACTTTGGATTTTCGGACCTGATGCGTTACTCGCAATGATTCAAGAGATCTGCGACAAAGATGGTCATCATTCCCACTTTGACCACAGTAGCGAGCAGTTCGATTTTGAATACTTTATTGTGTTCAGCTATGCATCAAGAGAACGTCCCATCCCCGATGCGGTAACGTATCAAAAGATTGTTTGTCTTTCTTAACCCCCTCATGGGCCGCATTCGCGGCCCATTTGATTTTTTCTAAAAAATTGTTACAATGTTTTTGCTCAATTTGGCCCTATCGCCTGCCTGCGCAGGCAGGTCTGGCGGTTGAGTCAGTTTCATTTTGATAAACAAATACATGGCCCTATCGTCTAACGGTTAGGACGCCGGCTTTTCAAGCCGTTAATCGGGGTTCGATTCCCCGTAGGGTCACAACGACAAAAAAGACTGAACTGCTTCAGTCTTTTTTGTTACGTTGTGAAGGCGCAGGTCATGTCTTTAGACAGGCCGAGCCGGGGTCGCGAGTACTTAGTACAATTCGAGCAACGCGAAGAATTTTACTTAGTAACTCGTGACACAACACAAAACTGTGTCTGACAGTGCTTTGACTCGAGGGAGATAAGTCGAAGACGGTCCCCGTAGTAACTCGTGATCACACATTCAATAGGCAACCCGAAAGTTTCAAAAACTAAAAAAGACCTGCCTCAGCAGGTCTTTCAAAAACATTTTACGGTTACAACTTCTTTGCGGTTACAAAATACCAGCCGAGATGATTGTAGTTTACCCTCTCATCATCCTGCCTCATTAGTTCAATCTTCACCTCCTGGAAACCGACCAACGCAAGCTGTTTTTCGAGGATCGGCATACATACCTTCAACTCTTCTACACGAAGCGTATCCAGTATCGCAGTCCTCATCTGGTCTTCGATATCGGCTTCTGTCGGGTTGGGCATCAATTTGATCTGCGCTGAAACATATTTCATCACCGCATCAACAAATTCTGCTTTGTCTGTTGGATTGAAGTTTTCATCAAACTCATACACAGGAAGAAATCCGTCAGCAATGATCAACTGACCACCGATCTTCAGGTTCCGATAGATATTGTCCAACGACTTTACCTTATCATGAAAATGGTGGTAGGTTGCTGTAGCAATAGCACAATCAAAAAAGTTTCCTCCCGGCAGTACATACGTTTCTGCTGTTGCATCAAAAACAAATGCCTTGGGGTTACACTCTATAGTCATCTCACGAAACGTTTCCCCAGGTTCGATAGCCGTATAAGAAAGGACATTTTTGTTGTCTTTCAATCGTTCAGCAAGAACGCCGGGGCCGCTCCCGTACTCAACAACAATCTGAGGCGAAGTGAGTATCGCTTCGATTTTTTCAAACCATTTTTCATAAAGCGGATACTGAGCAACCTGAGCAAGATACTGCTTCCGGATTGTCTCCTTGTCTGTAACTGAATATCCCTGCATTACTGCATAGGCAATTTCTTCTGGTGTATTCCAGATTTTGTTTTTATCCATAAATATGTGTTTAAAGGTTCAAGATAGTTTTTGATTACAATAGCACTTGTCTCGACTATGTCAACACATCATCCATGTCTCGAAAAACAAAAGGCCAATCGCGATTGCGATTGGCCTTTTTTCATTAGATTTTTTTCACGACTTACTCAAAAACAATCTCTACTGCATACCCATGAACCAGAAGCTCTCTTTGGTCCATAAGCTCACAATGGGTCAACACTTCCAGCATTATCTTTTCAAACTGCTCTGATTGAATTTTCTCAGATACATTTTCCAGCTCAAAAAGAATATTCATGTTTTCTGCAACGTCAGAAGCCATTTTGGTATGAAGCTCACCCAGAGAATACTGAATGTACGTATACTCCCCTTTGAACATCTCATTCTGTTTTTCATCAAAAAGACTGAGCTTGCAACCATGGGATGTAAACGGTGATACTCTAATCGAGTACTTCTGAGCAAAATTGAAGTTCGCAACTACTTTCATAGTCGAGTACTTTTTAAAGGGTTCGCCATGAGAATAGCTTGTTTGATAGTACATTTTTTCTTTTTTTCCATCCTACCAGGACCTCTGTTTTTGTCAAAAAAACCCCTGAAATTTCAGGGGTTTTAAATTTACTTTTCAGATCATTGCTCTTTAACGGCTTCCTGCAAATCGAGCAGGTTGCTTCGCACTTCACGGAGAATATCTTTCACTTCTTTATACTTTTGCGGTGATACAAAGTGCGGGTCATATCCGAGACTAGACACTTGTTCAGCGACTCTCTGGTCCTCATCATTAAAACCGAGCTTCTCCAGTATTACGAAACTATTGAAACGCTCATCATTAAAAGAAAAGCCGATCCTGATATCCGATTGATAAGGGGCGCGGAGATTCTCTTTTGAAACTCGCTCCACATGAACAAAATCAACTTTCTTCAAAAAAAGTCCCCCTTCCGGAAGAGACAATCCTGGAAAGAAGTTGACCATTTGTTGTTTTGCAAAAGTCGTCAAAACTTCAGTAAAAGGAACGGTGACCAATATGGTTACCCGGTGCTCCTTTACCATAGTTTCCATTTTTTCTACGAGAGCCTTTGCTTCGGAATTTAAGGTGCTTATTTCCTCCTTTCTTTGTTTCAAAAAAGCCGGAATGTCTGGGATAACCTGCGTATAAGCAGTTTTTTGTTGTGTTTCCATGTTTTACAATTTTCCTTTACCCTACCACCTCCCCTGTTTTTGTCAAAAAAAGGCGCCTCAGTAAATGAGCCGCCTTTTAAAAATTGAATTTAAGAAATGAAGAACTTTACTACGTCAACCATGGAATCCGCTACTGAAGGATACTGGTTTACCAAAATCAACCCTTTTGGAATCTGTTTTCTGTCCTTCCAGTAGTCCTGCTGAACTTTCACCCCTTTGAACTCTTCTTCAATAGCGAGTCGCAGATAAATCATTCCGAACTCGTTACTGAGATCAAAAATAAGGGTCCAAATTGGAAGCTCAATCTCGATCACTGTTTGCTCCCCGGTTGAAAGAAACTTCATCCATTTGCTCACCGCTTTCGGATCCTTCCATTCGTCAGCATAAGATGAAATCATTGCGAGAGAACGGACAGATGAACTTCTGCTCGATTCCCACACAACAGAGTCCTTACCATAAATACCAGCTACCGTTTCAAACGAAAAAGCTGGTTTCTCAGAAAAAAGGAGATACTCCTTTCCCTGGGAAACAGTTTTTACTGATTGAGTAAGTTTTTTGATTGCAGTAAACTGTTCGGCATCTCCAAAGAACTGTTTTGACTTGGAATAGAACCAGGGCTCAACGAGAGTACTTTTTGTGGTATAGATCTTGTTGATACCATACGTTTCCCATGCTTTTTGCACATTATCCACGAGACCGCTTGCAACTACGCCAAAAGCTTTCTTCGCAATAGCGAGCGTGCTTGTCTCACAAAAATGATACCCATAATGGACACTATAGTGATTGACAACAAATCTCTCTTTTCCCTTTGGAGGATCGAGAATCTCTAAAAGTTCCACATAATCAGTGTGCCCGGCAGCTGCATAATCGTGTGGCTTAATATCAAAAGCAGTCTGTGTTTGATATCCTCCGTGTTGTAATGTTTTCATGACAAATATTTTCCTTTACCCTACCACCTCCCCTGTTTTTGTCAAAAAGCGCAAAAAGACCCCTCGTGTTCAAGAGGGGTCTGCGTGAGAATGTTTTTTGTTATTTGATCTTACTGAGTTTCAGATATCCAGCATGAAAGATATCTTTTTCGTCTGACTTCACATCTGTCACCTGGATGCGGTACTTCTTTTTCATATATTGCGAAAGTACGTCTGAAATCTCATAGATATCATCCACATCGACGCCGTACTTGTCGTCGATATGCGAATTGGCCCCTGCAAAGCCTGTGTGTTTGTAAAAGGCAGTTTCTTTCGCTTTTGCGATTGCTTCCCCTTTATCTTTTCCCAGGCAAAGCATTTTATAATGATATTCCTCGAAGTCCCCTTCTTTGTAGCCACCGAGATTGAGAAAAAAGATTTTCTCTTGCTCGAACGGTTCTATCGGGGTTTCCAACGGAACAACGTTGATTGCCTTGCCGTCAACGACGGTCACCTCTCTCCAAACATCAATATGAATCTGCCCGGCATCCCACCAAAACATACCAATTGCAGGAAGGAGATCTTTGAGAGTTGGAGCGATACCGAAAAACATATCATGTTGTTCAGTAAAACGCCCTTGGGGTTTGCAACCCACCAGGACCATAAAAAGCTTTGGTTTCATATATTTACAATTTTCCTTGATACTACATTTTCTATGATTGAAGTCAACTGAGAAACAAAAAAAGCGATAGAGGTGCCATCGCTTTTTATACTATTTCATTTTTAGGCAACCAACCGTTGCCATTCTGTCTGCGCAGTCCCCAGGACGATCAAAGCGCCCTGCTTGCCGTCCAGCTTGAGTTGAAGACCTTTGACATCGTAACTTCCAGGAATCATCGGCGCTCCAACACCTGCATCAAACTGAACCATTTTTGCGTCCAGGCCTTTTTTCTTGCCCTTCTGCAAAACCCTCTGAACCGCAACACGACTCACCTTATCGAAATAAATAAAGGGGAACTTTTTGCCTTTCAGAATCTTTATTTCCACATTGGAAATATCTACAATAAAGACCTGCCAGGGCCTGATGCGTACCTTCGAAAGCAGTTTGTTGTGGTCTGGCGGAAAAAGCTTTGAAATACTCGTGGGCTCTTTGAGATCCTTTGGTGACTGCAATTTTGATTTTGCATTTTTTGGTGGATTTGAACAGGCATGTTTCTTGCCCTGGATCCTGAGTTTCCGGGAGATTCTCTTTGTCTTTGTCATACGTGTACTTTTTTATCGATACTACAAGCCTGACATCTTTTGTCAAATAATTGTAAAACACCCCTCACAAGGAGGGGTGTTTTCAAGAGGTGTTATTTAAACCACAGAGACTGCCACTGTTTCATCATCTCAATCTCGCCATTTTGCGCTTTGATGATGTCATTTGCGAGTTTGGTGAGCTCAGGACGCTTTGATACTTCGAGCACTTTTTGCGCCA